>NZ_JAZARS010000002.1:0-353492 GCF_036233855.1 Gordonia sp. Z-3
TAACTGGCAATCCAGGTGGTCCCATCCCCATGGCAAACAATCAGCCCAGGGTGGTCCCTTCACGGTGGCAAATGACACGGTGCCCTTGCTCTCCGCGGAGAGCAAGGGCACCTTCTGTTTGGTTCTCGACGCGTAGGGACTGTTCCGGCGACCGCCCGCCACTCCGACGGCTCGTCAGTAGTTCCGACCGCAGGATCGCCGACGAGTCACCGCGGGTAGGTGACGATGACCTGTCCGGTGCGCGCGTTGCGCCAGGAGATGGTGCGGTCGGTGTGCATGGTCGGTATCCACGGCCCGTCATGCTTACGGTCGTGGTCGGGCCGGCACAGCGGTGCGAGATTGAACGCCACGGTCCAGCCACCGGCCACCGGGTCGGCATGGCAGAACTTGAGCAGGTGGTCGAGTTCGCACTCCTCGGACGGTCTGCCGCAGTACGGGTAGCGGCAGCGTCGGTCCAGTTGGATGATCTCCGCGCGGAGGGCCGCCGACGGCTTATAGGTCAGCGCCCCCGGTGGTGGGGTGGCGAAACCACCGTGCCCGGTCGGGTCGATCGGTGGGGCCGGTGCGCGGTTGCCGAAGATGATCAACCCGCTGGCGGCGCGGGTTTCACTCGGTCGGGCGGTGATGGTGGTGGCGTGTGGTGCGATTCGTGCGGCGTGGGCGGGATCGATGGCGCCGTAGCCCATCAGGCGGGTCGGGTCGAGACCGGTCGGGTCGCGCAGCAGGGTCAGGCCGGGCACGATGAGGTCGGAATCGGTCTCTGTATCGGTGTCGGTGTCGGTGTCGGTGTCGGTGTCGGCGGGATCATGTTCAGCGGGTGGTGCGGTGATGAAATCTCGTCGCGATCCCGGGGAGGGCGCATCCTCAGCGGTGTCATCGGCATCGATTCCGGTACCGGATTGGCCAATTTCACCGTTCTCGTTGTCGTTGTCGTTGTCGCGGTCGATGTCAATGTGATCGTCAATGTCGGCGAGGGTGATCGGCTGTTCTTCGGCCGCATCAGGCCCACCCAGCACGGGTTCGACGGTGGTCTGGCCGGATGCAGCGGTGTTGTCCGCCGTGGTGGTGTCGACCGACGAGTCACGGACACCGCCGGTGACCGGACTCGGGGTGGTGGCGGGTGCTGGGTTGTTGGTGCGGGTTGGTGTGGCGGGGCAGGTGTCGTCGCCGCAGTGGCAGCGTAGTTTTGCGCCGGGTGCTTTGATGATTTCGGCGAACGCGGTGACGCGTTGGGCTTTGATGCTGCGCCCATCGCGGCGGCACACCCGGCGGCTGATCAAGGCGCTGATGCGGTCGCGCAGGTGTACGCCGTGTTCGGCGGGGATGCAGGCATCGACGGTCATGTGCCCGAACGCTTCGGCACCGATCGTCACATCCCCGAACAGGTCGGTGATGTCGTCGCGGGTCTCGGCGGCTCGATCGGGGTCGAGGCTGATGATGATGGCGTCGAGATCATCTCGCAGGGCGGTGTCGGTGGTGGGTCGGCTGGC
This sequence comes from Gordonia sp. Z-3, assembly GCF_036233855.1. Classification (NCBI taxonomy): domain Bacteria; kingdom Bacillati; phylum Actinomycetota; class Actinomycetes; order Mycobacteriales; family Gordoniaceae; genus Gordonia; species Gordonia sp. Z-3. Next base: position 1,491 of record NZ_JAZARS010000002.1, read on the forward strand.
CAGATCGAGCACCACATCGTCGAAATCCCACGGCTCATCCTCGTCGGCATCGTCGGCGGCGGGATCGTCGGTGGCGGCAGGGTCGGTCTCGGACGCAGCATCATCGGAGCCGCCATCATCAGTGCCGTCGCCGTCGGAGCCGTCGCCGTCGGTGCGCTCACCATCGGTGCCGGGATCGAGGTCGGCTGCGGGGTCGTCGAGGTCGAGGGTGAGTTCCTCCTCGACATCCTTGCTGTCGGGTTCGTCGGTGTAGGCGTTGTCGGCGAGTTCGCCGAGTCGCTCCCGCAGGTCGCCGGTGGGGCCGGTGGCGGCGCCGCGGATGGCCACACCCAGCCGGTGGGGCCTCAAATCTCCGGAGCGGAAGGCATCACGGATCTTGGGGTGCTCGTCGAGCAGTTCATCGAGACCGACCCATTCGCCGGCTTGACGTCGAGAAATACCCAACTGCAGTGAGATTTCGCCTTTCGCGGCTTTGTCGGCGGCGTTGCGGACTCGGTTCGGAACGAAATCGTTGTATCCGGCGAGACGCTCGTTGTAGGTGGATTGCCCGATCTGACGGGCGATCTGCATCGCCAGGGCTTGGGCTTGATTACTCAGCCGCAACAAATCGCGACCGTACTGCGCCAACTCGCCGAGACTGCTGGAGGCCAGCAGAGCGTCGTCGGCGGCACGGTCGGTGAAGGTGAACACGAAACGCTCCTTTCCGGCGAAGACGGTCTCTGAGGTCGGGATGGGTTGGCGGGGAATCGAACTGCTATCAGACTATCGAGCGGGTCTGACAACTTTGGTGCGCTACGGGTGCGGTGTGGATGGACTCGATCGGTGAGGTGTTGGGTTCAGGATAGCGGCGGGGTGTGACAACTTTTCGTGGCTGAGTGTGGTTGCGTGGGTGGACCCTTCGTGACGCGGCCTCGCGCGCTCGGGCGCTCCTCAGGGATCAGGGGACTGCGCTCGTTCCTGACTGCGCTCCTCGCGATGGTTGGCGTCTCGCCTTTGGTTCTCTGAGGTCGGGATGGGTTGGTGGGGAATCGAACTGCTATCAGACTATCGGGAGGGTCTGACAACTTTGGTGCACTGCGGGGTGGGCTGTGGATGGACTTGCTCGGTGAGCTGTTGGGTACAGGATAGCGGCGGGGTGTGACACCTTGTCCTGCGTAAGAGTGGTTGCGTGGGTGTACCCTTCGTGACGCGGCCTCGCAAGCTCGGACGCTCCTCAGGGACCAGGGGATGCTCCCTCGCAAACGTGGTCGTTACTCAGCCCCGGGGGACAGCATGTGGGTTCGCACGTACTCGCTGCGCCCCTCCATTTCTTCAACTACGGCACGGAGGCCACAAAAGGCCCCGGCCCTGAGCAGTTGATGCTCAGGGCCGGGGCCTCGTGATGATTCAGGCTGCGAAAAGGGGAAGTCGAGCTGACTTCTCGACGCTGGAGTAGTGCGAGGCGTCGCCCTGCAGCACCTGGCTCCGTTGCCCTCGAACGTCAACCGGAACGTCACCGGCGAGGGTGATCCGGTGTAGCTCGCGCTGCTGATTGCCGTAGTCGGAGATGCCATAGTGCTGGGTCGCCCGGTTGTCCCAGATCACCACATCGCCGAGTCGCCAGTTCCAACGGAAGGTGTTCTCCAGCTTCGTGATGCGACTCTGCAGAAGCTGATACAACTCACCGAACTCGGCGGACTTGAGTCCTCGGAACTCCTTGGCGAAGTGACCGAGCAGCAGGCTGCGCTCACCGGTCTCCGGGTGTACCCGTACCACCGGATGCAGCGTCTGGTACTCCGCGCTGGTGAACTCCTTGTAGTGCTCGGACTTTCGGCTGATGTCGACGCCGCCCGACGGCTCGGACTGATTGACGTAGTCGTACAGATTGGTATGCGTGGCCCAGAGCTCTTCGGCCAACGCCCGCAGCGGTTTCGGTAACTGTTCGTAGGCGGCGACCGTCGAGGCCCAAGTGGTCGCGCCGCCGTAGGACGGCAGGGTAACCGCCCGCAGAATCGACGCCTTGGGGATGCGGTCGACGAAGGTGACATCGGAATGCCAGCTGTTGGCTGCACCCTCGATCGTCAGCAGCTGCGTCCCCCGCGATGTAACGGTCGGGTGGGGCGCGGTCTGCTCGCCGAGCAGGCCGGCGAACGCGTACTGCCCCGCGTCGTCGAGGTGATGTTGCCCCTCGAACACAACGGTCTTGTTGACTGCCAGGGCGAGCCGGATCGCCTCGACCTGCTCGGTCGGGAGATCAGCACCGAGCCGGACCTGCCCGATCCGGGCACCGATGTGCTCTCCCAGCTTCTCGACGGTGATGCCCCCGTCGGCGTACACCTGCTGCGCCGCGCGCTCACGTTCCGTGCGGTCGTCGATCTGAGCCAGCGTCATTCCTAGAAACCTCTCGTGAATTCTTTTGTTTCAACGTTTTTCATCTCAGCACCGATGACACCGACAAGGCGAGGTAACAATCATGCTGATCGCAACGCCGATCAGTCCGCCGACCGTTCGGCCGCCTCGTCGAGACCCCGCCGCACATTCACACCCACCCGCGTGGGGCCCGGGCGATACGTGACGGCCCGCAGCGCCGGACCGAATCGGAATACGCCACGGCGCTGGCGCAGTTCGGGGTCGACCGGACCGCGTGCGTCGAGTCCCACCGAGATGCCTGTCCAGGGCGCCATACCGACCAGCTGGACCTGGTCGTCGAGCTTCACAATCGTCGACGCCTCGCCGTCACACACCGCCTCGACCGTGAGGTTCCAGCGCACCGACGGTGTCGCGGAGGCGCGCAGACACAACGCGGTCGCGCCGTCCGGCAGCCGACCCGACTCCCGCCGGACGCGGCCATAGGCGTTGTACACCAGGTGCACGGCTGCCGATTCCACGTACAGCAGATAGCCGCCCTGCTGGTCGCCGTGCGCGACGATCACCCCCTCGTCGTCGGCGGTCCAGCCCTCAAGTTCCGCCTCCACCACGAAGTCGCGGTAGGCGATCAGGCGGCTCGACCGGTAGCGCTCCAACGTCGGTGTGCCGGCGAGAATCCGGATCGGATCGCTCAACCGCGCCTCCGCGGGCCGTCGACGTAGCTGATCTGCGGGACGGTCGTACAGCGGGAACACCGTGTTGCGCCAGGCCGCGGCATCCCACGCGGCGGCCAGCTCGGCAACCTTGTCGGGATGTCGGGCGGCGAGATCGGTGGTTTCGGCCGGGTCCGTGGTCACGTCGTACAGTTCCCACGCCGGATCGTCGACGGAGGCCGGGTCCCGGTGTAGTGACACCAGTTTCCAGCCGTCCCGGTAGTAGCCGCGGTGCCCACCGAACTCCGCGTACTGCTCGGTGTGCGGTGACTGGGCATCACGGTCACGCAGGACGTCGGCGATGCTGACACCGTCGCGCTCCTGAGCGGGCCGCCCGTGGCGGTGGTCCGGTGTGTCGACCCCGGCGAGTTCGAGCAGGGTGGGCACGAGATCGGTGACGTAGGAGAACTGACGACGTACACCGGTGTCGTCGGCCGCCCGGGGCAGTCCGTTCGGCCAGGACACGACGAATGGAACCCGCACGCCGCCGGCGAAGGTCTGCCCCTTGTAGAAGCGGAACGGGGTATTGGACGCCTGCCCCCAGCCGCGTGGGTAGTGCACCCCGAGTGCGGCCGAACCGATCAGATCCTGGTCGTGCGGCACGTCGCGTTCCCAGTCGGGTGGCACCGGACCGTGCACGAATTGGCTGAAGTACGAACGCGTCCCAACCGGTCCACCCTCGGCGGTGCCGCCGTTGTCCGAGGTGAAGACGATGATCGTGTTGTCGAGCTCACCGAGTTGCTCAAGGGTGTCGACCACTCGTCCGACGCTCTGGTCGACGCTGTCGACCATCGCTGCGTACACCTCCTGGTAGCGCTGGAATCGCTCCTGCTCTGTGGGTTCGAGGTCATCCCACAGCGGTGCGTCGAACCCGGGCTCGGTGTTGCGTTCCGCCATCGGGGTGTCCGGGTCGAACAGCCCGTTCTCGATCTGTCGCTGCAACCGTTGCCGCCGGACCTCATCCCAGCCCTGGCCGTAGCGACCGCGATACTTCGCGAGATCGGCCTCCTTCACCTGGTGCGGTCCGTGCATCGCGATGTGCGCGAAGTACAGGAAGAACGGCTTCGTCGGGTCCTGCGCGCGCAACGCGGTGATCTGGGAGATCGCACGGTCGGTCAGGTCATCGGTGACGTAGTAGTCATCGGGGTACTCGGCGACGTCGACGACGGTGTTGTCGGCGATCAGCTGGTTCGGGTAGAAGAACGAGTTGAGTCCCTCCAGTGAACCGTAGTAGCTGTCGAAACCGCGCTGCACCGGCCACGAGCTGCGGTCGCGTCCCGGGCCCATGTTCGCATCTCGCACCAGATGCCACTTCCCCACCGCATACGTGGCATATCCACCGGCACGCAGGATCTCCGGCAATGTCAGCACATCGTCGGCGAGTTCGAGTCGTAGCCCCGGAAACCCGGGATCGGAGTTCGCCACACTGCCATAACCCGCCCGATGCGGGTTCAGCCCGGTCAGCAGCGCCGCGCGCGCCGGTGAGCACACCGGGGTGGTGTGGTAATTGGACAACCGGAACCCGTTGCGCGCCAGCCGGTCGATGTTGGGTGTGTCGATCTCCGCGCCGAACGGCGAGATGTCGGAATAGCCCATGTCGTCGACGAGGATCACCACGATGTTCGGAGCACCGGCCGGGGCCGTCGGTTCCTCCGGCCACCATGGCCGCGACACCGAACTCGTGCGGCCGATCACCCCGTCGAAGCCGTCGTAACCACGCGCGCCCGCCGGCAGATCAGTTTTGTCCGCTTGTGCCATCGCTTGTCTCCCTGCACATCACATCGAGCCTCGCGCCCGAACACCGAGCACGTTCGGCCAAGGTCAACCGCCTGTCAAGGGTTCGATCCGAGCGAAATTCAACGACGCGGACCACCCGTTCGATCCCCATACTGGATGTCGATTCCTCGCCCGTGCACACGTTTTCGATTCCGATGAGTGTACGGATCCCGTGTGGTCGGCCATCACCGATCACCTCGACCCGACAGAGATGTGATCACCATGCCCCGACACCGAGGTGCCCGCGCCGCTGCGGTCATCGTCGCCATCTTGCTCGCGCTGGCCGCTGTAGGATGCGAGTCCGCGGTTTCGCAGCAGCAGCACTCGACCGCGACCGCCGCACCCGGAGACCCCACACCCCGCGGCGGCGACCTGCGGGTCGGCGTGCTCGGCGACCTCTCGCCGAAGGCGTTCCTGCAGATCGGGACCGGGTCGATGAACGGTCAGGTGGTGGCCAATGCCTTCGACACCCTCATCCGGTACGCCCGTGACTCACTGACCGTCGAACCGTCGTTGGCGACCGCCTGGCAACTCGCGCCCGACGGCCGCTCCCTCACGCTCGATCTCCGAACCGACGCCACCTTCCACGACGGCCGTCCGTTCGTGTCGTCGGATGTGGAGAACTCGATCAAGGCATATCTGGGTGGACCGTGGACGCCACAGTTCAAGCGCACCGCCGCCGCCATCGACGAGTTCGACACGTCTGATCCCCACCGAGTGATCCTGCGCTTCGCACACCCGTTGAGCAATATCTTCGATCTGCTCGACTCAGCGCCCATCATCGACCAGAACACCCTGCCCGCATTGAAGGCCGGCACCGCATTCAACGGCACCGGGCCGTTCCGTTTCGAGTCGTGGCAACCGAATTCCACTGTCCGACTCGTCCGCAATGAGCACTACTGGGGCGGGTCACCGGCTCTGGATTCGGTAACTTTCGTCGTCGTCCGCGATAACCAGTCACTGTTCACCCGCCTACGCACCGGGCAGATCGACGTCGCCGACGGCCTGAGTTATCACGATCAGCAACTGGTGACCCAGCGGTATGGCTTCACCGGGATCACCCTGACCGGCGCCGAGTCGCAGGAATACGTGGGGATCAACGTCACCAACCCGGCGCTCGCCGATGTCCGCGTACGCCAGGCGATCGCGTACGCCATCGACCGTCCACGCATCATCAACGACGTCTTCCGCGGCAGCGGATACACCGTCAATCTGCCGTGGCCGAAGTGGTCACCGGCGTATCGCGCGAACGCGAACACCACCTACACCCGCGATCTCCAAAAGGCCCGTGCGCTGGTGAGCCAGGTCGGCTCCATACCTCCCTTGACACTGGACTATTCGACCCAGGGCAACGACAGGGTGATTGCCGAGATCGTCCAGTCGAATCTCGCCGCTGTCGGCATCGAGGTGCGCTTGGTGCCCAACGACCAGACCCAGCAGGCGTCGAAGCTGATCGGTGGCAAGTTCGACGGACTCTGGCTGCTACAGCACGCCTTCGCCCAGTTCACCCCGTCAACTCTCGCCGTGTCCGCCTATCCGTTCAACGCGGCGAAGAACTCGTCGAACTACTCGAACCCGGAGTATTCCGCGGCTGCGGAGGAGGCATGGACGGTCCGCGACAGTTCCTCTCCGGAAGCGCTCGCCGCTTACCGCGAACTCGACGAAGCCTGGCTGCGTGATCTGTTTCTCATAGAGATCGGCGTGGTGCTGCGCCAGGTGGCCACCGCACCGTCGGTCGGCGATGTCGACTGGGACCGTCGCAACCAATTGCACTTCGCCGGAACCTATCTCACTTCGCCAGGAAAGCAGTAACCAATGACCGGATACCTTCTGCGCCGCGTTCCCACGGCCCTCGTCGTGCTCGCGGTCGCCTCGATTCTGATCTTCGCCGTCCTCCGACTGATCCCCGGTGGGCCCGAGGCAGCACTGGCCGGTCCGGATGCATCGCCCGCCCAACTGGCGGCGATCCGGCACGACCTGGGTCTCGACCAGGCATTCATCACCCAATACCTGTCCTGGCTCGGTGACATCCTCACCCTCGACCTCGGCACGAGTTACCAGGTCGGCGGCAGCATCACCGACCTCATCGGGTTCGGACTCACCAACACACTCATCCTCACCGGTGCGGCACTGGTCATCGCGATCGTCCTCGCGCTGGCCCTCGGGCTGACCGCAGTGCTGTTCGAGAACCGCTATGTCAACGCGATACTCACCGTCGTCAACGCGGCCGCGATCGCATTGCCCACGTTTGTGGTCGGCACCGTGCTCATCCTCGTTTTCGGCGTGCGGTTGCGTCTGCTGCCGGCCGGCGGCATACCGCCGAACGGATTCACCGACTCTCTACAGATCAGCGCGCAGTACCTCATCCTGCCCGCGCTCACCCTCGGGCTACCCGCGGGCGCGATGCTCGCGCGGTTCCTGACCGAATCGCTGCGCACCGAGCTGCAGCAGCCATACGTGCTCACCGCGCGGGCGCTGGGCGCGTCCCGGACCGACATCGTGCTCAAGCACGCGCTGCGAAACGCGCTGCCACCCACGTTGACCGCCCTCGGCATCACCGTCGGCGCACTTCTTGGGGGCGCCGTGCTGGTCGAATCCATCTTCGGGTGGCCCGGGCTGGGGCTGCTCACCGAGGAGGGCATCTTCGCCCGTGACTATCCCCTCGTCCAGGTCCTGATCCTCTTGTCGGTCGCGGTGTTCGTGATCATCCAGCTCCTCGCCGACATCGTCCACGCCTGGCTCGACCCCCGAATCCGACTGGCAGGTGACCGATGACCACCCATCCCAGCAGTGTGTCCACCACCGACACGTCGCCGACGACCTCGACCCAGCCCGATCCCGATCTGGTTCCCGGCCTGCTCCCGGAGAGTCCCGGCGACCGCGAGGCGCGACATCCTCGAACACCGCTGTGGCGCAGCCTATTGCACGGCACCGGACTGGTCGGCAGCATCCTCGTGCTCACCGTGATCCTGGTGGGGACGCTCGGTCCGCTGTTCACCCCATACGGGCCCACGCAGCAGATCGACGGCGCCTACCTGCTGCAGCCCGGCCTCGATCACTGGTTCGGTACCGATGACGTCAACCGCGACATCGCGACCCGGGTCCTCTACGGGATCCGTACCGACCTGCTGATCATCTTCCTCGCGGTCCCGATCGGTGCCGCGCTGGGTGTGATCGCGGGTCTGCTCACCGTCGCCCACCCCGTCACCGACGTGATCGCCCAGCGCGTGTTCGACGTGATCCTCGCGTTTCCCGCGCTCATCCTGGGGATCACCATGACCGCGGTACTCGGGCCGGGAGCCGTGACGGTAGGGGTCGTGATCGCGCTCGCCGAGATCCCGATCTTCGGCCGTCTCACCCGCACCTCGGTACTGCGCGTGCGGGAACTCCCCTACGTGGAGGCGGCCCGGGTGAGCGGTGCGACCACGTCACGCATCCTGCTGCGCCACGTTCTCCCCCACTCACTGGAGGCGTTGTCGGTGCAGTTCGCCCTGTCGCTGTCGCTTGCAGTCTTCATCGAGGGCGCGCTCAGTTATCTCGGTGTGGGCGTGGTCGCCCCGGCCCCGTCGCTGGGGTCGATTCTGGCCGGGGGCAACGGATACCTGGAAACCAACCCATGGTTCTCGCTCGGACCGCTGATCGTCGTCTCGATCCTCGTGCTGGGCTTCTACTTGATCGCCCAATCGATTTCACATGACCGGAGGATTCGCCGATGACCGCCGACCTGACCCCGCCCGCGCTCACCGTCGACGACCTGCGCGTCCGCTTCGACTACCCCCGACCGGCCGTATCGGGTATCAGCCTGTCGGTCGATCGCGGCGAGATCCTCGCACTGGTCGGCGAATCCGGCTCCGGCAAGACGATCACCGCACAAGCGGCCATCGGCTTGCTGCCGGCCGCCGCGCACGCGTCAGGGTCGGTGAAGGTGGACGGGATCGAGGTACTCGACGCAACGGAACCACAGTTGCGAGCGTTGCGTGGCAATCGTGTCGCGATGGTCTTCCAAGAACCGCAGACCGCCCTCAACCCGTCGCAGACAGTGGGATGGCAGCTGCGACAGGCCCTCCGCGCACACCGGCGGGTGACACGGACGCAGGCACGCCGACGAGCAGTCGAGCTGCTGACGCTGGTCGAGATCGACGAACCGGAGGTTCGGGTCGACCAGTATCCCCACCAGCTGTCCGGTGGGCAGAAGCAACGCGTGGTGATCGCGCTCGCGTTGGCGAATGATCCGGTGTTGCTGCTGGCCGACGAACCGACGACGGCGCTCGACGTGTCGGTGCAGCAAGAGATCCTGGGACTCCTACGTCGGCTGCGCGACCGTACCCGCGCCGGAATCCTGTTGATCACCCACAACCTCGGCGTCGTCGCCGACATCGCCGACCGCGTCGTGGTGGTGCAGCTCGGTGAGGTCGTCGAGACCGGCGACGTGCACGAGATCTTCGCACGCCCCACGCAGCCCTACACCCGACAACTGCTTGCCGCCGTGCCGAGACTGCCCGACGGTCTCGACGACGACCCGATATCCGACACCTGCGCGCCGACGATCACCGATGTCACAGAGCAGCCGGTCCTCACCGTCGAGAACGTCACGGTCACCCATCCCGGTCGTCTCGGTTCGCCACCGCGCACCGCGCTCGATGCGGTGTCGTTGAGCATCGGTCGCGGCGAGGTGGTGGGCGTGGTGGGTGAATCCGGCTCGGGCAAGACCACACTCGGACGTGCCATGGGCGGTCTCGTTCCCGCCCGCGCCGGCCGTATCCTGATCGACGGCGAGGACATCGCAACATTGTCCCGAACGCGGCTGCGCGAGTTACGCCGCAAGCTCGCCTTCGTACCGCAGGACCCGAGCGCGTCCCTCGATCCGCGATTCACCGTCGCGGAGTCCATTCGCGAACCACTCGAGATCCAGGACATCGGCACGCGCGCCCAGCGCGACACGCGGGTCGCCGAACTCCTGTCCGCGGTGGCACTCCCCCGCCCGTTCGCCGACCGTCTGCCGCACGAACTGTCCGGCGGTCAACGCCAGCGGGTGGCGCTGGCCCGTGCACTCTCGGCCGACCCGGAACTGCTGATCGCCGACGAACCGACCAGCGCACTCGACGTGTCGGTGCAGGCGCGGGTGCTCGACCTCTTTGCCGACCTACAGGAGGAGTTCGGGTTCGCGGCCGTCTTCATCAGCCACGACCTCGCCGTGGTCGAACGGGTGGCCGATCGAGTGGTGGTGTTGCGCGGTGGCCGGGTGGTCGAGACCGGCGATGCGCGAACTGTACTCACCGTCCCGACCGACCCGTACACCAAGGCTCTCGTCGACGCGGTGCCGTACCCGGATCCGGTGGTACAGCGCCGAAGTCGGGTTACGGCGTGACGATCGTGGCGCGCCGGCGGATCACGAGTTCTCGCCGGAGCGTCTCTCCGTCGTCGGCGGGTCCGGCGGTTCGTCGCCGCGATCGCCATCGCCGGCGACCTGATCGGCCAGCTCCAGGCCGGCGCCCGCATAGACGTTGAAGGCGATGCCGACGCCGTGGTCCTTGGCCCACTGCACCTCATCGTCGTAGCGGGCCACCGCGGCAACCCGGCCGCTGAATCCCGACTCGCGCAGGCATTCGAGCGCAGTCACGTTGGCGCCGTGACGCGGCATCGCCAGCACGGCGATGCGCACCGAATCCGAATGCCGCAATTGGTGCCAGAAGTCCAGGTCGGTGGCGTCTCCCTCGATGACCCGCAGGCCTGCGTCGGCGAGTCTCCCGATTCGTGGCCCGTCGTAGTCGACACCCACCACCCGTAGGCCGTAATGGTCGGTCAGCCGCTGATATGCGGCGAAGCCGACGCGTCCCATCCCGATCACCACGACCTCGGCATCGCCGGCGTCGCCGGGACGCTCCTCCGGGTGCAGGGTGCGTTCGTCCTGGGCGGGCAGGCGAGTGGCGATCTTCTCCACCATCAGGTGGCCGCGCCCGTTGACCAGCGCCGATACCACAAAACTCAGGGCCACCGCGATCGACATCTCCACCAGCCAGGCCTCGGCGAGCAGCCCGGTGGTCACCCCGACGGACACCACGATCAGGCCGAACTCCGAGTAGTTCATCAAGCCGAGCCCGGCGAGGATTGCGGTGCGATAGCGAAGCTTGAGCATCGACAGCAACGCCACGTACCAGGCCGCCTTGAACGGCAGCAGCAACACCATCAGCAGTGCGACACCGATGGTGGGCAGATCCGGCAGACCCGTCAGACCGATCGACACGAAGAAGGCGACGAGCAGCAGTTCCTTGAGATGGAACAGCGACCGCGCCAACTCCGATGAGGCGGGATGCGAGGCCAGCAGAACGCCGACGATGAGTGCGCCGAGGTCGCCCTTGAGCCCGACGGCGGTGAACCACGCGTAGCCCGGGACCAACGCCATCACGATGCCGAACAGCGACTGCATCTCGCCGTGCCCGAGGCGCCCCCAGATCTTGCGCAACACCTGGGTCAACGGCCACAACGCGATCAGGGTCAGCGCCCACGGACTCGGCGGGTGCCCGCCACTCACGGTCAGGAATACCACCGCCACGATGTCCTGCATCACCAGGATGCCGATGGCGATGCGGCCGTACAGCGAATGTGATTCGCCACGTTCCTCGAGGATCTTGACCACGAACACCGTGCTGGAGAACGACAGCGCGAAGGCGAGAAGGGCGATCGTCTGCACACTCTGACCGGCCAGCATCGCCATCCCTGCCACGGCCGCCACCCACATCGCGATGCTGCCGAGCACCACGCTGATCACCATGTGCACCGACGTCGTCAACCACACCTCGCGCCGGAGCAGGATCCGGACGTCGAGTTTGAGTCCGATCGCGAAGAGCAGCAGGGTGACACCCAGATCCGCCAGCACGTCCAGCTGGGGCAGATCCTCGACGTTCATCGCGTTGAGCACGAATCCGGCGGCCAGGAAGCCGACCAACGGAGGCAGCCGCAGCGCCATGGCGAGGCCGCCCAGACCGAAGGTGACGACGAGATAGACGGCGATAACCTCTGTCACGCATTCCCCTGTTCCTCGGGCGCGGGCGATCGCCGGGGCCGGCGACGGCGCTGGTGCTGTCGGAGGTCTCAGTATCCCGACAAATGTCGGATTCCGCTGTGGACCGTCCGCCTCGAGAAATTATGGATGCGACGAAAGTCAGTGCTCCCCCACCAGGACTCGAACCTGGAATGCCTGAACCAAAATCAGAAGTGTTGCCGATTACACCATGGGGGATTACGCGCAGACGATTGTGCCACAGGCACCGCCCACGCTTCTGGCCGCACCTGCAGGGTCTGGCCGCGGTGTCCACCGCAAGCCGGAACCCGCAGGTGCGGCCGAAACGAGATCAGCCCTTCGGACCGCCCGCGGCGTAGACCACCTGGCCGGAGATGAAGCCGGCGCCTTCGCTGACGAAGAACGAGGCGAGGTGCGCGATGTCCTCCGGTGCGCCCACGCGGTTCACCGGGATCTCCTTCGCGGCGGCGGCCTTGAAATCGTCGAACGACACCTTCATGCGCTCGGCGGTCGCGGCGGTCATCTCGGTGGCGATGAAGCCGGGGGCGATCGCGTTGGCGGTGACGCCGAATTTGCCCAGCTCGATCGCGAGGGTCTTGGTGAAGCCCTGCATGCCCGCCTTGGCGGCCGAGTAATTGGCCTGGCCGCGGTTGCCCAGCGCCGAGGTGCTCGACAGGTTGACGATGCGACCCCAGCCGGCGTCGACCATGTGCTTCTGGCAGGCCTTGCTCATGTTGAACGCACCGCGCAGGTGCACACCCATGACCGCATCCCAATCGTCGACGGTCATCTTGAACAGCATGTTGTCGCGGATGATGCCTGCGTTGTTGATCAGCACCGTCGGCGGGCCCAGTTCCTCGGCGACCTTCGCGACGGCCGCGGCTACCGACTCTTCGTTCGACACGTCGGCGCCGACCGCGATGGCCTTGCCGCCGGCGTCGGTGATGGCCTTGACGACATCGGCGCAAGAGTCCGCGTTCAGGTCGAGAACGGCGACGGCGAGCCCGTCGGTCGCCAGACGCTTGGCGACGCCCGCGCCGATGCCCCGCGCGGCTCCGGTGACGATCGCGACTTTCTGAGTGCTCATGGGTGTACCTCCGTTGGTCTGGGGCGGTCTGTCGCCTCACTGTTTCTATCAGGCCCGATCAATCGCTCGGTATCGCGTGGCGGGTCCGGGCCTCGGCGGTACGGCGACTGCGTACTATCGGGCCACATGACGGAGACGTCCACCCCCTCGACCGCTGTCATCGTCCTCGCCGCCGGCGCAGGCACGCGGATGAAGTCGAAGACCCCGAAAATCCTGCACAGCCTGGCCGGACGGACACTGGTCGGGCACGCGCTGCATGGCGCCGCCGGGATCGATCCGTCGGATCTGATCGCTGTCGTCGGGCACGAACGCGAACGGGTGACCGCAGCGGTCACCGAGATCGGCGCACATCTGGCCTGCACTGTCTCGGTTGCCGTGCAAGAGCAGCCACTCGGCACCGGCGACGCGGCGCGGGCGGGTCTCGCCGGGCTGCCCGACGATTTCGCGGGGACCGTCGTCGTCACCGCCGCCGATGTGCCACTGCTCGACGCGGCGACCCTGCGCGCGCTCGTCGCCACCCACACCGCCGATGGTGGCGCCGGGGTGACCCTGACGAGTTTCATCGCCGACGACCCGACCGGGTACGGCCGCATCATCCGGACCAACGATTCCCTCGTGCAGGCGATCGTGGAGCACAAGGATGCCAGCGCCGAGCAGCGCGCAATCACCGAGGTGAATGCCGGGATCTACGCCTTCGACGCGGCATTGTTGCGGTCAGCTCTCGCCGAACTGTCGACCGACAACGTGCAGGGCGAGTTCTACCTGACCGATGTCATCGAGATCGCCCGCGCCGGTGAGCACACGGTCCGCGCGTTCACCGTCGAGGACCCGATGCTCGTCGCCGGCTGCAACGACCGCGCGCAGCTCGCCGACCTCGCCGCCGAGTTCAATCGGCGCATCATCCGCCGCCATCAGCTCGCCGGGGTGACCGTGGTGGATCCGGCCACCACATGGATCGATGTGGAAGTGAGCATCGGTACCGATGTCCGGATCGAACCGGGCACCCAGCTGCACGGTGCCACCGCCATCGCCGACGACGCGCATGTCGGCCCCGACTCCACCCTGCGCGACGTCACCGTCGGGTCCGGCGCCTCGGTGATCCGCACACACGGCAGTGAGTCCGAGATCGGCGCCAACGCCACCGTCGGACCGTTCGCTTATCTGCGCCCCGGCACCCGCCTCGGAGTGGGCGGCAAGATCGGCACTTTCGTGGAAACGAAGAAAGCCGACATCGGCGCCGGCTCCAAGATCCCGCACCTCACCTACGTCGGCGACGCGACGATCGGTGAGCAATCCAACATCGGCGCGTCCAGCGTGTTCGTGAATTATGACGGCGTGGCGAAACACCGTACGGTGATCGGGTCCCATTGTCGTACCGGGTCTGACAACATGTTTGTCGCACCCGTGCAGGTCGGGGACGGCGCCTACACGGGAGCGGGTACGGTCTTGCGGGACGATGTCCCGCCCGGCGCGCTCGCGGTGTCGGCAGGACAACAACGCAATATCGAGAACTGGGTGGTGCGTAAGCGCCCGGACACCGAGTCGGCGCGCGCTGCACTCGATGCCCAACAGACCGACCGCCCGGCGGGTCACCAGCCCGGTGCCTGACCGCAGCACACCTCTAGCAGAAGAGTTTTCATGACCTGGACCACGGACAACCAGAAGAACTTGATGCTGTTCTCTGGCCGCGCGCATCCCGACCTCGCTCAGGCCGTCGCCGACGAGCTCGGCATCAAGGTGACCCCGCAGACCGCGCGCGACTTCGCCAACGGTGAGATCTTCGTCCGGTTCGAGGAATCCGTCCGCGGTTCCGACGCATTCGTCCTGCAGAGCTGCCCGTACCCGTTGAACCAGTGGGTGATGGAGGCGCTGATCATGATCGACACGCTCAAGCGTGGATCGGCCAAGCGCATCAGTGTGATCCTCCCCTTCTATCCGTACGCGCGTCAGGACAAGAAACATCGCGGTCGTGAGCCGATCTCCGCGCGCCTGATCGCCGATCTACTCAAGGCCGCGGGCGCCGACCGCATCATCACCGTCGATCTGCATACCGACCAGATTCAGGGCTTCTTCGACGGCCCCGTCGATCACATGCACGCACAGGGCCAGCTCGCCGAGTACGTCCGGGACAACTACGGCACCGACAACGTCACCGTCGTCTCGCCCGACTCCGGTCGTGTGCGGGTGGCGGAGAAGTGGGCCGACTCCCTCAACGGGGCGCCGCTGGCCTTCATCCACAAGACCCGTGATCCGCTGGTGCCCAACCAGGTGAAGTCCAACCGGGTGGTCGGTGAGGTCGAGGGCCGCACCTGCGTGCTGATCGACGACATGATCGACACCGGCGGCACCATCGCCGGCGCCGTCAAGGTCCTCAAGGATGCCGGTGCGGGCGACGTCATCATCGCCACCACCCATGGTGTGTTTTCCGACCCGGCCGCCGAACGACTCGCGAATTGCGGCGCCAAAGAGGTCATCGCCACCGACACCCTGCCGATCGGCGAGGACAAGCAGTTCGAGAACCTGACGGTGTTGTCGATCGCGCCACTGCTCGCCCAGACGATCCGCGAGGTCTTCGAGAACGGTTCGGTGACGAGTTTGTTCAACGGCAGCGCCTAGGTCACACACTCACGACTTGGCTGGCGCCGCACCAGGTATGGTGTGCCTCGTGGACGCGACGATCTATCACAACCCGAAGTGCACGACCTCCCGCAAGGCGCTGGAGAAGTTGCGGGAGGCGGGCGTCGAGCCGACCATCGTCAAGTACCTCGATCAGCCCTACACTCGCGAACAGTTGTCGACGATGTTCGCCGACGCGGGCATCACGGCTCATCAAGCCGCACGCAAGCGTGAGTCGCTGTACAAGGAACTCGGACTGGCTGATGCCTCCGAGGACGCGGTTCTCGACGCCATGGTGGCGCATCCGGTTCTCGTCGAGCGCCCGTTCGTGGTGACCGACAAGGGAACCCGGTTGGGGCGACCGCTGGAGACGATCGACGAGATTCTCTGACGACTGCCCTATACGGCAACGACTTTCGGCGGCAGCGGTTTGCGCAGGGGCGGGATCACGGCGCCGAGCAGTCCCCGTACGAGCGCCTTGGTCATGTCGTAGTAGTCGAAGTAGTCCCGCCACACGGTGATCCGCCCCTCGCGAACCTCAAAGCGACCGCAGACCCAGAACTGCATGACGACCGGTCCGAACCGGAGTTCATCGACGCGTTCGGTGAGCACCACCGGACCGTCGGCCGTGACGTTGACCATCCGGTAGTTGAAGCCGGCCCATGAATACCTGTCCATCCCGGAGAAAATGCCGGCCACCTTCCGCTTGCCGTGCACGGTCGGCAGCGAGACGTTGGTGTAGGCGATGTTCTCGTCGACGTTCTCCAGAGCCGCGGCCGTGTCGGAGCGCGCGAGGTCGTCGAGGAAGGTCGTGACGATGTCGATCGGTGTCTGCGATGTCATGGGGTCAGTATGCCTGTGACGGCGGGTTGCGGATAGGTTCCGCGGAGCCATACCTCACTCGGAGGAAAGCCAGCCTCCCCGGCGCGCGTTGCGGTAGGCCTGTTCGGCCTCGTCCTCGAGTTGGGACTGGGCGAGCGCTGCTCGCCGTTGCGCCTCGCGCTGCTCACGCTCGTGCGCCCCGCGTTCGGATCGTTCACGCTCGCGTCGCTCAAGTTCGAGGCGGTCGGCATGGGCGTGTGCACGGGCAGCAGCGGTGTGTAGCCGGTCCAGGGAATCGAACAATTTCCGCTTGGCGGCTTCCATCTCCGGTGGCAGAGACGAGGTCATTACGTCCACCCCAAACCTTCGACGATCTTCTCCACCTGTGGGAGCGCGTGGCTGCAGACCGCACCGTCATCCGGCGCCAACTCGGAAGTCACAGTCTCGGCCGGTGTGATTTCCAATTGGATGTACTCCGACGAACCGTCCACGGCAACATCAGCGACACAGTCGATGTGGTCAGACAACGCTGCGTTGAAGTACAGAACCCCGCCGGCAAATCTCAGCGCTCGGTCATCGGCATCATCTGCTTCAGCTAACCCGGGCCGGATTTCGTAGCGCGCGACCCCTTCGTCGTTGCCGACGACCCACGTGCACCCCTGCTCAGTGACATCTGCGCTCGTCAGCGGAATATTGCCCAAGAGTTCGGCCAGATCTGACCCGTCTAGGACGGCGCATTTGCCAGCCACGTGCACATCTGGCCCATCGATCGCGGTGACGCTGTTCGATTGTGAAGCGCCCGAGCTCGTCTCGGCACCTGACGAGCAGGCGACAAGCGATAGCCCAATGAAGCCGAGAATCATATACCGCCGAAGTCTCATGCAATGCCTTCCCTTGCGTCGCCCCCGGTCTCGGGCTCGTATGGCGCCTGAGGTCTGTCGCGCAGGTCGTCGACACCCATCAGTGTGTCGACATCACGGAGCACCTGCACTCTGTGACGCCCTCGTTCCAGTTCCTCCTTGTAAGGGGCCAGCTTCTCGTTCACCGCATCCTGCCCCTTTTCCTTTGCGAAACCTACCGGGTCCTGTGCGAACTCGATGAACTCTTGGAACGCCTCAACACCCCGGCGGACTTCCTCGATCAGTGGAAGGACTTCTTGACCGATGGCGATGAGCGCCTTTGCCAGATCACCCAGCTGCGCGGCGGTGCCGAGCAATGGGATGGATTTGGCGAGTGCCTTGACGACTCCCGAGGTGCCCCTGACTGTGATCACTTTCTCGAATTCGTTGATGATCACTCGCAGCGCGGCCCCGACTGCGTTCTCGAACTCCGCGGCCGCTTTCTCGAAACCCTCGCGAAGCATGCGCCCCAGCGCCGCCTCCCATTCCATGTAGTCCGTGGCATTGCGGGAGTAGTCGGCGAATGCGTGGGCTGCCTTGCCATCCCACGACCCATCGATCCTCGCGGTCTGGGCGGCGACGTCGTTGCCGATCGTCCCGACAGCGGTGCCCGCCTTGCTGTACACCTCGCCGATACGGCGAAGCTCCTCCCAATTGCCCGAAATTGGTTTTATCGCTTGCCGGATAGGACTCCAATGCCCATATTGCTCGACCGTGGCGTCGATCTCAGCGAGCCATCCCGATGTCTCCTCGATCAGGCCACGAATGTCGGGCTCGGAGTGGGGCGGAGCGGAGACGTCGATCGGCGTCGGCGATCCTGTGTTCACGGCACCCGGGTAGGGGTCCACCACGATCTTTCGCCGACTGTTCGCCGGGTCGACGTCGATGTCGAACCCGTTCTCTCCGGGCCCACGTTCCACCGACCGGACATGTTGGCGGAAGATCTCCGCATTCTCCGCCTCGGCCCCGTGGAAGATCCACGCTGATTTAGCCAGTCCAGAGGCGATCGATCCTAAAGTCTCCCCCATGTCCACCCATCGACTCTGGGTGGCCAGTTGCAGCGTGACCACCGGATCGGTCAGCGCAGACATCAGACCGGAGAAGTCGTTGGTGGTACCGGCCTCACGCAGCAGTCCCATGATGCGCTCGTAATCCGCGACGTTCTCCCCGACGAAATTCCCGAAACCAGCAATCTCCGCAGGCTCGGCTCTGAACGTTTCCCCCATGCCCCCGCTTGTTCCCCCAACTCGATCTGCCCGATTCTCACTCGCTCACAGACTTGGACGCACCGTACCCGCGATCGGTTCCATCGATTTCGGCGGACGCACCGTGGACCGCCAAATGGGTGACCTCGATGCGCCTCCTCGCGGGCTCGTCGGCTGCTCGACCAGCGCCTCACGTCCTACCGCCCTTCCCGCGCGCCGATTTGCCTCCCGCGCGTGAAGGTTCGCGCGCGGGAGCACGACAGCCGCGCGAGAGATAAACCGCCGCGCGCTAAGGGGGTCGGGGGCACCCCGCGACCAGCAGACCGTCCCGACCAGCGCGCATGTGACATTCGCCCTGACCATCGGCTATCCTTGCCGTCGTTGTCACGGCGAGGGTGGGCATCCACCGTTATCGGCGCGACCACCGCGAATCTTCTCCGCAGGTCATATGACTCCTGCATGTTGGTTCGGGGTCGTCGTCGCTCGCCGCGACCGACCCGAACAACCACGGTTCACCCCGAACCGACCGAATGAGGAGAAGAACAATGGCGACTCAGGCCTCCAAACTGACTGTCACCACCCGTACCGAAAAGGGCAAGGGCGCGGCTCGTCGCGCACGCCGCGAGGGTAAGGTTCCCGCCGTACTGTACGGCCACGGCACCGACCCGCAGCACCTCAGCCTGCCGGCGCTCGAGTTCGCCGCCATCCTGCGCGCCAACGGCGTCAATGCGGTCGTCGACCTCGACATCGAGGGCTCCAGCCAGCTCGCACTGACCAAGCAGGTCGACGTCCACCCGATCCGCAACTACATCGAGCATGCGGACCTGCTCGTCATCCGCCGCGGCGAGAAGGTCACCGTCGAGGTCTACGTCGTCGTCGAGGGTGAGGCAGCGCCGGGCACCCTGGTCACCCAGGACGCCAGCACCATCGAGATCGAGGCCGACGCGCTCTCGATCCCGGAGCAGATCACCGTCGACGTCGAGGGTGTCGAGGCCGGCAACGCCGTGCACGCCTCGGATCTGGCCCTGCCCGAGGGCGTCACGCTGATCAGCGATCCCGACACCCTCGTCGTCGCCATCAACGAGGCCCCGTCGGCCTCGGCGCTGGAAGAAGAGGCCGAAGAGGCCGGTGCCGAGACCCCCGGTACCGATGAGGCCGCCGAAGAGTCGGCCGAGTAGTCACCGGCGTCCGTCGAGAATGAAATTCATTGTCGGGCTGGGTAATCCCGGTCCGAAGTACGAGAAGACGAGGCACAACATCGGCGCGATGGTCGCCGATGGCCTCGTCGCCTCGGCCGGCGAGCGGTGGAAACTGCACAAGAAGTCGGGCGCGCAACTCGCCCCGATCACCCTCGCCGGCCATCAGGCGCTCGTTGCGAAACCACGCAACTACATGAACGAGTGCGGCCGTCAGATCGGCCCACTCGCGAAGTTCTACTCCGTACCGGCCGCCGACTTGATCGTGCTGCACGACGAACTCGACATCGACTTCGGGCAGCTACGTCTCAAGCAGGGCGGTGGCGAGGGCGGGCACAACGGTCTGCGCTCGATCAGTCAGGCCATCGGTTCACGCGACTACCTCCGAATTCGCCTCGGCATCGGGCGGCCCCCCGGACGTCAAGACCCGGCCGACTTCGTGCTGAAGCCGTTTCCCTCGGCAGCGCGCACGGAAGTGGAGTTGCTGATCGGCCGCGGCATCGACGCCGCCGAACTCCTGGTCTCACACGGGCTCGAAGCCGCACAGAACACCGTCCACGCGTGGTGAGTGTCCCCGGTCCTGCGTGACATCGACTGCGGACAGGCGACCGTGATGCAACGATGAGACGGTGTCCGACGCCACGCTGAGCCTGGTGATCCTCGCCGTCACCATCGTGCTGTTCGTCTGGAATCGGCTGCCCGTCGGCGTGGTCGCCATCGCCTCGGCGCTGGCTCTCTACTTCTGCGGACTGATCGACCTGGCCGGTCTCACCACCGGCCTTGGCGACAACGTGATCGTGTTCATCGCGGCGTTGTTCGTGGTGAGCGAAGGACTCGAGGCCTCCGGCATCACCGCGTGGGCCGGACGACTACTGACCCGGGCGGCCGGTACCGGCCGGGTGCGGGTGCTCGGAGCGATCACCATTCTGTCGGCGATATTGTCCGCGCTCATCACCATCAATGGTGCCGCCGCCGCATTGGTGCCGGTGACCGTCGCCGTGGCACGGCACGCATTCATGCTGCCGTCGAAAGTGCTGATCCCACTGGCCTATGCGTGCAGCGCCGGGTCGATGCTCACCCTCAGCGGCAGTCCGGTGAACGTCATCGTCAACGACGCGGCCCGCACCGCCACCGGCAACGGATTCTCCTACTTCGAATTCGGCCTCATCGGCATTCCCCTGGTCATAGTCACGTTCGCGGTGATCGCGATCTTCGGCGGTCGGCTGCTTCCGGACCGCCGCTCCACGGCGCTGCCCGCCGACTTCAGCAACTATCTCGGCACCGTGGTGGACCATTACGGACTCGGTGAACGCGTCTACCGTCTGCATGTCGGGGCCGAGTCGAGCTGCGTCGGCACGCCGGTACGCGATGCCGTGGCGTCGGACACCCGCGACGTGCTGCCGATCGCCGCGCAGGGCGGTCTCGGCGCCGGTCTCGTCGAATCCGGGCATCGGCTCCAGAACGGCGATGTCCTGGTGGTGTCCGGATCCGGGCAGGCAGTCGACGACTTCGCGCGCAGTTGCGAGTTGACCGTCGAGGACGTGGCCGGACGGCATGCCCGGTCCGGACGACTGATCGATCGCGATGCCGGCGTGAGCGAGGTGGTCATTCCGCCACGTTCGGAGTGGATCGGCAGCAAGGTGTGCCCCGGAATGGTGCGTTCCGAGGACGGCCTGCTGGTCATGTCGATCCGCCGGCGCAACAAGGACGTCGGCCCGCGGTCGGTGGAACTCGTCGAGGGCGACACCATGTTGGTGCACGGCCCGTGGCGTGCCATCGATGCCCTCGCCGACAACCAGCAGGTGTTGGTCGTCGGCTCCTCCGAGCAGCTACGCCGCCAGACCGTCGCTCTCGGCCACAGCGCGCCACGTGCGGGCGTGATCCTGGTGGCGATGATCGCCCTGCTCGCCAGCGGTGCGGTACCTCCGGTGGTGGCCGGGCTGCTCGCCGCGCTGGCCATGGTCGTCAGCAAGGTCATCACCTCCGAACAGGCGTATCGCGCAGTGTCATGGCCGACGGTGGTGCTCATCGCGGCACTCATCCCGATGTCGTCTGCGATCACCGACAGCGGCGGAGCAGAACTGATCGCCCAGCCGATTGTGGACCTGGTGGCCGACCGCAGCGCCTACCTGTTGCTGATCGTGTTGTTCCTGCTCACCGCCATTCTCGGGCAGTTCATCAGCAACGCCGCCACGACTTTGATCGTGATCCCGATCGCGCTGGCCGCAGCAGCCGACATCGGTGTCGATCCCCGGCCGATCCTGATGCTGGTGTGTACCGCGGCCGCCGCGGCGGTGCTGACACCGATCGCCACTCCGGCGAACATGATCGTGATGAATCCCGGCGGATACCGGTTCGGCGATTACTGGCGACTCGGCGTGATCGTGATGGCGTGCTGGCTGGTCATCGCGGTCCTGCTGATACCGGTGTTCTGGCCGCTGTAACAGGTCGCGCATGCCGCACACCCTCCCGAACACAGATCTGCCGCTGGCCGGCGGCGTGGTTACTTCCCGGTAAAGACATGCCTACAATCGCAGCGTCCGATCAACGACGAACGGAGTCAGCGTGGGCATTGCGGCAAACACCGGCCACCAGAACGTAGCGATGCTGGGCATCGGCGCCTACCGGCCGCGCCGGCTGGTCTCCAACGACGAGGTCTGCGAAGTACTCGACTCGAACGACGAGTGGATCTTTGAGCGCAGCGGTATCCGCAACCGTCGATGGATCAGCGGCGATGAGTCGGCGCGCTCGATGGCGGCGGCCGCCGCCGAGCGGGCGATCCGCAACTCCGGGGTGCCCAAGGAGAAGATCGGCGCCCTCATCCTGGCCACCAACAGCTGGAAGACGAAGATCCCGCACGGCGGCCCGATCGTGGCGTTCGACATCGGGCTCAACGGCATTCCCGCCTACGATGTCGCGGCCGGCTGCGGCGGCTTCGGCTACGGCCTGGGCATCGCCGCCGACACCGTGCGCGCAGGCTCCGCAGAGTATGTCCTGGTGGTCGGGGTGGAGACCATGTCGGTGGTGATGGAACCCACCGACCGCAACACCGCCTTCATCTTCGGCGACGGGGCCGGCGCCGTCGTCGTCGGGCCAAGTGAACTCAACGGAATCTCGCCCACGGTCTGGGGTAGCGACGGTGAGAATGCGGAGGCCATCGGTCAGAACTACGACATCCCCGAGTACATGGACCGTGCACAGGAGTTCCAGCACAAGGACCCCGCCACCGACCCGGTCGGGCGGATGGTGGTGACCATGCAGGGGCCACGTGTTTTCCGCTGGGCCGCCATCACCCTGCCCAAGGCCCTGACGACCGTGCTGGAGACCTCCGGCGTCGGCATCGAGGACATCGAGGTCTTCGTGCCACATCAGGCCAATGCCCGGATCAACGAGCTGATGAAGAAAAACCTTGGTCTGGCCGACGAGATCCCCATGGCTAACGACATCGAGAACACCGGCAACACGTCGGCCGCCTCGATCCCGCTGGCGATGGAAGAGATGCTCGCGACCGGCAAGGCCACCGGCGGCCAGATCGCCCTGCTCCTCGGGTTCGGTGCCGGACTGAGTTACGCCGGCGCGGTCGTGACGCTTCCGCCGGCGCCGACGGAGACGAGCTTGCGCTGAGGTGTGGGGTGGGTTTCGATACGGCTCCTCGCTACGCTCGTCACCTACTCAACCCAAGGGTTTCGATACGGAGGACTCGCCGCCACCCGGTGATCGAGTAGACGCGAGCGAGCGCAGCGAGCCCGCGGCGTATCGAGATCACGAAACCCGCCCGCTCCCCGTCCAGCACACGGCCGTGTCCCCCGCAACACCGTGTACACGCCGGCAACGACGAACGGGCTACTTCCCAGTAGGGCCGCAATGTGAGACCGTCTATGTCGGGTCGCATAGGGAAAGGGACACGCATGGCTGTCATCGCGGACACCACCGGGATCAACAACATCGGGATGCTCGGCATCGGTGCCTATCGGCCCGAACGGGTCGTCACCAACGACGAGATCTGTGAACACATCGACTCGTCGGACGAGTGGATCTACACCCGGACCGGCATCAAGACCCGCCGCTTCGCCCGCCGCGACGAGGACGTCACCGAAATGGCCGTCCACGCCGGCCGCACAGCGATCGCCAACGCCTTGCTGTCCGGTTCCGACATCGACGCGGTCATCCTCGCCACCAACACCCACCTGCTGCTGACGCCGGCCGGAGCGACCAGGGTCGCCACCGAACTGGGCGCCAACGGCGTTCCCGCATTCGACGTGACCGTGGGCTGTGCGGGCTTCGGCTACGCGATGGCGTTGGCGTCGGACATGGTGCGCGGCGGAAGCGCGACCCACGTCCTGGTGATCGGCGCCGAGCAGCTGTCGGTGACGCTCGACATGACCGACCGCAGCAACTGCTTCATCTTCGGCGACGGTGCCGGCGCCGTGGTGGTCGGGCCGACCGAGGACCAGCAGCTCGGGCCGGTCGTCTGGGGCAGCGACGGCTCGCAGTTCGACGCGATCCGCCAGGACATCGACTGGGTGACCTTCCTCGACAGCGACCGCACCCAGCGGCCGTACGTGCGGCTGCAGGGAACTGCGGTGTTCCGCTGGGCCGCTTTCGAGATGGGCAAGGTCGCGCAGCGCGCGCTCGAGGCCGCCAAGATCGGCTCCGAAGACGTCGACGTCTTTGTCCCCCACCAGGCCAACACGCGCATCAACGACCTGCTTGCCAAGACGCTGCACCTGCGCGAGGGGGTTCCGGTCGCCAACGACATCGAGCACACCGGCAACACCTCGGCCGCGTCGATCCCGTTGGCCATGGAAGAACTGCTGTCCACCGGTGCCGCCAAGCCCGGCGACACCGCGCTGCTGCTCGGCTATGGCGCCGGCCTCAGCTACGCCGCACAGGTCGTCAAGATGCCGCCGGTCCCGTTCGAATAGCCACCACCTTCCTCGCGCGTCCACCACTTGTTCGCGCGCGCAGCGTCGTGCGCGCGACCACGGTGGACGTGCGAGAACCGAACCATGTTCGGACCCGGCGCGCGATTTTGCCCGGTGAGCGCGCCGGGCGGTAGCCTCGTCGGGTGAGTTCAGATGCTGCCACCGTGTCCCACGAGGTGAAGCGGCGTCGCACCTTCGCCATCATCAGTCATCCCGACGCCGGTAAGTCGACGATGACCGAGGCGCTGGCGCTGCACGCGCGCATGATCAGCGAGGCCGGCGCCATCCACGGCAAGGCCGGCCGCAAGTCGACGGTATCGGACTGGATGGAAATGGAGAAGGCGCGCGGAATCTCGGTGAGTTCCACCGCGCTGCAGTTCAACTACGCCTCCGAGCACTCCACCGACGACGTCCCGAACGTCATCAACCTCGTGGATACCCCCGGTCACGCCGATTTCTCCGAGGACACCTACCGGGTGCTGACAGCCGTCGACGCCGCGGTCATGCTGATCGACGCCGCCAAGGGCCTCGAACCGCAGACCCTCAAGCTGTTCCAGGTCTGTCGCCATCGCGGCATCCCGGTGATCACCGTGATCAACAAATGGGACCGGCCCGGCCAGACGCCGCTCGAACTCATCGACGAGATCACCGAACGCATCGGCCTCATCCCCACACCGCTCTACTTCCCGGTCGGCATCGCCGGCGACTTCCGAGGACTCCTCGACCGCCGCAGCGGCGAGTACATCCGTTTCACCCGTACCGCCGGTGGGGCGAAGGTGGCCCCGGAGGAGATCCTCGACGGCGACGCGGCTGCCGCACGCGAGGGCGACGAGTGGACGGCAGCGCTCGAGGAGAGTGAATTGCTCGGCGAGATGGGCCAGGACCACGATCAGGAGATGTTCCTGGCCGGCCAGACGTCGCCGATGATCTTTGCGTCGGCCATGCTCAATTTCGGTGTGCGACAACTGCTCGAGACGCTGGTCGAACTCGCACCACCCCCGGCCGGTCGCGCCGATATCGACGGATCGGTTCGGTCGGTCACCGACCCGTTCAGCGCCGTGGTCTTCAAGGTGCAGGCGGGAATGGACACCAGTCATCGAGATCGCCTGGCCTACATGCGGATCGTGTCCGGCGAATTCGAGCGCGGCATGGTGGTGACACACGCACAGACCGGAAAACCCTTCGCCACCAAGTACGCCCAGGCGGTATTCGGTCGGGACCGCTCCACCGTCGACCGAGCCTACCCGGGTGACGTCGTGGGCCTGGTGAACGCGATGGCGTTGGCACCCGGCGACACGTTGTACATCGATTCGAAGGTGCAGTACCCACCGATCCCGTCGTTTGCGCCCGAGCACTTCTCGGCGATCCGCGTCAACACCGCCGACAAGTACAAGCAGTTCCGCAAGGCGATGGAGCAGATGGACAGCGAAGGCGTGGTTCAGGTCTTGCGCAACGAACTGCGCGGCGACGCCTCGCCCGTCCTCGCCGCCGTCGGGCCGATGCAGTTCGAGGTGGTCACGGCCCGGATGAAATCCGAGTTCAACGTCGACACCACCATCGAACCGCTCGGCTACTCATTGGCCCGGCGTACCGACGCCGACAGCGCCGCCGATCTCGGCCGCCAACGCGGAGTTGAGGTGTTCACTCGCACCGACGGAGCGCTCCTGGCTCTGTTCAGCGACAAGTGGCGACTGCAGTTCATCCAGAAGGAACATCCCGACCTGATGCTCGAACCCCTTGTCGCCGCTGCGGACTGAGCCCGCACGACGGGTTTCGACACCGGTGATCGCGCTTGCGGCCGCGGCGGTCACGCTCGGTCCGCTCACCGGATGCGGGTCCGGCGATCACGACCCGGACGGCCCATCGAGTTCGAGACCGGCCACGGCCGCGGTTGCCCCGGTCGACGCCGCCGAATGCCGCGAACGACCGGCCGGGGGACGAATCGACCGAGCCGGCCATGATCTCGAGTTCCGTTCCGGCAGTATGCACGTAGCCATCGCCGGCACAGGTGCCGACGGTGCGGCCGGATCGGCCTGCTACGGATTCACCAAGTGGGGTAACGCCGATCCGTCGGTGCCGCCGGACAGCCTGTTGTTCGTGTTCACCGGACCGGGTGACGACGGTGCACAGCTGGAACTACTGGTGGGTGACCTCACCGGTGGCGTCCTGCCACCGATCGGCGGCGTTCGTCCGCGGGTGGGCCCGCTCGACGCCCCCATCGATTCGTCGGTCGGCGTCACGGTGGGGGGCACGTACTATCACTCCGCGACATGTCCGCTGACGGTCACCGCGATGTCGTCGGAGCGGGCCGCCGGCACCTTCACCTGCTCGGCGGCCACACGATCGCACAGCAACCCGTTCGCACCCAACGAGGACATCGACGAGGACTCCGAAACCGAAACCACCGTCAGCGACGCCAGTGTGACACTCTCGGGGTGGTTCGAGACGACGCCGTGACCGAGCGGCTCAGGCCGCTCCCACGATGCGCGCCACCGATTCCGGATCGACGTCATCGATGGATGCCGGATCGAATCGGGGCCGACGATCCTTGTCCACGAGGACGGCGCGCACACCTTCGGCGAAGTCGGCGGTCGCGGTGATCTGCTCGGCGGCATGCAATTCGCGCTCCAGGCATTCGTCGAGCACCGAATGCGCACCGGCGGTGAGCATTGCCGCGGTCACCCAGAGACTCGTCGGTGACGCCTGTTCGATCATGTCGACCATCCGCTCGGCCCACGGGTCGCCGAGGGCACCCCGCAAACCGCCGACGATGCCGGTGACGTTGTCGTCGACGAAGTACTCCTTGATCTTGGCCAGCGGCAACTCCGCGGCCGGACGATGCCGCCGACCACCGAGGACATCGATCAGCGGCACCCCGGTGCGGATTTCCTCGGTGACGTCGTCGATCTCTGCCGAATCGACGAAATGCGTTGCCATACCGACCTCGACGGCATCGGCGCCACCGATCCGTGAGCCGGTCAGCCCGAGCCACATGCCCACTCCGTCCGGTAGCCGGGGCAGGAAGTAGGTGGAACCGACATCGGGGACGAACCCGATCGCGGTCTCCGGCATGGCGAGTACCGCCCTCTCGGTCACCACGCGTACCTCTCCGTGCACACTGATGCCGAGTCCACCCCCCATCGCCGCGCCGTCGATCACACTCACATACGGCTTGGGATACTCGGCCACGAGCTGATCGAGCCGGTACTCACTCGCGAAGTAGTGGCTCACCGCGTCTGCCTGTCCCGCCAGCGCATGGTCGCGGATCGCGCGGATGTCGCCGCCGGCGCAGAAAGCGCGTTCGCTCGCCGAGGTGACCAGGACCGTGTCGATGCCGTCGTCGTCTCCCCAGTCCGACAACACTCGGTACATGTCGTCGATCATGGTCTGATCCAGCGCGTTGAGGGCGGCAGGCCGGTCGAGAACGATCTCACCGACCCGGTTGACGATCGATGTGCGGATGAACGACATATCGGCCACGTTAGCGTCTCGGTCGGCAGAAAAGAGTTGGCGTCTTCCGGACCTGCGGCGCTATCGTGAGGTCATCGGCATCACGCCACCACCGACAACGAGGAGTGTTCACCGGTCATGAACCGCTGAGGTCGGCCCGACTCGCCCGCGTGCTCATCACGCCACGCCGGCTACCGTTCACCACCTCAGGGAGCTCTCCATGACCGCATCCACCCATCAACCGTCGCCGGCCGTCACCCTGTCCGACGTCTCGTTCGCGTGGCCCGACGGCACCGTCGTTTTCGACCATCTGACGATGCACGTCCCCACCGGGGTCTGCTCACTCGTCGGAGCCAATGGCGCCGGGAAGTCCACCCTGCTGCGATTGATCGCCGGCGACCTCGTGCCGCGCACCGGCAGCGTCACCGTGGCCGGAGACGTCGGTGTGGTGACGCAGCATCCCCACGATGCACCCGAACGCACCATCGCCGCGGTGCTCGGCGTCGACGCCATCCGAGACGCGCTGCGACGCATCGAGAGCGGTTCTATCGACGAACACGACTTCGCGGTCGTCGGCGATGACTGGGACATCGAGGAACGGGTCGCAGCGAGCCTGGACGCGCTGGGGCTGCCCACCGACACCGATCGCACGGTCCGTTCGTTGTCGGGAGGAGAGGCGACGTTGCTCGCGATCGTCGCCGAGCTCATCCGACGCCCGTCGATCTTGCTGCTCGACGAACCGACGAACAACCTGGACACACCGTCGCGCGCCCGCCTCTTCGACGCGTTGGACCGATTCGGGGGCACGGTCATGGCGGTCAGCCATGACCTCGAGCTACTCGAACGGACCGATTCGACACTGGAGTTGTATCGGGGCTCGGTACGCGTGTTCGGCGGCCCCTACTCGCTGTATCGAGAGACCCTCGACGCCGAGCAACAGGCAGCCGAGGCCGCAGTCACCAACGCAGCCTCCGACCTGCGCAAACAGCGCCGTGAACTGAAGGAGGCGCAGATCAAGCTCGACCGGCGGGCCCGAACGGCCGCCACGGCCGAACGGGAGAAGCGGGTACCGAAGATCGTCGCCCACCTGCGCCGGGACGCCGCACAGGTGTCGGCGGGAAAGCTGCGAAACGCCCACCGCGACGATGTATCCGCCGCATCGGAGCGACTCGACACCGCACGCGACGGGGTGCGCGACGACCGCACCGCCCGCATCGTGATGCCCGTGGCGCAGGTGGCGACCCGGGCCCGCATCGTCGACGACGACCAGCTGACGATCGACGGACCGGAGCGGGTCGCGCTGGTGGGCGCCAATGGCTCGGGAAAGACCACGTTGATCGCCGAGTTGATCACCGATGGACGCATACTGGCTCCGTATGCGTATGTGCCGCAGCAGATCACCTTCGCCGACCCCCGGCAGGGCATCGCCGACGCGATTGCCGTCACGCACCCGCAGGTCGACGAACAGACGATCCGCGCGCATCTCGCCCGATTCTTGTTCCGCGGCAAGCGTGCCGACCGAGCTCTCGGTGAGTTGTCCGGCGGTGAGCGGCTACGGGTGGCCATGGCGATGTCGCTGCTGGCCGATCCCGTCCCCGCACTGCTGATACTCGACGAGCCCACCAACAACCTCGACGTCGACACCACCGAAGAGCTCGTCGCGGCCCTGCGGCAGTGGCAAGGTGCGCTGCTGGTGGTGTCGCATGACCACGGGTTCCTGGACCGGATCGGCATCGACCGGAGCGTCGAGCGGCCCGCCGGCCGCGACAAGCCGTGACGCCCACGGCATACTGGCCTCCGATGAGCGCAGCGCAGGAAGTCTCACCTACTCCCGTGGTCTGTGTCCACGGACTCCGAGTCAGCGGCTCGGCCCTCCACCGCATCGCGGCCGGTATCACCGACCGCCCGGTGGCCACCCCCGATCTCCCCGGGCACGGAACGCGAGCCGACGAACGATTCGACATCGACGGCGCGGTGCAGGCGGTGCTCGACGCCATCGATTCACTCGGCAGACCTGCGGTGGTCGCCGGTATGTCGCTCGGCGGCTACGTCGCGATGGCCACGGCCGGCCGCCACCCCGATGCGGTGGCCGGACTGGTGGTGATGTGCGCGACCGCGCAGCCCAGCCGTCTGCTCGCCTCCCCCTTCCGCGCCTTCGGCGCCGCGACGAGCGTCCTGCCCCGGCAGGCGGCGGCGATCAGCAAGGCCCTGACCCGGATGGCCGTGGGTGGTCAGGTCGCCCGTGACATGGAGGCCGGCGGCCTTGCGCTGCACTCCATTCGCGATGTCGTCGACGCCCTGGCCGATCTCGATGCGCTGAGCGAGGTCGCACAGTATCCGGGTCCGATCGAGTTTCTCAACGGCGGCTGGGACCAGTTCCGCATCCATGAGCGGCGCTTCGCCTCTGTCTCACCGCTGGCGCAGGTGCACGTGGTTCCGCGGGCCAGCCACCTGTTCCCGTTGATCCAGCCCGCCGAGACGGCCGCGATGATCACGCGATTCGCCCACCGGTGCGACGCGTTGCGAACCGTGTGACCCCGCGGCGGATCCGGATTACGGCCGCGCGAACGAAGTGATGTCCCCTACAATCCCAAAGAACATTCAGGGGGTTGCACCACACATGGTTTCTCGTCACTTGCCCACCATCCCGGCCGGGAGGCGGCGAGCCCGCCTCGTGCTGACGTCGATGCTGTTGGCGGTCGTGCTGCTGACCGGTCTGAGCACCGTGGTGGCTCCGGCGGCGGATGCGACACCGGCTCGCTACACGGGTGGCACCTACGTCGCGATGGGCGATTCCCGCGCGTCCGGCGGCTTCTTCTCCCCTACCCCCGACTACTTCCTGGGCTGCAAACGCTCGGCGTTCAACTATCCGGCGATAGTCGCGGTGATGACGTTACCGCGCCGGTTCATCGACACCTCGTGTGCCGGCGCGCAGGCGCCGGATCTCTACCGCACCACCCAACGCACCAACCGTGGAACCAAGCCACCCCAAGCACACCTGGTACCGCGTGATGCACAGGTCATCACGGTCAGCATCGGTGGTAACGACATGCGCTGGGGTGCGATCCTGGTCCACTGCAACACGACACCGCTCAACGATCGTCGGTGTCGACACAATCCGCGCCTCGAGAACGAGGTTCGATGGCGGATCGCGCGGATGGAGAACCGCGTGCGCCCCGCGCTGCGGGCCATCCGCGCCAAGGCGCCCCGCGCCAAGATCATCGTCGTCGGCATCGGCGGGTTCATGGGTAGTCACGGTTGCTGGCCGTTGGTGCCGATCAGTGATCCCGACGTCCGGTGGATGAATCGGGTGTTCGACCGCGCCGGTGATGCACTGCGGCGGGCGACGGCCACGGTCGGCGGGACATTCATCGACGCCAACCGCCGATCGGCCGGTCACGACCCGTGCAATCTGATCGCCCCCTGGTATGAGAGCTCACTGTCCAACGGCAGTCTGGCCTACCCTTATCACATCAACCAGCAAGGCGCCGTGGCGATTGCAGCGATGGTCAACGGCGCCATCCGTCGCTGACCACCGGCGCTCACTCGACTTTCTCCGCGGCGTCGAGCCACGCGGCCTCGGCAGCTTCCTTGTCGGCAACCACCTGACGCAGTTCGGAGTTGAGCTCCTGAAGGCGTTCGGGATCGGTGGCCGCCTCGGCCAGCGAGACGTGCAGCTTTTCCTCACGTTTGGTGAGCTGATCCATCTGGCGCTCAAGACGATTCATCGTCTTGCGTGCCTCGCGGTGTTCGGCGGCGCTGACGGTCGGCGTGGTCACCGCAGATGCCGTCGCACCGACGTCTACGGAATCCGCCTCCGACGCGGACGACTTCTTGGGGCGTGCTGCGGTGGAACCGATCTCGCGACGACGCCGTAGATACTGTTCGATGCCGCCGGGCAGATTGGTAAGCGCGCCGTCGCCGAACAGCGCCCACGTGCTGTCGCAGATTCGCTCGATGAGATAGCGATCGTGGCTGATGACGACCAAGGTGCCCGCCCAACTGTCGAGCAGGTCCTCGAGTTGCTGCAGGGTGTCGAAGTCGAGGTCGTTTTTGGGCTCGTCGAGCAGCAGGACGTTGGGCTCGGCCATCAACACCCGCGTAATCTGGAGGCGTCGACGTTCCCCGCCGGAGAGATCGCCCACCGGTGTGCGCTGCCGCGCCGGGCTGAACCCGAGCCGTTCGGCGAGCTGCGATGCCGACATCTCTTTGTCGCCCACCATGATCCGCGTGGCCACATCCTCCACCGCGTCGAGCACCCGCTGGTCCTCGTCGAGGTCGTCGAGCTCCTGGCGCAGCCATCCGATCGTCACCGTGGTGCCCTCGACGCGGCGCCCGGGGGCCACGTCGACCTCTCCGGCCAAGGCGCGCAGCAGGGTCGTCTTACCCGAACCGTTGACCCCGACCAGGCCGATGCGCTCGCCGGGCGCCAGCCGCCAGGTCAGATCGTCCACCAACGTCTCACCGGCGGGTGTGGCGATCCGGGCGTCCTCCAGCTCCACCACCACTCGTCCGAGCCGGCGCTTGGCGAACGCCGACAGCGTCACGCTGTCCCGCGGCGGCGGGACGTCGGCGATGAGCCGTTCGGCGGCCTCGATCCGGTAGCGCGGCTTGGATGTACGCGCGGGCGGTCCACGTCGAAGCCAGGCCAGTTCCTTGCGGGCGAGGTTGCGGCGACGCTCTTCGGCGGCGTCGGCGAGCCGGGATCGTTCGGCGCGCGCGAAGATCCAATCGTTGTAGCCACCCTCGTACTCGTCGACGCCACCCGAGTGCACTTCCCAGGTCCGGGTGGCGACGGTGTCGAGGAACCACCGATCGTGGGTGACCACGACGAGGGCACTGCGGCGCGCCACGAGGTGCTCGGCGAGCCACTGCACGCCCTCGACATCGAGATGGTTGGTCGGCTCGTCGAGGATCAACAGGTCGGCCTCCGAGATCAGCGCGGCTGCCAGTCCCACCCGACGGCGTTGCCCGCCGGACAGTTCGTCGACCTTGGAATCGAGCAGCTCATCGACGCCGATGCCCGCGAGAATGCCCCGGATCCGGGGATCGCCCGCCCACTCGTGGACTGCGACCTGCGGTCCGCCGACCACCACGTCGGACACGGTCGCGCCGGCCGGCAGCTCACCTCGCTGGGTCACCGTGGCGACGCGGATGTCGCCGGCGCGTGAGACCCGCCCACTGTCCGGTTCGGTGATTCCACCGAGGATCTCCAGCAACGTGGTCTTGCCACCACCGTTGAGTCCGACGACCCCGATCCGCTGGCCTTCGTGAACGCCGAGGGACACCGAGTCCAACAACGGCTTGATGCCGTAGCTCTTGCTGATTCGGTCCGCGTTGATCAGCGCGACGGGATTTGCGGGTGCCACTCGGATGACCCTAGCAACGGACCCTCGGTGACCGGCGACACCGCCCGGGCATCAGATCCAGTCGACAAACATTCTGCGCGATCCTGCATCGATGCAATAGCGTGGAGCCGTGATCCTCCGGCGACTGATCGTGGCCACGGTGACCGCGGCCTCCGTCGGACTCTGCGCTGCGATGACGGATTCGCCGCAGGCCGGTGCCGCCCCACAGGTAGGGCCGGACGTGTCCAGTCATCAGCATCCCGACGGCGCGGCCATCAACTGGTTCGCGGTGCGCGCCTCCGGACAGCAGATGGCCATGGTGAAGGCCACCGAGTCCACGTGGTACGTGAACCCGCATTTCGTGCCCGACAGTCTGGCGATTCGCGCTGCAGGTCTCATCCGCGGCACCTACCACTACGCCGATCCGAGCCGGCCGGCCGGACAACAGGCACTCTTCTATGCCGCGACAGTGCTCGGCCAGAACGGCATTCTGGACCTTCCGCCGGTACTCGACCTCGAACACTCCGGCGGCCTCGGCCCGCGCGCGCTGGCCGCCTGGGTCCGCGAGTTCTTCGCTGTCCTCGAGCCGTTGACCGGGCGAAAGACGATCCTCTACACCTACCCGAACTTCTGGAACACCGCGATGGGTGCCACCCGGGAGTTCGCCGACCACCCGCTGTGGATCGCCTCGTACAACGGCGCCGCGGCACCGCAGATGCCCCGTGGGGGTTGGCGGACATGGACCTTTTGGCAGTTCACCAGCTCGGGTCGACTACCCGGTGTGTCCACTCCGGTGGATCTCAACCGATACAACGGATCCGTCGCTTCGCTGCGCGCCTACGGCAACGCCATCAACGTCTTCGGCAGT
This sequence comes from Gordonia sp. Z-3, assembly GCF_036233855.1. Classification (NCBI taxonomy): domain Bacteria; kingdom Bacillati; phylum Actinomycetota; class Actinomycetes; order Mycobacteriales; family Gordoniaceae; genus Gordonia; species Gordonia sp. Z-3. Next base: position 35,763 of record NZ_JAZARS010000002.1, read on the forward strand.
TGACTGGTCAGGCCGACAGAATCCGGGCACCGGGGACCGGCCCGGTGGCGGTGCGTACCGCACGAGCCACCCCGGCACCGGACAGTTCCGCGGCGACGTCGACCGCCGACGTCTCGTCGGCGCACAGGAAGGCGCAGGTGGGCCCCGACCCGGAGACGATCCCGTTGAGCGCGCCCGCATCGATACCTGCGCGCAAGGTGCGCCGCAGTACCGGCTGCAGGCTCAGCGCGGCGGGTTGGAGATCGTTGTGCAGCAGCGGTGCCACGGTATGCGGATCGCCCGAGGTGAGCGCGGCCATCAGGTCATCGGGTCGCCGCGCCGCGACATCGGTGTCGGCGCGGTTGTCCCGCAGTCGATCGAGTTCGCGGTACACGGCGGGCGTGGACAGTCCCGATCGTGCGATCGCGAGCACCCAGTGGAATTCACCGCGGGCGAGGATCGGCATCAATTGTTCGCCGCGACCGGTTCCCAACGCCGTCGCACCGTGCAGGGCGAAGGGCACGTCACTACCGAGACCGGCCGCGATCTCGGTGAGTTCCTCACGCCCGATGTCCAGTCCCCACAGATTCACGGCCCCGACCAGGGCGCCGGCGGCGTCGGCACTTCCGCCGGCCATTCCGCCGGCCACCGGTATCCGCTTGTCGATGTCGATGGCGACCCGCGGGCTCCGGTCGGCGCGCCGCGCCACCTCGGCCACCGCACGGGCCGCGAGATTGGTGCTGTCGCCGGGTACGTCGGCGGCCCCTTCCCCGCGGGTGGTCACCCGGAGCTCACCGGCGGGGCTCAGCCGCACATCGTCGTACAGCGACAGCGCCTGATACACCGTGACCAGATCGTGGAATCCGTCATCGCGTAGCGGACCCACGCCGAGGTGCAGATTGACCTTGGCCGGCACCCGCACGGTGACCGCATCGGACACCACCGACAACGACGCTCGAGACACAGGTAATCAGGGTAATCGAGAGGGCATCGCGGGTTGCGGACGCCGACGCGGCGATCAGGAGGCGTCGACGGCCGCCAGCCGGACGAAGTCGTCGATGTCGAGGCGTTCACCACGGATGCCGGGATCGATGCCGGCGGCCCGGAGTCGTCGTTCTGCCTCCACCGCGCCGCCGGCCCAGCCGGCCAGCGCCGAGCGCATCGTCTTGCGGCGCTGCGCGAACGCCGCGTCGATCACCGTGAACACGCTGCGCCGCACTCCCGGGTCGTCGGGGTGGGCTTGGGTGCGATCGATCCGGACCAGGCCGGATTCGACCTTCGGCTCAGGCCAGAAGACGTTGCGTCCGACGGCGCCGGCGCGGCGGACGGTACCGAAGTAGCGGGCCTTCACGCTCGGCACCCCGTAGACCCGGCCACCGGGCCCGGCGGCCAGCCGGTCGGCTACTTCTGCCTGCACCATCACCAGAGCAGTTGCGATGGTCGGGAAGTCGGCCATCAGGTGCAGGAGCACCGGAACGGCGACGTTGTAGGGCAGGTTCGCGACGAGCGCGGTCGGGGCGACGGGGAGATCGGCCTGCCCCACGGTCATGGCGTCCGCGGTGACGACGGTGAAGCGATCCGCCTGCACCGGTGCGAACTCCTCGATGGTGGCGGGGAGCCGGGCGGCGAGGACGGGGTCGATCTCGACGGCGACCACGCGCCCGGCCGCGCCGAGCAACGCCAGGGTCAGCGACCCGAGGCCGGGCCCGACCTCGAGAACGGTGTCGTCGACGCCGACACCGGACTCGGCGACGATGCGCCGCACCGTGTTGGCGTCATGGACGAAGTTCTGCCCCAACGTCTTGGTGGGGCGCACCCCGATCTCCGCGGCCAGTGTGCGGATCTGGGCGGGCCCGAGGAGGCGTGGTGAGTCGCTCAGCGCAGTCCCAGCTTCGATGAGCAGGACGGCCATGCGCCCCACCCCTGGGCTGCCTGGGTCTTCTTGGCGATGGCGATCTGCTCCTCGCGGGATGCGAGGTCGGCACGCGGGGCGTACTCGGTGCCACCCCACCGTTCCCAGGTGTTCTGGTCGAACTGCACGCCGCCGTAGAACCCGTTGCCGGTGTTGATCGCCCAGTTGCCGGTGGCTTCACACTGCGCCAGCGCATCCCAGACCGAACCCGAAGGGACGAACGGTGCGCCGGGCTTGGTGCCGATGCGGACGGTGGCGGCCAGTGGTTCGGTGAGCATTTCGGAGTCGAGCTTCTCGCGCTTGACGACCTTGCCGTTGACCGTGGTGACCGAATAGGTGACCTTGGCCTCACCCGGTTTGCCCGGGTTGACGACGACCTTGCGATCGCGGACCAGGTTGGGGTCCTCCTTCTCGATCTCCGGCGGGGCCACATCCTCGGTGACGGTCGAATCCGCGGTGCGGATACGGGTCACCGTGATCTTCATGTTCTCGGTGACCGGAGTGTCGGCGGCGGGTTCCACCTCGTCGTCACCGGACAATGGTTTGCCGGTCTCGGCGAGGAGTTCACCGACGGTCTTGGCCGCGACGACCGGACGGAAGCTCGTCACGCCGTCGGTCAGCCGAACCGGCTTGGGAGTGGTGACGTCGACGACCGCGCCGTCGACCGGCAACGCGTTGCCGCTCGGGAAGTTCGTGTCGGTGGCGGTGTCGGTGAGCCCCTGCTCGGTGAGCAGGTCATCCAGGTCGGCGGCGGTCGTCTCGACCATCTGCCGTTGCCCGTCGACGTCGAGGGCCACTTCCTTGAGCCGGTTGAAGGTGATGGTCTGTCCGTCACCGACCCCGGCGTCGAGCGGCGGGGAGACGTGGTCACCGGACTCCGGGTCGAAACCCTGCGACCGCAGCACCGAGTCGACCGACATCGACATGGTCGAGACGTTGCGGACCTGACCGTCGACGTTGAGCTCGACGTCCTTGTGCATTGCGACACCCATGACGCCGCCCGCGGTGAGGGTGGTCAGCACGGCGCCGACAGCGACCCGCGCACGGGTGGACTTCGAGTTGTTGATGTGGGCGAGGAGAGACAAGGCGGAACATCCTGGTCGGGGACAATTGCGTCCGCACTGCGCTCATCAGCGACCCCGAAACCCCCGGACGGCACAGCCCTCTCTGGCCGGAATCGCTGCCCCCAGGCAGCGGGATCACAATACGATAACGAACAGGCGTGATTACTGCAAAGGCAGTCGGTAGACGCGTCGTGCGTTGGCGCCCAGGATTCGCGCCATCGCCGCATCGTCGACACCCCGGACCTCGGCCAGCGCGCGGGCCGTATACGGCAGGCAATAGGACTGATTTGGCTGGCCACGATAGGGATGCGGCGTCAGAAACGGCGCATCGGTCTCTACCAGGACCTGCTCATCGGGCACGATTTCGGCGGCCACACGCAGTTCGGCGGCGTTGGCGAAACTCACAGTGCCGGCGAAACTCAGGACGTAACCGCGATCGACGCATTCCTGTGCAACGTTTCGGTCACCGGAGAAGCAGTGCATGATCACGGTCTCTGGCGCCCCCTCCGCGGCGAGGATGTCGAGCAGATCGGCGTCGGCCTCGCGGTTGTGGATCATCAACGGCTTGCCGGTGCGCTTGGCGAGGTCGATGTGCCACCGGAACGCCTCGGCCTGTACATCGGGCGCAGCACAGTCGTCGGACCGACTCGGCCAATAGTGGTCCAGGCCGGTCTCCCCCACTGCGACGACCCTCGGGTCCGCCAGCATCCGCTCGAGTTCGGCCTTCGCGTCGTCGTCGAGTTCGCCGGCATGCGTCGGGTGCAGGGCCACCGCGGCAAACGCCCGGTGGTCCCATGCAGCGGCCTCGACGGCCCACCGCGCATCGATCATGTCGTCGGCGACCGTGATCACCTGCCCGACGCCGACCTGTTCGGCGTGATCGAGGATCGCGCGCACCGATTCCGGGTCGCGGCCGCCGCATGCGGCCAGGTGGGTGTGTGCGTCCACCAGCCCCGGCAGCGGCACCGGGTCCGGCGGTGGTTCCCGCCGACGACGTTTGCGTGCGGCCTTGTTGCTCTCGGTAGCGGCGACTCCGGCGGCTTCCGCGTCGGCGATCTCGGCTGTCTCGCTCACAGCACCACTGTGCCAGCGATGACCGTGGTGGTCGCACCGCCCACCCAGATGTCGGTACCGTCGTCGGAGACGTGAACGCGCCCTGCCCGGTCCAGCGCGGTGCCCTGAGCGGTGACGTAGCCGGCGGGCGCACGGCCTGCCTGGCGCAACCAGACGGCCAGGCCCGCGTTCAGACTCCCGGTCACCGGGTCCTCGGGAATGCCGCTACCGGGAACGAACGCGCGGACCTCGAACAGCACCTCGGGTTCGTCGGGCAGACCGCCCGAGTACGGGCCGATCAGGCCCACGTCGTGTGTGCCGAGCGCGGCCATGTCGGGTCTGACCTCCAGCACCCGGCCCCCGGACGGCAACAGCAATGCCAGGAAATCGGGGCCGTTGGAGACCCATTCGGCCGCGATCACCTCGTCGGGGTCGAGGCCGAGCGCATCAGCCACCGACCGCACCGTCGCCTCGTCGACGGGTCCGGAGCGGATGCGGGGCGGGGCGACGAACGCCAGTCGACCCTGCTCCGACCGGATGGACACCAGCCCGACGCCGCATTCCTGCACGATGCGGTCACCACTCGGCACGCCGCCGGCCTCCAGCCACGCGTGGGCCGAGCCGAGGGTGGGATGCCCGGCGAACGGAAGTTCACCGGATGGGGTGAAGATGCGCAGACGATAGTCGGCGGCGGGATCGCTCGGCGGCAGCACAAACGTCGTCTCCGAGAGGTTGGTCCAGCGCGCGAACGAGGCCATCTGCTCGTCGGTCATCCCCTCGGCATCGAGTACGACCGCGACCGGGTTGCCGCGGACGGGCACGGTCGAGAAGACATCCACCTGAGCGAAGCGACGAGTCGTCATCGCTCCATCCTCACGATCCGGCCATCGCACATCCAGTTCTTTATCCAGCGCCGATGGCCGGTTTCGCGGTTTCAGGTTTCATATATGAAACCTGGTGGGATAACCTGCCAGGTGCGCGACATAGATCACAGTCACGGTCGGGGTGACTGTGCGGTATGCAGAACAGGGGGCCACATCATGGCGGGGCGATATCTGGCGTCCATGGCGGACACCACACCGGAGTTGACGAACGCACAGACGCGGATCACGATCCCCGCGCGTAGGCAACGGGTGACCACCGGTCGCAAGCCTGCACGAATTCAGGAGGCGGTCGACTTCTGGGCCTTCGCCGGCGCAGCGGCCAATGTGGTCATGCAGCTCGGGTGGCCCGAGGTCGCCTACGGCGTGATGGAGAGCAAGGTCGAGTCCGGTTCGCTGATGAAACATCCGTGGAAACGGGCGCGCACCACCGCGCAGTACCTGTCGGTGGCGATCCTCGGCGACGACGAGGAGAAGGCGGCCTTCCGGGACGCGGTCAATGCCGCCCATCGACACGTCCGCTCGGACGAGAAGAGCCCGGTGGCATACAACGCATTCGATCGCGAACTCCAGATGTGGGTCGCGGCATGCCTGTTCGTCGGGATCGAGGACACCCATCAACTGCTGCACGGGATCATGAGCCCGGCCGACGCCGAGGAGTTCTACCAATCGGCCAAGACTCTGGGGACCACGCTGCAGGTGCCCGACGACATGTGGCCGGCCACCCGAACCGAATTCGATCACTACTGGAACGTCGCCAGCGGTCGCGTCGCCATCGACGAGACGACGAAACGGTTCCTCAACGATCTCATCGAGCTGCGGATGATCAGTCCGGCGCTTCGGGTCCCATTCGCCCCGCTGCTGCGCTTCCTGACCATCGGGACCCTTCCGCCGCTGTTCCGCGAGCAACTCGGACTCGAGTGGAGCGCGCGAGACCAACGACGTTTCAACCGACTCTTCGCGACGGTTTCCACCGCCAACCGCGCGTTGCCGAAGCCGATCCGGTTCGGCGGGAACCGCCTGCTGATGCGCGACCTGCGCCTTCGCATCAAACACGATTGGTCGGTGGTCTGACACCGGGCGGCCCTGCAGAGGGCGCTATGTCCGGCAGTCCTCGATCGATCCAGCAGATCTCGACGACCCACCGAACTCGATCACCCATTCGGGCGCCGGAAAAAGTACCGTTGTCGATGGACCCGTGGTCGACGGGCGACGACGGGCGCAACGGCGATGCACGACGGCGGCATCACGAGTGAAAGAGAAGTTCGTGGATCACGATTCCCGCGACGGGCAGCAGACGGCATGAGTCGCGTGTCGCTACGCCGCACCCAGCTCACCGACGAGGTGGCCGATCATCTGCGCAACCGGATCATGACCGGCAGCCTCCGTCCCGGCGAGTACATCCGCCTCGATGACACCGCGTCCACGCTCGGCTGCAGTGTCACGCCGGTGCGCGAGGCGCTGGTGACCCTGCGCGGCGAGGGCCTGGTCCGATCGTCGCCACATCGCGGATTCATCGTCGAGCCGCTCAATCGCGGCGACATCATCGACATCTTCTGGATCCAGGCCGAACTCTCCGCACGGTTGGCCTGCCACGCCGTCGACAACTCTGAACTCGGGGTGCATCTGGCCGAGATGCAGACCATCGTCGATCAGCTGGAGCTGGCGGTGGACACCGGTGACGACGCGCAGGTACTCAATCGGGAGTACGCATTCCATCGTCAGGTGAACCTAGCCGCCAACAGCAAGAAACTCGCGTGGTTCGTGTTCTCGGCCAGCAAATACAACCCCTACGACCTCTACGCCCGCGATACCGAGTGGGGGCACGAGGCGGTCGCCAGTCATCGCCGCCTGATCGACTACTTGCGATCGGGCGACACCCGAGCGATTCGCGAGGAGATCCACACCCAATTCGCCGCCGCGCGCGACCGATTGGTGCAGCGGTTGGAGTCGATCGGTTTCTGGGACGACATCGATTCCGACACCGCCGCCTCCTCCGCCTGAGTCACGGCCGCACGTGCGCTGAGTCCGAATACCCGCGCACAGCGCGCCAGCACCCGCTCGGACAGGTAGCGTTCGTGGGGTGTTGGGTTTGCCAGAAAGCACCTCGGTCGCACTGTTCGATCTCGACGGTGTGCTGACGTCCACAGCCGTCCTACATCGCGACGCATGGAAGCAGGCGTTCGATGCCTTCCTCTCCGAACGGGATCCCGAGAACTTCGAACCGTTCACCGAGCAGGACTACCTCGACCACGTCGACGGCCGACCGCGCGACGACGGTGTGCGCGCATTCCTGCGGTCGCGCGGGATCGACGACGTCGATGACGACACCGTCGCCGCGATCGGGAACGGCAAGAACGCGATGTTCGTGTCGACCCTGGAGACCAACGGTGTCGATCCCTACCCTGGGTCGGTGCGATACCTCGAAGCAGCCCGGACCGCCGGCCTGCGGATCGCCGTGGTGACGTCGTCGAAGAACGGAGCAGCTGTGTTGGATGCGGCCGACCTGACGAAGTTCGTGGAGGTGAGGGTGGACGGCCTCGACATCGTGTCGCGCGGACTGCGCGGTAAGCCGGCGCCCGATTCCTTCCTGCTCGGCGCCGAACTCATGGGGGTGACCCCCGATGAGGCCGTGGTGTTCGAGGATGCGATCTCCGGTGTGCAGGCGGCCGTGGCCGGAAAGTTCGGCTATGTCGTCGCGATCGACCGGGTCGGCGGCGGACAAGCCGCAGCGATGCGCACGGCAGGTGCCGACCGGGTCGTGACCGATCTCGACGAGTTGGTCTCCGCGTGAGCCCGGGCGCCATGGAACACGGGTTCGACGTCCACCCGTGGCAGCTGCGCTGGCGTGGCGTCGACGTCGACATGCTGGGTCGCACCGAGACGCTGTTCGCACTGTCCAACGGCCACATCGGTTTACGAGGCACGTTCGAAGAGGGCGAGCCGATCGACCACCCGGGGACCTATCTGAACGGTTTCTACGAGCTGCGCGGACTGCCCTATGCCGAAAGCGGCTACGGCTACCCGGAATCCGGGCAGACCGTGGTGAACGTGACCGATGGCAAGATCATCCGGTTGCTCGTGGAGGACGAGCCGATGGATCTGCGCTACGGCCGCACCGTCGAACACGAACGAACGCTGGATTTCCGCACGGGCACACTGCGCAGGCACACCCTGTGGACCTCGCCGACCGGCCGCACGGTCCGCATCCGCTCCGAACGGCTCGTCTCCTTCACCAAGCGCACCATCGCTGCCATCCACTATGAGGTGGAGCCGATCGACGAGGACATGAAGCTGGTGCTGCAGTCGGACCTGCTCGCCAACGAGCCGGTGCCGGCGCCGGGCAACGATCCCCGGCTCGCGGCCGCGCTCGAGGCCCCGCTGGTGTCCGACCTCTCGGCGTGCCGCAACTACTGGGGCATGCTGGTTCACCACACCAAGCAGTCGGGTCTGCACATCGCGGCCGGAATGGATCACGAGATCGAGTTCCCCGACCGCGCCGACGCCTTCATCCGCGCAGACGACGACCTGGCCCGCCTGACCGTGGCGGCGAACGTCCCGCAGGGCACCAAGCTGTCGCTGACCAAGTACATGGGTTACGGCTGGTCGGCGCGCAGGTCGGTACCGGCCCTGCGCGCGCAGGTCGACGCCGCCCTGGCGATGGCGATGGAAACCGGTTGGGAGGCACTCAAAGCCGACCAGATCGAGTATCTGGAGGACTTCTGGCGCGACGCCGACGTGGAACTCGACGGCGATCCCGAACTGCAGCAGGCGGTGCGTTTCGCGCTGTTCCACGTGCTGCAGGCCGGTGCGCGCGGCCAGTCCCGTTCGATCCCGGCGAAGGGCCTGACCGGTCCCGGCTACGACGGCCACACCTTCTGGGACACCGAGAGTTTCATTTTGCCGATGCTCACCTACACGGTGCCCGCCGCGGCCGGCGAGGAGCTGCGTTGGCGGCACTCCACAATGGACAAGGCCAAGAGTCGCGCGGCCGAACTGGGACAACGTGGTGCCATGTTCCCATGGCGATCAATCAACGGCGACGAGTGCTCGGGGTACTGGCCGGCGGGCACGGCAGGCGTGCACGTGAGCGCCGACATCGCCAACGCGACGGCCCGGTATCTGCGCGCCACCGACGACGAGCAGTTCGAGACCGAGTGCGGCGTCGAACTGCTCGTGGAGACCGCCCGGCTGTTCGCGGGTCTGGGACACCACGACGTGAACGGCAAGTTTCGTATCGACGGCGTGACCGGCCCGGATGAGTACACCGCGGTGGTCAACAACAATGTGTTCACCAATCTGGCTGCGCAGCAGAATCTTCGGGATGCGGTGGCCGCTGTGCACCGACGACCCGACCTGGCGCGCGAATACGGGGTGACCGACGCCGAGGCCGCCCACTGGGAGTCCTGTGCCGACGACATGTCGATCCCGTTCGACGACGCCCTCGGCGTCCATCAACAGTGCGAATCATTCACACTGCTCGGCGCATGGGATTTCGAGTCGTCGGTGGGGCGTTACCCGCTGCTGTTGAACTACCCGTACTACGACCTCTACCGCAAACAGGTTGTCAAGCAGGCCGACCTGGTGTTCGCCATGTACATGTTCGGGGCGGCGTTCACCCCGGAACAGAAGCTGCGCAACTTCGACTATTACTATCCGTTGACCGTGCGGGACTCGTCGTTGTCGGCGTGCTGTGAGGCGGTGGTCGCCGCCGAAGTCGGCTACCTCGACCTGTCCTACGACCTGATGTGCGAGTCGGTGTTCACCGACCTGCACGATCTGCACAACAACGTATCGAGCGGGTTGCACATCGCAGCGCTGGCCGGCGCGTGGACCGACTGCGTTGCGGGGTTCGGCGGGATGCGTGACTTCGGCGGCCAGATCACCTTCGCGCCGCGGTTGCCGAGTCGTCTCACCTACCTGTCGTTCCGGATGGCGGTCGGCGACTCGAAGATCGTCGTCGCGATGGATCGCGACAGTGCCACCTATCGGCTGCTGTCAGGCCCCTCGATCGACCTCGCCCATCACGGCGAGAAATTCTCCCTGCACGAGGCACATCCGGTCACCAAGGAGATACCCGAACTTCGCAAGCGTGACGCACCGAAGGCCCCACCGGGCTGCGAGCCGTACCGTCGCAACGAGTGAGCAGGCGACGACCGGGATCCGTCGATGGCGGTACGGGCGATGCGCGAGACAGGCCACCAAGTATCCTTGGCGACACCATGACCGACTCGACCCGCACCGAATCCGCTGATCACGCCTCATATGGCGCCGGCCGGCCGTACTACATCACCACGGCCATCGCCTATCCGAACGGCGTCCCGCACATCGGCCACGCCTACGAGTACATCTCGGCCGACGCCCTCGCCCGATTCAAGCGTCTCGACGGCTATGACGTCCGCTTCCTCACCGGCACCGACGTGCACGGCCAGAAGATGCAGCAGACAGCGGCAGCCGAAGGCATCGCCACCGCGGAGCTCGCCGACCGCAACTCAGACCGGTTCCAGGCCCTGCAGGTGCGGCTCGGGTCGAGCTTCGACCGCTTCATCCGGACCAGCGACGCCGACCACAAACGCGCATCGGAAGCCATCTGGCAGCGGATGACCGACGCGGGCGACATCTATCTCGACACGTACTCGGGCTGGTACGACGTCCGCGACGAACTGTTCTACAGCGACGCGGACACGACGATCGCCACGGACGGCAGCCGGGTCGCCACCGACAATGGGCACGTCCTGACCTGGACCGAGGAACAGACCTATTTCTTCCGGCTCTCGGCATATCAGGACAAGTTGCTCGACCTGTTCGCGACCAACCCGGAATTCCTCGGGCCCGAGGCCCGCCGCAACGAGATCGTGAGTTTCATCAAGGGCGGTCTCACCGATCTGTCCATCTCCCGCACCACTTTCGACTGGGGTGTTCCGGTCCCCGGTCATCCCGAGCACGTGATGTATGTGTGGGTCGATGCGCTCACCAACTATCTGACCGGTGTCGGATTCCCCGACGACGAGGCCGCATTCGACCGGTACTGGCCCGCCGATCTGCACGTCATCGGCAAGGACATCATCCGGTTCCATTGCGTCTACTGGCCGGCATTCCTGATGAGCGCAGGTATCGATCTGCCCCGACGGGTGTTCGCCCACGGCTTCCTGTTCAATCGCGGGGAGAAGATGAGCAAGTCGGTCGGCAACGTCGTCGACCCGGATGTGCTGATCGACGAGTTCGGCCTCGATCCGGTCCGGTACTTCTTCCTGCGTGAGTTCTCCTACGGGCAGGACGGTTCGTACTCCACCGAGGCCATCATCAGTCGGATCAACGCCGATCTCGCCAACGAGTTCGGCAATCTCGCCCAACGCACGCTGTCGATGATCGGCAAGTACTTCGACGGTGCAGTGCCTGCGGCCGGTCCCCGCACCGACGAGGATGCGGCGCTGCTGGACCGGGTCGCGCAACTCCTCCCCCGGGTCCGCGATCACTTCGACGCACAGGCCATCCACCTCGGCATCGAGGCGCTGTGGTCGGTACTGGCCGAGACCAACCGCTACATCTCCGCCAACGAGCCGTGGAAGCTCGCGAAGACCGACCTCGAGCGCACGGCGACCGTGCTCTACGTCTGCGCCGAGGTGGTTCGCGTGGTGGCCCTGCTGGCCCAGCCGGTGATGCCCGCCTCCACCGGTCGCATGCTCGATCTGCTCGCGGTTGCTGCCGACGGACGACAGTTCAGCGCGGTCGACGACCATCTCGTCGCCGGTACCGCTCTGCCCAAGCCGGCGCCGATCTTCCCGCGTCACGAGGCGTGACGACCCCGGCGCTCGATGTTCTGCGTGCGCTGCACGCACATACGGCCGCGGCCGGAATGCCACCACCGGCCGCGCTCGTCGGCGACTGGTGGGATGCCGACGCGGTCATCGCACCGTCGATCCGACTGCGACCGGGATTCGCCCCGCCCGATGACCCGGACCGTTTCTGGCTCGGCTATCTCGGCTTTCCGGTACGCGCCACCGAGTCGCCGCTGCCACCGGCCGTGGGTGGGATGACCGACGAGATCCTGGTGTTGCGCGGGGGCCGCTGGACCCACCAGCACGTCGACGGAGCGGCGTGCGCGTCGTGGATCGCGAACGCGCTGGACTCCGGCCCGACCAATGCCGACCCAGAAAATGCCACCGCGGCCTGGTCGGCGCGGTGGCAACCACCGGCACGCGAACCCCATCTGGCCGCCATCGATGCCTGTCTCGAGGCGATCCGCGCCGGTGAGGTCTACCAGGCCTGCGTGTGCACCCACTTCACCGGCGTCCTCACCGGCGAACCACTCGAGTTCTTCGGCGACATCACGGCCGCCACTCTTCCCGCGAAAGCCGCTTTCCTGCAGGGAACGTGGGGGACGGTGGCAAGCTTTTCACCCGAGTCGTTCCTGCGCCGGACCGGCAACCTCGTCTCGTCGGCACCCATCAAGGGCACTCGGGCAGCCTCTGCCGACCCGAGCTCACTGGCCGACTCAGCCAAGGACGTCGCCGAGAACGTCATGATCGTCGACCTCGTCCGCAACGACCTGGGCCGGCTCGCGCGTACCGGATCGGTGCGTGTCGCCGATCTGCTGTCGGTGGTCGCCGCGCCCGGGGTGTGGCATCTGGTCTCGCGGGTGGAGGCGCTGGTCGATCCCGGGGTGGGCAACACCGAGTTGCTGCGGGCTACCTTCCCACCGGCGTCGGTCACCGGTACGCCCAAGTTGCGCGCAATGGAGTTGATCGCCGACTGGGAGCAACAGGCGCGTGGCGTGTATTGCGGCGCAGTCGGAATGGCCGGGCCGGGCCACGCGCTCGATCTCAATGTCGCCATCCGGACCGTCACGGTGACCCCCGACGGATCGGCCGCTCTCGGTGTCGGCGGTGGCATCACCATCGATTCCGACCCGCACCACGAATGGCAGGAGTGCCTCGACAAGGCTGCCAGCATCGTCGGCGAGGTCGGTGGCCGATCCGGCCGAGCGAACTCCCTGCGATAGCATGTGAGAATGCGAGGTTCCATACTTCCCGGTACGGGAGGTACGGGGTCGGCTCGCGGTCGGGGTGATGAATCAGCGATAGAGGTCACTGCCGAATTGCCGGTGCCGACCGAACGTACCGGAGTGGCAGCGTCCTGGCGGCGTGTCAGTGCGGCCGGCGCGCGGGCAGATCAGCATGCTCCGGTCCATCTCGAGACTTCCGACGTCGAGATCCGACAGGCGGCCAATCCGTTGGCTGTCGGGGTCGAACGGCTGCAGCAGATCTTTGCCGACAGCGCCGACGACTCCGAACTGATGATGGGGGTGTTCGACGCCGATGGAGTGTTGCTGTGGCGCGGCGGAACCCAACGCTGGCTCGACGTCGCCGACACCCTGGAGTTGGTGGAGGGCAGCCGGTGGGACGAGCAGTCCACCGCCACCACCGCCGTCTCGTTGGTGATGACCGAACACCGCTCGATCCGGGTGGTCGGCACCGAACACTACAACCACGCGCTGCAGTCGCTGTACTGTGCCGCGGCCCCTGTCCACGACCCCCGGACCGGGGTCTTGACCGGCATCGTCGGCTTGGCCGGGCCGGCGACCGCAGTTCAGCCGTCCTCCACCGCCTTCGCCACCAGTCTCGCTGCGCTGGGTGAACACGAGATCGCCGCCGCCCACGCCCGTTCGCTCGCGGAACTGCGCCGGAGCGCCGGAGCGAGCCTCGCCGGAATCCGCGGGCCCGCTCTGCTGGTCGATCGCGATGGATGGGTCGCCGACAGCCGGGGCTGCAGTTCCCCTGCGGCCGTCGCGGCACCGTCGGAGGACGTGCCGCAATTCGTCCCCGGCATCGGGAGCTGCATCGCCCAGCCGGTCGGCACCGGGTGGCTGTTGCGCCGCGTCGGTCCGGCGAACCCGATCGTGGCCTCACTCGACCTGCGTGGGGAACCGTCGCTGACCGTCGAAGGTGACGGCGACGAGTGGCGCACGGTGTTGACCCGACGTCACGCGCAGATCCTGCTCCTGCTGGCCGAGGCCGCTGATTCGGGTCTCACTTCGGCCCGACTGAGCCGACTGATATTCGGCGACACCGGCCACACGGTGACGGTGCGCGCCGAGATGTCCCGGTTGCGCCGTGCGGTTGGAGCCCTCATCACCAGCCGGCCTTACCGACTCGCACCCGGGGTCACCCTGCACGTCGCGACCGACCAACCCGACCAGGGCGCCGTCATCGATCGGGCTCCTGCCGACGCCGCTCCAGCACCGCCTGGTACACCTCACGTCGGGAAGCACCGCCGGCGTGGGTCACCTGCGCACACGCATCCTTGAGGCGCATGCCGCCGGCCACGAGGCGCTCGACCTCGTCGACCAGTTCGGTGGCGTCGGGCGCCCGCGCGATGGCTCCCTCGACGACCACGGTGATCTCCCCGCGCACGCCGTCGGATGCCCACTGCGCGAGTTCGGCCAGTGTGCCGCGGCGGATCTCCTCGTAAGTCTTGGTCAATTCCCGGCACACCGCGGCGCGGCGATCGGGTCCCAGCACGTCGACCGCGTCGGCCAGGGTGTCGGCGAGCCGATGGGGTGAGTCGAAGAAGACGGTCGTGCGAGGCTGGTCGGCGAGGCCGGCGAGCCAGTCAAGCCGCGCACCCGGGCGTCGGGGCGCGAAACCGTCGAAGCAAAAGCGCTCCGACGGCAGCGCCGACACTGCCAACGCCGTCGTCACCGCCGACGGCCCCGGTAGGCAGGTGACCCGAAGCCCGGCCTGCGCGCATGCGGCGACGATGCGGTAGCCGGGATCGCTCACCGAGGGCATGCCCGCGTCGGTGATCAGCAGCACTGTCGCCCCCTCGGAGACAGCGCCGACCAGCCCGGGCGTGCGGGAGGCCTCCACCTGGTCGTAGTAGCTCACCAATTTGCCGCCGATCGACACCTCCAGCGCGTTGGCCAGCGCCCGGGCCCGGCGGGTGTCCTCCGCGGCCACGATGTCGGCCGACGCCAGCGCGGCGCGAAGTCGCGGCGAGGCGTCCTCGACCTGCCCCATCGGAGTCGCCGCCAACAACAGGCAGCCCTCATCGTCGTCGGATGGGTGTGGTGTCGGTGCGCCGGCCGGGTGTCGTCCTGCATTCATCATCAGTCAGCTTACGAGGGACCACTACGATCGATCGGGTGACCGACTCCGCCGTCCTCGACCGAGACTCACCGACCGACGGCGACCTCCCCGCACCTGTCGACCACGGCCGGGCCGAGGACCTGGGCACCGCGCCCGGCCCGTCGATCCCGACCCCGGTGTTCGGGGCCCCCGACCGCCGGCGCGGTCTGCTGGTCGGGGTGGTGATCGCGGCCGTGGCCACCATCACCCGACTCTGGGGGCTGGCCCGGCCGACCGATCAGGGCACACCGGTCTTCGACGAGAAACACTATGTCCCCCAGGCCTGGCAGGTACTGACCGGCGGCAACTGGATCGAGGACAACCCGGCCTATGGGCTCGTCGTCCATCCCCCGGTGGGCAAATGGTTGCTAGCGGCCGGTGAGGCGATGTTCGGCTACGGGCCCGTGGGCTGGCGGATCGCCCCGGCTGTCGCCGGCATCGCCATCGTGGTGATGATCTACTGCACGGTTCGCCGTATGACGCGCTCGACGCTGGTCGGCGCCATCGCCGGGGTGTTCGCCATCTGCGACGGCGTGCTGTTCGTCCAGTCCCGGATGGGGATGCTCGACATCTTCCAGGCGGCGTTCCTGGTGGCGGCGTTCACCGCGCTGATCGCCGACCGTGATCAGGTCCGAGCCCGGATGCATCGGGTTTACGTTGAGGGCCGGATCACCGACAGCGCGTTCGGCCCCCGGCTGGGGTTTCGCTGGTACCGCTTCACCGCCGGGGTCATGCTCGGCCTGGCCTGCGGTACCAAGTGGTCGGGCGCGTACTTCGTGGTGTTCTTCGCACTCCTCGCAGTCGGTTTCGACGTGGCAGCGCGCAAGGCCTATCACGTACGACGCCCCTGGCTCGGGGTACTGCGGCGCGATCTGTTCCCGGCCGGGATGAGTCTCGCAGTGCTGCCCGTCGTCCTGTACTTTGTCACCTTCATACCCTGGTTCAACAGTGAGACCGCGGTCTACCGATACGAGGTGGGCAATCAGATCGGGGTCGGCGGCTCGTTCTCCTGGGTACCGGGCGCGTGGCGCTCGTTCTGGTTCTACGAATCGGGCATCCTGCAGTTCCACGCCGGCCTCACCAACTCGGCGGGAAACCACCACCCGTGGGAATCCAAGCCGTGGACCTGGCCGATGAGTTTGCGGCCGATGCTGTACGCCATCGAGAACGGCCCCGACCAGTGCGGGGCAGGCGAGTGCGTCCGCGCGCAGATGCTGATCGGGTCGCCCGCGATGTGGTGGTTGGCCCTGCCGATGGTGCTGTGGGGGTTGTGGTCATGGATCGTGCGCCGCGACTGGCGATATGCGGCGGTACTCACCGGCTACCTGGCCGGACTACTGCCGTGGTTCGCCGACCTCGACCGCCAGATGTACTTCTTCTACGCAACGGTGATGGCACCATTCCTGGCGATGGGGCTGGCACTGGCCTGCGGCGACCTGCTCCGCACCGCAGGACGAACGGCCCGATGGCGCCCCGAACGCCGCACCCTGGCGGTGCTCGTCGTCGCCGTCTACGTGGCACTGGTGGTGGTCAACTTCATCTGGCTGTGGCCGATCCTCACGGCCAGTCCCATCTCGCCGGCGCAGTGGCAACAGCAGATCTGGTTGCCCAGCTGGGGCTGAGTGGTGCTGTTTACCGACGGGGCCACTGGGTCACCCGTTGACGACCTGACGCACCAGGGCCACGATGGCGTCGTCGTCGATACCCAGTTGCCGCAAGGCTGCGACATGGTCCACGGTCGCCTGTTGGGCCCGGTCGCGGGCGGTGTCCTGTCCGGCCTTGATGAACGAACCGTGCCGACCACGGGTCTCGATGACCCCGGCGGACTCCAGTTCGCGGTAGCTCTTGGCCACCGTGTTGGGCGCCAGATCGAGATCGGCCGCCAACCGACGGACGGTCGGGATGCGTTGCCCCACCAGGAGGTCGCCGCGCCGGATGAGTTCGATGATGCCGCTGCGCACCTGTTCGAACGGCGGGCCACCGTCGGGATCGATCGTGAGACTCTCACCCAGATCCATCGTCAGGTCCCGCCCAGCTCGTCGCGGGCCAGCGGACACGACATACACCGCGGTCCACCGCGGCCCGACCCGAGCTCACGGCCCTCGATCTCGAACACCTGGATCCCCGAATCCCGCAGGCGGCGGTTGGTTTCCACGTTCCTGTTGTAGGACACCACGACACCCGGGCTCAGCGCCAGCGTGTTGTTACCGTCATCCCATTGTTCGCGTTCGGCGGTCACCGGGTCGAGCCCGGTGTCGATGACCCGCAGCTTCTCGATTCCCATCGCCTCGGCCGCCGCGTCCACGAAGGGTCGGGGCCCGGACACGCTCACCACGTCGCCGACCGATCGGATCGTGAACGCCGACATCGTCTCGGCGATGTTCGGATACATCACCACCGCGTCGACATCGACCATGGTGCACACCGTGTCGAGATGCATGAACGCACGGGCCTGTTCGATCGGGACCGCCAGCACGGTGTGCGCCAACTCGTCGTCGAAGAGACTGCGGGCCAGCGCTTCCGCGCCGGCCGGGGTGGTTCGCTCCCCCACCCCAACCGCCACCACTCCTGGTGCGAGCAACAGCACGTCGCCACCTTCGACGGGCGCGACCTGCGACTCGTAGGCGCGGCGCGCGCCCCGGAACCGCGGATGATGGGCGTAGATGATGTCGGTCAACGACGTCTCCCGCACCCGCGCAGGAAGTGCCAGCGAGGTGATCGCGAAACGCGGACCGATCCAGAACGAGCTGTCCCGGGTGAACAACAGATTCGGCAACGGTTCGATCGCGAATTCGGGGCCGTGGTGCATCCGTCGAACCAACGACGACGACGCAGCCGCCGGGGTCACCGGCAACTCGTCGAAGGTCATCCCGGCCGTCAGCACATGCGCGAGTTCGGCCGCCGGCAGACCCCGTAGGTGAGCAGCGAGGTCCTCGGCGAGATGTGTCCCCAGACGGCGCGGACTGACCGCCGAACTGATGCCCTGAATGCGCGCGGCGCCACTGTGTCCGATCGTCTCGGTCAGCAGGTCACCCAGCAGGTGGACGTCGACGCCGTTGGCCCGCAGCACGTCGGCGAAGGCATCGTGTTCTTCCTGAGCCCGCGCCACCCAGGGCAGTCCGTCGAAGAGCAACTGATCGTTGTTACGCGG
The DNA here is from genome assembly GCF_036233855.1 of Gordonia sp. Z-3. NCBI lineage: Bacteria > Bacillati > Actinomycetota > Actinomycetes > Mycobacteriales > Gordoniaceae > Gordonia > Gordonia sp. Z-3. The sequence continues at coordinate 53,930 of NZ_JAZARS010000002.1, forward strand.
GGTGAGCCGGAGCAGTTCGTCGCCCGGACGATGCAGCATCACCGCACGCAGCCTGCCGACCTCGGACCGCGATCCCAGCGAGTAGTCGGCTGCCATGGCACTCATGGCTCAACGGTAGTTCGTCACCGGCGATCTCACCCGGATTAGGGATCGTTCGGGTCGCGTTCCACCTCGGTCAGGTGTGGGCCGCTGCCCACCACCGCGGGGGCGGTCTCGCCGGCGAACGACCACAGGACGAACGCCACCGCCGTCACGATACCGGTCAACAGAAATGCCGGGCCGAATCCGGCGCGGTCGGCGACGAAACCGGCCACCACGGGTCCGCTCACCGCGCCGAGATCCGAGGACATACCGTAGGCCGCCAATGCCGACCCGCCCTGCTGCCGATTGCCCAACACGTCGGCCAGCGCCGCCTGATGTGTCGGTGCGAACAGGCCGGAGCCGACGCCGGCGACAAGACAGAGTCCCAGCGCCACCAACAGATTGGGCGACAGGCCGAGCGCACCGGTGGCGATCGTGGCGATGGCGAGGCCGGGCAGCATCACCGGCCGCCGACCGAAGGTGTCCGACAGTCGTCCGGCCACGACGATGGCGGCGACGTTGCCGACCGCATAGACGGCCAGCGCCACCCCGGCCATCGCGGCTCCCTCGTCGAGTCCGTCGGTGATGAACAACGGCACCACCGCGACCCGAACCCCCATCGACGCCCATCCCTGCGCGAAGTTCGACGCGAGGACGGCCCGGTAGGTGCTGTTGCGCAGTGCGGTCCGAAATGCGATGACGCCGGCGCTCGGAGCCGACGACGGGTCGGGTCGCCCACCCTGGTCACGCAACTGGGTGGCCACCACCGCCGCCGCGATCATCAGGGCGATCGAATACACGACGAACGGCATCCGTAGACCGAAATTGACCAGGGCGCTGCCGATCAGCGGACCGGTGATGTTTCCGATCAGGAATCCGGCCGAGAAGTACCCTGATACTCGTCCACGGATCTCGCCGGGCGCCATCCGGATCAGCAGCGCCATTGCCGACACCGTGAACATGGTGGAACCGACCCCGCCGGCCGCGCGGAACAGCAGCAGTTGCCAATAGCCCTGCGCAAAAGCACATGCGAACGTGCTACCCGCGACGATGAGCAGTCCGATGAGATAGATCCGACGCTCGCCGAAGACGGTGACGAGGCGACCGGTGGTGGGGGCGAACAGCAACCGCATGACCGCGAATGCGGAGACGACCGCCGATGCCGCGGTGAAGCTGACGTTGAAGCTGCGCGCGAATGCCGGCAGTGCCGGCGCGATGAGGCCGTATCCGAGTGCGATGACGACGTTGGCGGCCAGCAGAACCCAGATTCCGCGGGGGATCTGTCTCACGATGCCGGTCTTGTCGTGTCGATATCTGGGGCCATGATGATCACGACACTATCGACCCGCGACGTCACGATGCCCGGCGGCATCGATCATCGTCGGCGCTCAGGACCACTCAGTCACGTATCAGCCGCCGCGGTCCGGGACCGAGTTTGTTCATCTCGTCGCCGGGGTTGAGCAGATGGCACTCCCCCAGCGACAGACAACCGCATCCCACGCAGGAGCCGATCATGTCGCGCATGTTCTCCAGCAGGGCGATGCGGTTGTTGATGTCGTCGATCCATCGTTTGGAGGCGGCCTCCCACATCGACTTCGGCGGCGACTCGTGGTCACCGAGTTCGCCGAGCACATCGGCGATCACGGCCAACGGGATGCCGGCGGTCTGCGAGGCACGGATGAAGGCGACGCGGCGCAGCATCGCACGATGGTACCGGCGCTGGTTTCCCGAGGTCCGTCGACTGAAGATCAGTCCCTGGTCCTCGTAGAAGCGCACCGCCGACGGCGCGATGCCGGCCCGCTGCGCCAGCTCTCCCACCGACAGCTCCAGCTTCTTCAGCGACACGCCACCATGGTAGGTCGACACCCACCGAACCCGAGAGCGTCCGGTATGCGGCGCCCTAGAGGTGAGATCACTCCCGCACGACCATCACCGGGCACTCGGCCTGGTGCAGGATCTTCTGGCTGGTCGAGCCCAGCAGCAGCCCGGTGAAGCCGCCGCGGCCTCTGCTCCCGACCACGATCAGTTGCGCATCGCCGGCCGCATCGAGCACGGCCTTGGCCGGTTCCTCCGGAATCACCACCCGTTCGACGACGACGTCGGGATGGTCGGCCGAGTAGCCGGCGAGGCGTTCGGCGACGGCCTCGACCGCTTCGCCCGACATCCGAGTGACCTCGGCGGGCTCGATGCCGTAGCCGTGCAGGGCGTCCACGTCGAGGGGAGTCCAGGTGTGCACGGCCACGAGCTTGGTGTTGCGCAGCGCGGCCTGCCGAAAGGCTTCGGCCACCGCCACATCGCTGACCGGCGAATCGTCGACACCCACCACAACCGGCCCGTCCCCGCCCGCACCGGCAACCACGACGACGCGACCGTGGAAGTGTGCGGCGACACTGACGCTGACCGACCCCAGGAACAAGCCCTTGATCGAGCCCAATCCGCGAGTACCGAGCACGATGGTGCCGGCATCCTTCCCGAGCTCGAGCAGCACACGCGCGGCGTCACCTTCGGCGGTCGAGGTGTGCAGGGTCACCTCTGGAGCCGTCTGCTTGGCCAGCTCGGCGGCGGCGTGTACCGCGTCGGTGGCGTCCTGTCGGATCGCGTCGACGACGTCTTGCGGGATGATCAGACCCGGTGCGTAGTTGCTGGTGCTGATGTCGTAGACACCGACCAGCTTCAGTTCCACGCCTTCGGTCACGGCCGCCTTCGCAGCCCACCGGACGGCGGCGTCCGAGGCATCCGATCCGTCCACACCGACGAGAATCGCGCTCATTTCGGTCCACTCCTCACTCGTGTCCACCAAGGTCCTCCTCTGTCATCCTGCCCCTGCGCGGCCGTTCGAGCAAAGGGCAGAAAGTCCCGGTCACAGGAGGTTTCATCGACCGCGTAGGGTGGAGTTGAGGTGAGCGATGACCAACCATGAGCAACTACACCGCGAGCGGGGGACACCGGGCGCACCGTCGAAGACCGACGAAAACCGTGCGACACCCAACGACTTCGGGCGGACCGGACCGGCACCGCGCGGAAACGAGGTGCGTTCGGCCATCGTGCACGGTGTCGCGACACTGGTGATCGCACTGATCGTGGCGACGGTCGCCGGTGCCACCGACGGCACCGCCGAGACCGCACTGATCGTGCTCGCGCCGATCGTGGTGCTGATCGGTGCGCTGACCGCGTTGTGGCGCACCTATCGAAGTTGGCGCTCCGGTGGACGGTGGCAGATCTGGCAGGGCGCCGCGTGGTTCCTGCTGGCGATGTTCATCTTCTTCTTGTCCGGGGTGGGCCCGCTGATCACCTCGTGACCAGATCCGCTTCGACGCTTCGACAGGACGCCTCTCCAGCCGGCGTCAGCGACCGTACCTCGGGTAGCGCCGGTTGAACTTCTCTACTCGGCCGGCCACATCGCGTACGCGTGCCACGCCGGTGTAGAACGGATGCGATTCGCTGGTCACGTCGACGGTGATGCGCGGATAGGTGTTGCCGTCGGTCCACTCGACGTGATCGTCGGACGTGGCAGTCGATCGGGTGAGGAACTGCGAACCCGTGGACGCATCGCGGACGACGACGGGATGGTAGTCGGGGTGGATGTCTCGTTTCATCGGTCAGGCCTCTCGTTGGTCGGTGTTGTCGGTGATCGACACGGCGTCGACGGTCTCGGTGTCGGACAGATCGAGATCGTCGCAGGGATCGGTATGAAATCCGCCGAACGGATCGTCGAGGGTCGCCCAGAACTCCTGTCCGGCGGCGAATTCGACTTCGTTCAGACACGCATCCCGCAGTGCGTCCTGGATTTCGGATGCGTCTGCGCGATGAACCAGGGCCACCAGAGATGTGTGCCGATCGCCGTAGCGCTCGTCCCACCGCAGGGCCGCCATCGCGCGCCGTTCCGCCGGCTCCCGGTCGACCTCCGACTCGTCCATCGCGGCAAGCCATGCGCCACCGCGGGCAACCTGCAGGGCACCACCGGCCGACTCGAGCCATAGGGCCTCTGCGGGCTGGGTCGCGATCCACAGCCTGCCGCGTGCGGTCACCACCCCGTCGAGCAGGGCGTCGATGGCATCGTGCAGTCGCCCCGGGTGCATGGGCCGTTCGGAGTGGAATTCCACCCAGGACACGCCGCAGTCGGCGTCCAGTGGCGGCTCGCCGCGCAACAACGGGTCGTGCGGGGCGTCCACACGGCCCCGGCGCGACATCGGCGCCACCGCGGCGAGCAGGCGCTCCACGAGAATCGTCGTCACCGGACGCTGCGGCAACTCGATCATGATGGGCGCGTTCGGGGCGAGTCGCTTCAGCACAGCGGTCAACCGCGCGGACTCCCACGCGTCCCGCATAGCGGGATCGCAGCCCGCCACCACGAGCGCGTCGGCAAATGCCACCTGGCCGACTGCCACCTGCGCCAGTGTGCGGTCGTCGTCGACATGACCGAACCCGGCCTCGGCGAGAGTGTTGTCGCCGGTTGCCGACTCGAGCCAATCCTGCTCCGCGACGCAGGTTATCGTCGCCTCGATCCGGACATCACGCGATGCCGGACCGTCGACGAAGCCGGGCATTGACTCGACCACGACCTCGTCGATCGCCCAGGCGATGCGCTCGGGTTCGAGGATCGGATCCAGGGTCAACACGATCCGGCGCACCGACGAACGTCGATGGAGCCTGCGCAACAGCGGGAGCAGATCCTCACGAAGCGTGCAAGGCACGCATCCGTGGGCGAGTTCGACGCCGATTGTCCGTTCGCGTCGCCGCCCATCCGGGTCAACCCAGCTCATGAGCCGAGCCACCCTGCCGTCAGCGACGTGCGAGAAGTCGTGATGCACCAGGACGGTCCCTGCGGTATCCAAACTCATCTCACCCGTGAGAGCATCCCCGACCCGCGATACCGCCGCCGCCTCAAGCCCCGTCACGAGCACGATCGGCGTCCGCTCGTCGGTCGTCGATGGCGCGCCACGTCGCCGAGCCGGTCCTCCGTCGTTCACCGTCTACCACCTTCTTGACAACAATTTCCATTTAGTCGAGACCGACGGTACCGTGACAGCCACACAAACGCCAATCATTTCCAATAGCACGAGAGGAGCACCTCAATGTCCCAACGCTGTCAGGTGACCGGCCGCGAACCCGGGTTCGGCAAACAGGTGTCACATTCGCACGTCCGCACGTCGCGGCGGTGGAACCCCAATATCCAGCGCCGGCGCTACTACGTGCCCGGCGAGGGCCGCTACGTGACCCTGCGCGTGAGCGCCAAGGGAATCAAGACCATCGACAAGGTCGGAATCGAGTCGGTTCTCGCGACGATCCGTGCGCGCGGAGAGAAGATCTGATGGCCCGCAACGAGATCCGACCGATCATCAAGCTGCGGTCGACGGCCGGCACCGGCTACACCTACGTCACGCGCAAGAACCGGCGCAACGACCCCGACCGGATGGTGTTGCGCAAGTACGACCCAGTCGTGCGCAAGCACGTCGACTTCCGAGAGGACCGCTGATGGCCAAGAAGTCCAAGATCGTCCGCGACCGACAACGGCGCGAGATCGTCGCCCGGTATGCGCAGACCCGCGCCGAGCTCAAACGGACCATCGCCGCGTCGACGTCGTCCCCCCGGCAACGGGGAGACGCCCAGCGCCGGTTGCAGCGACTACCCCGCGATGCGAGTCCGACGCGGCTGCGCAACCGCGATGCCGTCGACGGACGCCCCCGCGGCTACATCGGCAAGGCCGGGCTCTCCCGGGTGCGCTTCCGCGAACTCGCCCACCGGGGCGAACTCCCCGGCATCCAGAAGTCCAGCTGGTGATCACCCATTCGAACCCGAGGTAACACAGTGGCCCGCAAACCAACTCGACCGTCCCGAGACATCCCGACGAAACGCGCGCGCAATCTGTTGCACGGTCACGGCATCCATGTCGACGGCAACAACCCCGTCGACTACAAGGATGTGGCCCTGCTCCGACAGTTCCTGTCCGACAAAGGACGCATCCGCAGCCGCCGGGTGACCGGCCTGACCCCCCAACAACAGCGCCAGGTCGCCACCGCGATCCGCAATGCCCGGGAAATGGCCCTACTGCCCTACGACACCCGACGCTGACTGCGAGCTCAATCGTCGTCGACGCGCATGTCCAGACTGATCTCCTCCGCGTCGAGTTGCGCCAGTTCGTGACTCAGCAGGTTGGAGTGGTAGGTGCCGGTCGACCGCATACGCATGAGGGTTTCCCGCTGAGCGTCGATGACCTCGCGGCGGGTCTGCTCGAACGCGGCCCGGAATGCCAGGTTGGTGCCGATCACGGTGTCGTCGGCATCGGCCTGGCGTTCCATCTTCTCGATCCGTTCACGAATCCAGGGAAAGCGTGCCGCGACATCGGATCCAGCGAGGGTTTCCGACGCCGTGCGCGACAGCTCGGCATGCAGACGAGTGCGTTCGGCCGCGCGGTCGTCGGACACATCAGCCAACCGCAGCACCCGGATCAGCCAACCGAGAGTTCCACCCTGCGCGATCAGCGAGGCCGCAGCGACCACGAACGCAATGAGCACCAACAGTTCTCGCGACGGAGTGTCGGCGGGGAGGGTCTGCGCTGCCGCCAGGGTCACGACACCACGCATCCCAGCCCAGACGATGATCGCGCCTTCTTTGGGGCCCATCGGCGAGGCGGTGTAGTAGTCGATATCGGCCATTGCACGGGTGATCCGGTCACGCACCCGCTGCGCCGATTCGGGGTTCTCGGCGAATGCGGCCGTCGACAGCTGTTCGGCTCTCGCCCGGTTCCGTTTTGCCCGACCGAACCGTAGCGAGGGCCGTCGTCCCCGCTCGGCACTGGTGGCCGCGACCCCGGTGCCATCTGCGGCCGCCCGGCGGGACTTCTCGACAATGGAGGCGTCCATGTTCTCCAGATATGGCCGCATTGCCGTACGTCGACGTGCGACCCGGTCGAGCCATACGATCAGCGGGGTCACGTAGAGCGCCCGCACCACCGCGGTCATGGCCAGCGCGGACAACCCGATCCAGACAGCTGTGACGATGCCGCCGTGGTCATTACGGACGTCGACCAACAGAGCCCACAACTCCAACCCCATCAAGAGAAAGACCCCACCTTCGGCCAGAAACTCCACCGTTCGCCAATTCTGCGCGTCCGAAACCCGATGACGGGGCGAGAGGTAGCGGACCGCGCCGGCACCGGTGATCAGGCCGGCGGTGACCGCCGCGACGAGCCCGGAGGCCCCGAGCTCCTCGGCCGGCAGGTAAGCCAGATAGGGCACTGTGAACGAGATCGCGGTGTTGACGGTGGCGTCACCGACCCGGCGCCGAACCCAGAGGTTTCCCCAACCGACTACGGCACCAATCGCCACCGCGGCGATGACCGCCCAGAGAAAGCTGACGGCCACGTGACCGAACGAGAAACCGGCAGCGGTTGCCGCGACCGCAGCCCGAAGCAGCACAAGTGCGGTGGCGTCGTTGAGCAGGCTCTCACCCTCCAAGATGGCGATCACCCGACCAGGCACGCCCAGTCGTTTGGCGATCGACGTCGCGACCGCGTCGGTCGGCGAGACGATGGCCCCCAACGCGATCCCGGTGGCCAGATCCACGCCGGGAATGATCTGGTCGAAGAAGACACCCAAGACCACCGAACTGATGACCACCAGCACCACCGACATCGCACTGATCGCCGCGAAGTCTCGCCGGAAGTCCATCGTCGGCATGGACACCGCCGCCGAGTAGAGCAGTGGCGGTAGCACGCCAATCAGGATCCATTCCGGATCGACCTCTACTTCCGGCACGAACGGCAGCACACCAATGATGGCGCCGGCAACGACCAGCAGCAATGGCGCTGCCACGCGAATCCGCGGGCCGATGACGTGCGCGGCGGCAATGCCGAGCACCGCGAGGATCACGAACAGGATTTTCTCCATGCCGACCATCCTGTCGCAGCATCGCCGATGCCGGTGCGGCACGCAGTGCCATTGCGAATTGCGACATTGAATGTTGACATATACCTGCCGTCGAACTACGTTCAGAAACCATCGACCGAGCTCTCGGCCACCTGAGTCGAGATCTTGGTCAACCGACCCGGACAGCAGGATTCTGAGCACGCAAAGGACCCGCAGCCATCATGACGAACGCCATCGACCGCATCGGCGCCACCTACGTCCCCGAGGCCCCCCAGGCGCCGGCAGACGACTACACACAGGTGCTCGACGACCTGTCGAGCGCGTCGGTGCATCGGAATTTCGACCCCTACATCGATATCGACTGGGACTCCCCGGAGATGGCCATCGTGCCCGATGACGAGCGCTGGATTCTGTCCGCCGAGGTCGACCCGGTCGGTCGACACCCCTGGTACCAGCAGCTACCCCGCGACAAGCAGATCGAGATCGGCATGTGGCGACAGGCCAATGTCGCCAAGGTCGGACTGCAGTTCGAATCGATTCTGATCCGCGGCCTCATGCAGTACAGCTTCAAATTGCCCAATGGCGCCAAGGAGTTCCGCTACACCACGCACGAATCCAAGGAGGAGTGCAATCACACCCTGATGTTCCAGGAGTTCGTGAACCGCTCCGGAATGGACGTGCCCGGCGCCAAGATCGGTTATCGCCTGATCTCGCCGCTGGTACCTCTGGCGTCGACGATCTTCCCGACGGTGTTCTTCTTCGGTGTGCTCGGCGGCGAGGAACCGATCGACCACATCCAGAAAGATTTCCTACGCACGCGCGCCAACCTGCATCCGACCATGGCCGCGGTGATGCAGCTGCACGTCGCTGAGGAGGCCCGCCACATCTCCTTCGCGCACCACCTCCTGCGCGAGACTGTGCCGCAGAAGGGTCGCGTCCAGCGATTCCTGCTGTCGTTGATGTTCCCGCTCACCATGCGCATCCTGTGCGGTGCCATCGTGGTGCCGCCGAGGTCGTTCCAGCGGCGTTTCGACATCCCGAATGAGGTGATGCGTGACATCTTCTGGCGGTCACCGGAGTCAAAGCAGTTCCTACGAAACGTATTCGGCGATGTCCGGATGCTCGGCGAGCAGTGCGGGCTGATGAACCCCGTCTCGCGCCTGTTGTGGAAGCTGCTGGGTATCGGCGGACGCCCGTCACGGTTCCGCAGCGAGCCCACCTACACCGCGGCCTGATACCGCACCCGCCCACTGCTGCAACGGAACCGAAATGCCTCACGTCGTCACACAGGCGTGCTGCGGAGATGCCTCGTGTGTCTACGCATGCCCGGTGAACTGTATCCATCCCACTCCCGAGGAGCCCGGGTTCGGCACTTCGGAGATGCTCTACATCGATCCGTCGACGTGCGTCGACTGTGGTGCCTGCGTGAGCGCATGTCCGGTGAGCGCCATCGTGCCCGGCCATCGACTCCCCGATGAACAGGCACGGTTCGCCGACATCAACGCCGCCCACTTCGATGGGCCCGCCGCAGATGCCGTCCGCTTCCCGGTCGACACCGCGCAACGACTCCCGCTGGCCCCCATCAGCAAGCCGAGGCAACTGAGTGTCGATGCGCCGTTGTCGGTGGGCATCGTGGGCTCCGGCCCGTCGGCGATGTACGCGGCCGACGAGTTGCTGCGGCATCCACAGGTCTCGGTGACCATCTACGAACGTCTGGACCGCCCGTTCGGCCTGGCCCGCTTCGGGGTGGCACCCGACCACCTCGCCACGCGATCGGTGATGAGACTGTTTGATGACATCGCACGCGAACCGCGCTGCGACATCCGGCTCAACGTCGCCGTGGGGGCTGACGTCAGGTTGGATGCACTACAGCGCCGTCATCAGGCCGTCATCTGGGCCGGCGGCGCGCCCACCGACCGGCGGCTCGACATCGAGAATGCCGACGCCCCAGGCGTCCTGAGCGCAACCGCGCTGGTCGGCTGGTACAACGGCCATCCCGATCACGCCGATCTCGATGTGGACCTCTCCAGCCGACGGGCCGTGGTGATCGGCAACGGCAACGTCGCCCTGGACGTGGCCCGAATCCTCACGGCCGATCCGGCGTCTCTCGCGGACACCACGATCTCGCGGCGCGCGTTGGCGGCGCTGCGGCGCTCCGCGATCGACGAAGTGGTGGTGCTGGGTCGTCGCGGAGCCGCCCACGCCGCGTTCACCCTGCCCGAGCTGGTGGGGTTGGTCGACACCGGCGTCAACGTGGTCCTCGACCCTGCCGATCTCGGCTCGGCGGCCGACCTGGTCGTCGACGACGCGACGACGCGAGCGAAACTGGAAGTGTTGGCAGAGGTGGCCGGTCGGCCACCCGGTGACGGACCTCGCATCCGGCTGGCCTTTCACCGTTCGCCGTCGGCGGTCCGCCTCGGCCCCGACGGCCACGTCAGCGGCCTCGTCACCGACCACACACGCATCGGAGATTCCGGGGCCGTCGAACCCACCGGCGTCTCCGAATCGATCGACACATCGCTGATTCTCACGTCGATCGGATATCGCGGCGTGGCCGTCGCGGGCCTGCCTTTCGACGACGTCCGCGGCGTCATCCCGCACGATGCCGGCCGCGTCGTAGACGACGGTGTGCCCCGCCCCGGCATGTACGTGACCGGGTGGATCAAGCGCGGCCCCTCGGGCTTCATCGGCACCAACAAGACAGACTCCGCCGAAACCGTCGCATCGTTGCTGCGCGATCACGAATCGGGGAAACTCGCGGCAACGTCCGACGCACTGAGTCCGCTCGGCTGACCGGTCGTGCCGATGTGCACGCTCGCCCTGTGACGGGGTTCGCCCGCACCGTCGGCTTCGCTACATTGTGCCGATGAGCCAATGGTGTCCCCGTACCGGGCATGATGCACGCCGACCGGTGTCGTGACAATCCGGTCACGCACGTCGACGGGTCTGGTGCTCGGCCTGGGCTCCTCGGCCGCCTTCGGGTTGTCCGGCGTGCTCGCCCGGGCAATGATCGATGCCGGGTGGACCGCCGGCGCCACCGTGACCGTACGGATCGCGCTCGGCGCGGCGATTCTTCTCGTTCCCGGAGTCGTCGCACTGCGCGGCCGCTGGGGTGCGCTGCGCCACGCATGGCCGATCCTGCTCGCCTACGGCGCTCTCGCCGTGGCCACCTGCCAGCTCGCCTACTTCTACGCGGTGACCTACCTGCAGGTGGGGGTCGCGCTGCTGATCGAGTACACCGCACCCGTGGCCGTCATCGGTTGGATGTGGCTGCGTCACCGCCAACGCCCCGGGCGGCTGACCATCATGGGTGCGGTGATTGCGCTGGCAGGTCTCGCACTCGTGCTCGATCTGCGCGGTGACGTCGGCACCGACGTGATCGGTGTCTTGTGGGCCCTGATCGCGATGGTGGGTGCGGCGGCATACTTCGTGATCTCCGCCGACGACCGGATCGCGCTACCGCCGTTGACGCTGGCGGCGGGCGGGCTCACGGTTGGTGCGGTGATCCTCGCAGTGGCCGGCCTGGTGGGGGTCTTGCCGATGGCGACGTCGTCACTCGACGTGACGCTCGCCGGCCGGTCGATGCCGTGGTGGGTACCAGCTGTCGTGTTGGGGGTGGTGAGCGCGGCTGTTGCCTACTCCATGGGTATTGCCGCCGGCCGACGCCTGGGGTCGCGGGTGATGAGTTTCGTCGGACTGTCCGAAGTGCTGTTCGCAGTCGCCTTCGCCTGGGCAGCACTCGCCGAACTACCCACCGCTGTGCAACTCGTCGGTGGTGTGTTGATCGTCGTCGGCGTGATTGTCGTGCGGTCCGGCGAAGCATCGACCCGAGGCGAAGAGCCGGTGATCTGACGAGGCAGGCAGCGCCATCGGGGGCCACCGACTGAGACAACTGTCCCAGATCTCACACTGCGGCGGCGCACACCAGATCACTGACAGCAATTGAGTTCACCACCGCACATTCCAGGTGAACAGTCGTGATTCCCCTGTCCGCCAAACGGTTCCGAGATATCCTGGCATCCACTTGTTCAGGGGGTGCCACGGGTGAGGACAATGTACTCGCGGTTCGATTACATCGACGCCGCGCGCGATTCGGGGGAACGTTTCGCCGAGTTGGTGCGGACCGTCGCCGAACCCGACGCCCGCCTCACGAGCACCCCGGGATGGACCGTGGTCGACTGCCTCGGCCACGTGGCCGCCACGCCGGGCCGCTACCTCGAACTGATCGAGGGCACGGGTTCGTGGCCGCGCCGGCCCACGGACCTACCCGATTTCAACGCCAAGCAGATAGCGAACATGTCGACCCGGGACATCCATCGGCTGACCGAGCGATTCCTCGACGACCTGGACCGCCTCCTCTACACCGTGTCACATTTCGGCGCCCGGGTACCGGTGATGAACTTCGATGCGGATTCACAGGTTCGGTCCGACGCGGCACTGGGCATCCTGATCGGCGAGTTCCTCATCCACGGTCACGACGTGGCCACCGCCGTCGGCGCGTCGTGGCAGATCGACCCGAAGGTGGCGCCCCTCGTGGCGCGCGGGCGCCATCAGGTGCTGCCTCGGTGGCTGGTGGAGTCATCGTGCGGCGGACATTCGGCGACCTATGACATCCGCCTCCGCGGGTGCGACGAAAGGTATGTCTACGAGTTCACCGACGGCCGACTCGTGATCGACCCACCGCAGTCGCGCCATCCCGACGTGCACATCAGTGTCGACCCGGTGGTAGCCATGCTGGCGGCGTACGGACGGATGTCGCCGACGTGGGCGGCCGTGACCGGCCGGGCGTTCGCCTGGGGCGCGCGCCCGTGGCTGGCCGCCGGTCTCTGCCGCCGCTTCGCACCGGCGTGATCAGATCCTTCGCCGATAGGCATCATTCCGCGATCAGGTCGATTCACTGATCATGACGGCAACGGTTTCGGGTTCGAGCGCGGCGAACACGTGCTCGACATCGCCCGCATACGACACGTAGTCACCCGCGGCCAGTTCCACCTCGCTGCCGGTGGGCCCGACTTTCGCTCTACCGCTACTGATCACCACCAGTTCCACCACGCCGCGGGCGTGCGGCGCGGAGATTCTCGGCTCACCCGGCTGCGCACGGATCAGATACAGGTCGCGCCGCGTTCCGGGCCGTGCTGTCGACAGCAGGGTCGCCGAGTAGTCGGCTGCGGCAGCCGGGATGAGTGGACCGTCGCCGAATCGAATCACCTCCACCGACCGGGTCGGTGTGTCCAACAATGCCGAGAACTGCACTCCCAGCGCCGTCGAGAGTGCCCAGAGCGTCTCTACACTCGGGTTCCCCTCGCCGGTCTCCAGCTGCGACAGGGTCGACTTCCCGATCCGGGCGCGCCGAGCCAGTTCGCCGATCGACAATCCCGCCCGGGTCCGTTCCCGCTTGAGCGCGGCAGCAACGACGCGTTTGGGATCCGACGGAGCAACATCCGTCGGATCGTTCGATTCATAGGACGATCGTCCATCTTGACGAACACCTGGCATAGGTCCACTATAGTGGACATGCGTTCGCTTCGGAGAACACTTGATCGTGCCACTGTTCGCACAGTGCTCGTCATGAGCATGTCCGTGCTGGTCATCGGCGCGTCGTATGGCGTCACCGCCCACTCCGCAGGCCTGGATTGGTGGCAGATCGTCGTCATTGCGACTGTGGTCCTCGCCGGCTCCTCGGAGTTCGTGTTCGTCGGCATCATCGCGGTGGGCGGTGCGCCCCTACTCGCCGCGCTCGCCGGTCTGGTGGTCAACACACGCAATTTCGGCTACGGACTGTCGATGGGGCGCTTCCTTCCACGCGGATGGCCGACAGCGCTCGCCGCCCACCTGATCAACGATGAGACCGCCGCGGTCACGGCCGTCGAAACCGATCAGCGGCGGGCTCGCGCCGCCTTCCTTCTCTGCGGCGCCGGAGTGCTGGTCAGCTGGCCACTCGGGTCGGCCATCGGGGTCGCGATCGGCGAGATCGTCGCGGACCCGGCGTCGCTCGGTCTCGACGCAGCCTTCCCCGCACTGCTCGCCACACTCGCCATCCCCGCACTGCGCGAACGAAAAACGCTGTGCGCCGCCCTTGTCGGCGGAGCAGCAGCCGTGGCGGCGACACCGCTCCTACCGGCCGGGGTGCCCATCCTGTGCGCCTTGGCCGGTCTGGCCGTGATCGCACGCGACCCCGGAGACAGACGTGGCACCCCGGCCGCCCAGGGCACCCCCGTCGACCATCAACTGCAGGAGTACGCACCATGAGCACCATCGACCTGCTGGCCGGAGCGGCACTGCTCGCTGTCGGTACGTACCTCATCCGGGTGGCCGGACCGGCGTTACGCAACCGCTACGAGGTGAGCCCGACCGCGGCCGCGTTGCTCGACCGGGCGGCGATCCTGCTGCTCGTCGGTGTCGCGGTGACGGGCGCGGTGTTCGCCGGTCAGGAGTTCGCCGGCTGGGCCCGTCCGGCCGGAGTGGCCGTCGGCGTGGTCGCAGCAGTCTGCCGGGCACCCCTGATGATCGTGATCCTGCTCGCGGCCGGCGTCACGGCCGGCATGCGAGCGCTCGGCGTCGCGTGAACTCGCGGTGAGGCCGACCCGGGTGGTCGGCCTCACGTTCCGCACGACGCTGGTGCCCTGCGATCTACCGCGCTCCCGCGCTGCTCCGGCTAGCCGCGGCGGCAGCACCGCGGCCACCACGGCGGGCGGTGCCACCACGCCGCCGCTGGCCGTCACTCGGGCGACGCGCGCCCTGCCCACGTCCTCGTCCGCCATTGCCGCGCTGGCCACGGGGTGCGGCGTTACGGGGCGGATTCTGCACGGGCTTGGGTTGCGGCGCCACGAACTCGGCGCGGGGGCCGATGAGATCGTCGACCTCGACGGAGGCCGCATCGACGCGGGTCGGCGCCACCTTGATGTTTGCCTTACGCAGCAGTCCCGCGACGTCGCGGCGCTGATCCGGCAGGCAGACGGTGACCACGTCGCCACTGCTGCCCGCGCGTGCGGTACGTCCCGAACGGTGCAGGTAGGCCTTGTGCTCGGCGGGCGGGTCGACGTGCACCACGAGTTCCACACCGTCGACGTGCACGCCACGCGCCGCGACGTCGGTGGCCACCAACACGCGCGCCCCGTCGCCACCGAAGGCCTTGAGGTTCCGGTCGCGTTGGGCCTGGCTGAGGTTGCCATGCAGGTCGACGGCCGGGATTCCGCCGTCGGTGAGCTTCTTGGCCAGCTTCTTGGCCTGATGCTTGGTGCGGGTGAACAGGATTCGACGCCCGCGCCCGGAGGCGAGCTCGCGCACAAGATCGTTCTTGGCGCCCGGGTCGACCTCGAAGACGTGGTGGGTCATCTGAACCGGAGCCGTGGTCTCCTCGGTGGAATGCACAGTCGGCTTGCTCAGGAAGCGCTTGGCGACCTTGTCGACCCCGTTGTCGAGCGTGGCGGTGAACAGCATGCGCTGCCCGTCGCGCGGGGTGGCGGCAAGAATGCGCGTGACACCGGGAAGGAAGCCGAGATCGGCCATGTGATCCGCCTCGTCGAGCACGGTGATCTCGACATCGTCGAGTCGCACGATGCCCTGGCCCATCAGGTCTTCGAGCCGACCGGGGCACGCGACCACAATGTCGACCCCACGGCGAAACGCCTCCTCCTGCCGATTCTGGCGGACGCCACCGAAGACGGTGGTCACGGTCAGGTTCAGCGCTTTGGCCAACGGGGTGAGCACCGCGGCGATCTGGGTCGCGAGTTCGCGGGTGGGCGCCAGCACCAGGCCGGTGGGTGCGCCCGGTCGTCGGGTGACCTCCATCTCGGCCAACCCGGCGACCATCGGGATGGCGAATGCGAGGGTCTTACCGGAGCCGGTCTTGCCGGAACCGATCACATCGTTGCCGGCCAGGGTGTCGCCGAGGGTCTCGGCCTGGATCGGGAACGGCTCGGTCTTGCCCTCGGCAGCGAGGACACGGACGAGTTCGGCAGGTACGCCGAGTGAAGCAAAAGTAGTGGACAAGGTCCGTCTTTCTCTGTGGACACCGAGCAGCGTCAGACCGCGGGTCGGGGTCGGATGGCGAAGACGCATCTGTGCGTGTTCGTTCGCCGTATGAAGTCAAAGAGCAGGCGCTTGAAGCCTGTCGAAGAAGCGTTCTACGACGCGTTGACCGCACCTGATCGGTGCATCAATGAGACCAGGCTACGCGAGGCCCGTCGACCCGGCCAAATCATCGTGATGCGCGTCATGCCTGTTGCTCCTGGTGACATGCGCGGCAGCCGAAATGACGTTGACACCTCAACCGTCGACGACGACGATGACCCACCGTGTACTCATTCGTGTCGTTGCCCACCGGGTGTGCGGAGGTTGCCGGCGTCGTGCGCGCCGACAACTGACCGCCCTGCCCCGTCGACGTGACTCCGCTCGGACCACGTCGGCAGACGCATGCCTTCACACCCCACGACATGAGGTCATCGATACACATGTATGCACTTACCGAATCCGCTATCCGTTCCTCGCTCGTCAACGCCTCGGTCCGCGAGCGCAAGGCGTTGAGCCTGCCGCTCGATTATACCGAATTGCGTTGGGAGGAAATGGATTTCCTGGGTTGGCGGGATCCAAAACTGCCGCAGGTCGGCTATCTCGTCATTCCACACGACGACACCGACGTCGGAATCATGCTGCGCCTGGGCGGTCGGCAACCACGAACCCGGCCGCAATGCTCGTTCTGCCAAGATGTCCACCTGCCCAACGAAGTGTCGTTTTACAGCGCCAAACTCGCCGGAGCCGCGGGGCGCAAAGGCGACACGGTGGGCATTCTCATGTGTTCGCGGTTCGAGTGTTCGGCGAACGTTCGGACCAGGCCGTCGGCGATCTTCGCCGGCGACGACCCCGAAGCGGTTCGGCAACAGCGAATTGCCACCTTGCGCAGGCACCTGAATGGATTTGCGCGGCGCATCCTGGTGCACTGACCACACTCAGTCGATGTCGACCAGCCGCTGCGGGAAGGCGTAGAAGAACCCCTGGGCGAAGTCGCACCCGGCGCGCACGATCGCCGCAGCCTGCCGAGACGTCTCCACCCCCTCGGCGATCACCGTGATCCCCAACGCGTGCGCGGCGGATGCGATGCCGGTCAACATCTGTTCGGCGCGGTCGGCCTCGTCGGCCGCGCCGTCCTCCATGTCGTCGACAAACGCCTTGGCCGTCTTGATGGTGGTGATGGGCATTTGGTACAGGTCGCTCAAACACATTCCGCCCGTACCGAAGTCATCGATGGCGAGCTGGCATCCGAGGTCGCGGATCGACGTCATCGTCGCCCGGATGCCCGTGCGGTCCCCGGCGGCGAGATCTCGCTCGGAGACCTCCACGCACAAGCGGCCGGGGTCCAATCCGGCGTCACCGAGCGCCAACTGCAGGCGCGGTACGAAGTGACGGTCGGCCAGTTCACGACGAGTGAAGTTCAGACACAACGTCAGTCCATCGGTCGTCCGCTCGTTCACGACGAACTCACGCATCGTGGTGTCCACGAGGTGTGCTCCGAGTTGTTCGATCAGATCAGTGCGCCGGGCGATCGCGATGAACTCACCGGGCGACACCTGGCCCAACTCCGGGTGGCGCCAACGCATCAGCGCCTCCAGCGCGACCCGCCCGTGCCCGCGCCCGACATCCACGACCGGGTGATAGTCGAAGTACAGCTGGCCGGGGTCGGAATTCACCGAGTTCCGTAGTTCGTACTCGATGCGTTGCCGCCGCAACCGGTCCGAACGGTACTGCGGGCGAAACGAGGTGTACGGCCGGCCGGCCGAGTTCGTCCTCGCCTCCTGCAAGGCGATCTCGGCGTCGCGCAACATGTCTACCGGTGCGGGATCATCCACCAAATGGCGGGCCACGGCCACCCCCACCGACGCGGTGATCCGTTCGGTTCGCCCGTCGAGCGCAATGGGCTGGTCCACGAGCTCTCGGATGCGCGAGACCTGGTTCTCGAGGCGCGCGCTCAGGTCGTCGCGGATGAGCTCGACCACCACGAACTCATCGCCACCGAGTCGGCCGATGGCGGCATCGGTGCCCAAGGCGTCCCGCAACCGGCCGCCCACCGCGGTGAGGATGTCGTCGCCGACCGTCCGCCCCAACGAATCGTTGATCACCCTGAAACCATCGAGATCCACGTAGTACACGCCCACGCTGTCCAGCGGCGCCGAACGCGTCGCCAAGTGATCGCCGATGGCGGCGAGTGTGCCTGCGCGGTTCAGCAGATCCGTCAGATCATCGTGAAACGCCCGCCATTCGAATCGACTCACGTCCCACTCGAGTCGAGCGGTTTCCTGGTGACGTTCGGTGATATCGGTGAACGTGACCACCGCCGCGAGCGTCCCGTCGTGCGCGATCTGGCGGCCGCTGCACGACAGCCAGCGCCGTCCCTGCGGCGCGATGATCGTGGCGATGTGATCGTCGAAGGGTTCCCCGGCCTGCACGCACCGGAGAATCGGTGACATCTCGGTGGCGGCGAAGTCGAGGCCGACATCGTCGATTCGCGCCCTCGTGATGTCAGATCCCAGATCCAACACGCTGCGCGCGGCCGCGTTGGCGATCTCGACGCATCCATCAGCGCCGATAACGATCACCGGTTGCGCCATGGATGCGACCACGAGCATCGCTCGGCGCCCCGCCTGCTCGTCACCCTGACCTGTATGGTCACCCCGACGGTCTGCCATCCAAGATCACGCCCCTCTGGGCGGTGACGCCAACGAGGCGACGCACTGCCTGCACGTCGAACTCATCAACGAACTTCCGGCGCGGGGCACTAATTCACACAGCACACCGGAGAATATACGTCGCTCGCGGCGGAGCGGATCGACGATCGGCCAGGCGTGAGTACCCTCACCGCACTCGACACCGAAATGCTCCAGACAAAAGCGCCCGACGCAAAGCCGCCGTCGACATTGTGTCGGCGGCGGCGCTGTGTCGGGTGCATTCAAGGCGGATTCTGTGGAGCTAAGGGGAATCGAACCCCTGACCTACTCGATGCGAACGAGTCGCGCTACCAACTGCGCCATAGCCCCGGGCGGTCGTGTGACCGGCCGTTGGCCACTCTAGCAGCCCGCACCCCGGTGCAACCAAACCACCGCACCGCCACGAAACCGGCTCGCTCGCGGACTCGGCGAAATGTTTGCCGGCCCGGGAGCGGGCTAACCTCGCGGCATGGCGAAAATGTCCGATGACCAGGTCGCGGGGGTGCTCGACCGGGCCGTGGCCGGTATCAACCCGGTGCTCGACACGCTGGCCCGGCGCGACCCACTGGGGCTCAAGAAGCACACCTTCCACGACGACCCCCACCCCGACTCCCGAGTACAACGCGCGCTGCATCTACTCGCCCAGGGCCTCGACGCCGCCGACTGGCCGGGCACGCAGGGCTGGACGCGCCGCTCGATGCACGACCGCGCCGATTGGTGGGTCAATCGGATCGGCACCGTCAACACAGTGGCCGTGGCCTACCCCGGCGTCTTCGGCGGCTGGACGCGTCGACTTCCGTTGGCCTCCGTGCTCGGCTTCGCCAATCAGGCCATCGTGCTCATCGCCATCGCCCGCGAGTACGGGGTCACCGACCGCGCCCACCAGGTGCAGTTGCTGGCGTCGGTGCTGTGCAACCGGGAGATGTCGGCCACCACGGTCGACCACGCTGCCGATCGCGCCGACACCGACGCGCACGACGCCGACCAGCACCACGGCACCACGCTGATCGGCGCGATCTGGGACATCGCCACGATCCTGCGCGGTCTTTCCGACGAGTTCGATCGGCGTCCGCAGCCCGTCCTGCCATTGCGGATGCTCGCCTACATCCCGGTGGTCGGGGCTCCGGTGACCTATATCGGGGAACGCCTCGCGTTGTCACAGGCAACGCGTCGCGGCCGCAAGTGGATCGCCGATCACCCTGCGGCGATCAGCCGGCGACCCGCCTGAGGCCGTCGTCCTCGCGCATGATGCGCCGACGCTGGAACGGCGGCAGATGGTCGAAGACCGGGTCCTCGTCGTCGATCTCGAGAACTGTGGCACCCCCGGGTCGCCGCAACCGGGGCGGCGGCGGTGCGGATTCGAACGCCGCCGCCGCGTCGGCCCGACGCTGACGCGACGCGAGTTCACGTTCGGACCGGCGCGCCCGTGCGGCCCGCTGAGCGCGAATCTTCTGCTCCAGCGCGACGGTCCGGCGCAGGTAGCCGAGGTAGGCCACGAGCATCACGGCGAGGACACCGGTGGCGATCCAGCCGGCTAACCCGACGAAGAAGCCGACGCCACCGGCAATCACCAGCAGCGTCAGCAATCCGATCAGAACACGCTGACGTTCCCGGTAGCGGAGTTCGGACTGGCGGGCATCCGGTGAGTACACCGAACGTCGTCGCGACCGCGAAGCGGTATCCGCGCTTCGCCGCCGGGAACGGGCGGGCGCCTCGGCCACACCGTCGCGGTCGGTCTCGACGTCATCCGCCAGATCGTCGTACTCGTCGGCGTCCGCATAGTCGTCAGCGTCATAGTCATTCGAGTCGTCGAACTCGACCTCGTCAAACTCGTCGTCGGCGCCATACTCGTCGTCCACGTCGTAATCATCTTCGTAGTCATCGGCGTCATCGGCGTCGTCGGTCGCGAACTCGGAATCGCTGTCCACGAACTCGTCGTCGAACTCGTGATCGTCAGTCGGTCCCTCTAGGTCACCGTCATCCAGGTCGGCCGGCTCGTGCTCCCCGGTCGCCGTCTCCTCCATCGAGGCGATCTCGGCATCCTCCACGTCGTCGAGTTCCTCGTCGACGTCGTCACGCTCGGCGTCGACGAATTCTCCGTCGAGGGTGATCTCCTCGTCGTGATCGGCATCGTGGTCCGCGTCCGACTCGTCTTCCAGGTCGCAATCGGCGGAGATATCGGAACCGTCGGTGTCGTCGACGCTCGGCGCAACGGTGTCGGCCACCCTCGCGCGCCGCATCGTCGTCTGGACTGCGTCGTCGTCGGCGTCCGCATCGGCAGAGATCGTGTCGTGGTCAGCGTCGAACCGATCGGAATCGACGTTCTCGACGTCGGACTGGTCGCCTTCGGCCCGCTCGTCATCCTCCTCGTCGAGGACCGTGGTGGCCGACTCGGCGCGGTCGGACTTCGCGCGCCGCGACGTCCACGACGGGTCATGCGGGTGAGATCCGGCCGAGCGTCGACGGTCGCTGCGGGTTCGCGTCCCGCCGCGGTGCAACAGACGCGTCTCCTTCGCGGCCACTGTGGATTTCCGCATCTGCGGTCGGCCCTTGATGACCATCGGAACCAGCACGAAAAGCCATACGGCCACGAGGCAGACCCACAAGACTGAGTTCGGCATGCGACTCTCCCTTCTTTCACTCTGGTTACACGAGGCCACCTCACAATTTAGGCGCACGGACAGTGCACCCAGCGCAGACGCGCCGAGGCCCATGAACATTCGACGGATTCACAGGGCGCTCTCAGCCCGCCGCGCGCGAGGGGGGCTCAGTGAAAGGAAGCGCGCCCGGACCGGACGAGTGTCTCTGCGGCACTGCCGGTGACCTCTTCGGCGGTCAACGCGAACAGGATGTGATCACGCCAGCGCTTGTTGACGTCCATGTAGCGCTCCAACAAGCCCTCGCGACGGAAGCCGACCTTCGTCAGGACCGCTTGGGAAGCGACGTTGGCGGGTTGCACGGTGGCATCGAGACGATGCAACCCGACCTGACCGAAACAATGATCCACACCGAGCGCCACTGCCGCGGTGGCGATTCCCTGGCCGACATGTGATGCGTCGACCCAATACCCGATCCACGCGCTGCGCACCGCACCGCGCTGCACATTGCCGATGGTGAGCTGCCCGATGTAGACGCCGTCCAGCTCGATCACGAAGGGCAACACACTGCCGCGTTTGGCCTCCGACCGGAGCACCGAGTACAGCGGTGGCCAGGCACTGGGTTGGTGACGTTCGGCCCACGACCCGATCCCGGTCGGCTCCCACGGCATCAGCGTGTTCTGGTTTCGGATGCGCAACGTGCTCCAGGCCTTGGCGTCGCGCATCTTGACCGGGCGCAACATCACCGCGCCCGCCTGCGTATGCAGGGGACCCAATGTCGCGGGCCAGCCAGGATTGATCTGCGCCCCCGACAACCACCTCAACACGAGAGTGAGTTTATGTCCGCGTCAACCGCGCTGCGCCAGGAACGCGACCTCGACCTCATCGCCGATGGCCAGCTCCTCCACATCCGGTTCGACGATGATCAGACAATTCGCCTCGGCGAGTTCGGCGAGCAGGTGGGAACTGCCCGTGGGCGACGCGCCGATCACCTGCACCAGGTACTCACCGGAACGCTCGTCGCGCATCAACTGGCCGCGCAGATAGCCTTTACGGCCCTGCACCGAGGCGATCGGTCCGATGGTCCGGGCGGTGATGACCCGTCGCATCGGCTGACGTTTGCCGAGGGCGATCCGGATCAACGGGCGCACCATCACCTCGAAGGTGACCAATGCACTGACCGGATTGGACGGTAACAGGAAGGTCGGCACCTCGTCGCGCCCGAGACGACCGAATCCCTGTACCGACCCCGGGTGCATCGCCACCCGGAGGATCTCGAGCTCACCCAGATCACTCAGCGCCTCGGCGACGGCCCGCGACGCACTGCCTCCCACGGCCCCGCAGATCACCACGATCTCGGACCGGATCAGTTGCGCCTCAACGACTTCCCGCATTCGGGAGATCTCCCGTTCGGCGATGCCCACCCGGTTGACGTCGGCACCGGCGTCGCGGGCCGCGGCCGCCAAGGCGTAGCTGTTGACATCGTAGATCTGTCCCGGCCCCGGCGAACGATCGATGTCGACGAGTTCGCTGCCGATCGAGATCACCGACAGCCGCGGCCGCGGATGGACCATCACGCGCGCCTGGCCGACCGCTGCCAGCAGACCCACCTGCGCGGGCCCGATGATCGATCCGGCACGCACCGCGACGTCGCCGGGCTGCACGTCGTCGCCGATCCGGCGAACATAGTCACCGCTCTCGACTGCGTGGCCGACCTTGACCTTCTTCTCGCCGCCGTCGGTCCACCGCAGCGGGACGACGGCATCGGCCAGTGTGGGCATCGGCGCGCCGGTCTCCACGCGGACCGCCTGGCGCGGCTGCAGCCGGGTGGGTGTGCGTGCGCCGGGTTCCACCGACCCGACCACCGGCAGGGACACGATCATCTCCGTGCCGGGTTCGAGATCCACCAGCTCCGCCCCACCGGGATCGAAGTCCTCGATGTCTTCGGGTGCGATCGTGCCGGCCAGGTCCACATCGACCGCCCGCACCGCATAGCCGTCGATCGCGGCCTGGTCGAAGCCGGGCATGGGCCGTTCGGTGACCACCTCTTCGGCACACATCAGGCCCTGCGCCTCAGAGATCGCGACACGCACCGGCCGCGGCGCCACCGCGGCAGCGGTCACCCGGGTCAGATGATCTTCGACCGAACGCATCTCACCTCTCGCCCCATCTCGGCTGACAGACTTGACCAGACATTAGCCGGAGGTTGCCGCCGAATGGCGCAGGCGCGCTGTCGTCGCCGTCGGTCAGCTGTCGGCGAGGCGCTTGCCGAGCCAGTCGCGGAGGTCGGGCCCGTAGTCGTCGCGATCGAGCGCGAAGTCAACCGCGGCCTTCAGGTACCCGCCCGGATTGCCCAGGTCGTGCCGCGTCCCGTGATGGACCACGACGTGAACCGGCTCGCCCTCCTCGATCAGCAGCGCGATCGCGTCGGTCAGCTGCAATTCCCCACCCGCGCCCGGTTCGATTCGACGCAACGCGTCGAAGATCTTGCGGTCCAAGATGTATCGCCCGGCGGCGGCGAGATTCGAAGGCGCGTCCTCGGCGGCCGGCTTCTCGACCATGCCCTTGAGCCGCTTGACGTTCGGGTTGTTGGCGTCGGGCAGGTCCTCCACCTCGAAGACCCCGTATGCGCTGATGCGATCTTCGGGCACCTCGATCGCGCACAGCACCGATCCACCACGACGTTGTCGCGTACGTGACATCACTTCCAGCACCCCGCCCGGCAGCACCAGGTCGTCGGGCAGGAGCACCGCGACGGCGTCCTCATCGTCGTCCAGGTACGGCTCGACACAACCGACCGCGTGTCCGAGTCCGAGCGGCTTCTCCTGAACCACCGACGCCACCTCGAGTAGAGAGGGAGCCTTGCGCACCTTCGCGAGCATCGCCGCCTTCCCGCGCGTGGCAAGGGTGTTCTCCAGCACCAGGTCTTCCACGAAGTGCGCGACCACGCCGTCCTTGCCTGGCGAGGTGACGATCAGGAGTCGCTCGGCGCCCGCCGATTTCGCCTCCTCGGCGACGAGTTCGATTCCGGGAGTGTCCACCACCGGCAACAACTCTTTGGGAACGGTTTTGGTTGCTGGAAGAAACCGCGTACCCAGACCCGCTGCGGGAACCACCGCGGTTCGCGGGATCGGTGGGGTGTTGGGCACGGATTCGTATTCGGTGAACACGTCGGTATTCTGGCTCACGTCACTGGTGCTCATGCGACCACCCTAGTGCTGTTTGCCGGCAACATCCTGTCGTGTGGCCAGCAGATTCCCGGGTGCGATGTTTCACGGCGTGGTCCGACGAGGCGGACGAGGAGAGGGCGGTCGGGTGCGATCCACCAAGAGACGTTTGCGAGCCGAACTCGAACAGCGCCGGGTGGCGCGACCGTTCGCGGCACGCAAGCAGGCGGCCGACAACCTGGCCGGATGGGTCTCATCGGCACCCTTCCGGCTCGAGTACGACGTCACCGTCGCCGCCTATGTCCCGTTCGGCGCCGAGCCCGGCTCACCGGGTCTGCTGGACGCGCTCATCGACCGCGGGGTGTCCGTCATCGTGCCGGCGGTACCGGCAGGCGAACCCACCGCGCTCGACTGGGTGCGTTACGACGGCGCCGAGTCGTTGGCGCGTGGACGCTGGGGGTTGTTGGAACCGATCGGACATCGATTGGGCTCCGACGCCGTCGAGGCGGCGTCGGTCATCTTCGTGCCCGCCTATGCCGTGGACAAGACGGGAAACCGACTCGGCCGCGGAGCCGGGTATTACGACCGGACGCTGACCGGGCTGACCGCCGAGATCATCGCGGTGGTCTACGACGACGAACTCGTCGAATCATTACCCGCCGCGCCGCACGACGTCCGTGTCCGGTGGGCTCTGACACCCGACGGTGGGTTCCGCGAGCTGGGTTGACCCGTCGTTGCGTTGTGCCGCGCGGAGCGGGAAGCAGGTCAGGTCAGGACGCGGCCGGCGCCGTGGCCGACGTGCTGTCGGACTTCGCCGACGAACTGCTCGACGAATCCGAGGAGCTGCCGGACGACGAGCTGCTCGACGATTCCGACGTCGACGACGATTCGCTCGCCGACGACGACTTGCGCGAATCCGTGCGATAGAAACCGCTGCCCTTGAACACGATGCCGACGGAATTGAACAGCTTGCGGAGTCGGCCAGTGCACTGCGGGCACTCGGTGAGTGCATCGTCGGAGAACGACTGCACGATGTCGAACTTGTTGTCGCACTCCGTGCACGCATACGAGTAAGTGGGCACCGATAACCTCCGGAAGACTAGTGATCGTTGCACAGTGTAACCGATTTTGGCACTCCGCCATTCCGAGTGCCAACGATGTCCGTTCATCGTGCGGCCCGCCGGTCGACATGCGATTGTGTTACGCACATGAACTCCGGGTGCGGGGACCCGGGACCGGTCATCTGACTCCGAGAGGGCGGACTCCGCCGATGAGCGATTTTCTCAGCGATATCAACGGCTACATCTGGAGCAACGCACTGGTGTTCCTCTGCCTGGCCGCAGGCGTCTTCTTCTCGATACGAACCCGGCTGGTCCAGGTTCGTCAGATCCCGGAGATGATCCGGCTGATGTTCCGCGGCGAGAAGTCACCGTCGGGGGTCTCCTCGTTCCAGGCACTGACCATCTCCCTGGCGGGCCGCGTCGGCACCGGCAACATCGCCGGTGTCGCCACGGCCATCGCCTTCGGCGGTCCGGGTGCGCTGTTCTGGATGTGGGTGGTCGCCTTCCTCGGTGCGTCCACGTCGTTCGTGGAGTGCACCCTGGGCCAGATCTACAAGACCAAGGACCGACTGACCGGCGAGTACCGCGGCGGTCCGGCCTACTACTTCAGCCGGGCGATGGCCCACACCAACGCGAGCGGCGCATTCAAGGTCTACGGCCTGGTCTTTGCCGCGGTCACCGTACTCGCCTGCGGACTGCTGCTGCCCAGCGTCCAGTCGAACTCGATGGCGGTCGCCATGAACGAAGCCTGGGGACTTTCCGAATGGGTCGTGGCGGTCGGGTCGGTGATCGTGTTGGCGTTCGTCATCATCGGCGGGGTCAAACGCATCGCCAGCTTCGCCTCGATCGTGGTGCCGTTCATGGCCGTGATCTACATCTTCTTCGCCATCATCATCGTGGCTCTCAATGCCTCGGAGGTTCCCAACGTCATCAGCACGATCTTCGCGAGCGCCTTCGGAGCGGATGCGGCGTTCGGCGCCATCTTGGGCTCGGCGATCATGTGGGGCGTCAAGCGCGGTATCTACTCGAACGAGGCCGGTCAGGGCACCGGCCCGCATGCAGCGGCCGCCGCCGAGGTCTCACACCCGGCCAAGCAGGGACTGGTCCAGGCGTTCGCGGTCTACGTCGACACCTTGTTCATCTGCACCGCGACCGGGTTCCTGATCCTGTCCACCGGTGCCTACCGGGTGTTCGAAGGTGAATCCGCCGACGGTTCGGTCATCGCCGAGGGCGGCATCCTGCCGGCCGACGTGGCAGTGGGCCCGACCTTCGTCCAGACCGGTTTCGACTCGTTCTGGGGCGGCGCCGGTTCCTCGTTCGTGGCGATCTCGCTGCTGTTCTTCTGCATCACCACGATCATCGCCTACTACTACATGGCCGAGACCAACCTGCGGTTCCTCATGGGCAAGGCTGCGACGATCGAGATCAAGCCGCTGCGTAGCACGCTCGGCGCCAACCTGACACTACTGCTGCAGGCGCTGATCCTGGTGTCGGTGGTCATCGGATGCGTGTCGACCGCGTCGGAGGCCTGGACACTGGGCGACATCGGCGTCGGGTTGATGGCCTGGCTCAACATCGTGGGCATCATCATCTTGCAACAGCCCGCCTTCAAGGCGCTTCGCGACTACGAGCGTCAGCAGAAGTTGGGCCAGGACCCGACCTTCGATCCGAAAGCGCTCGGCATCATGGGCGCGACCTTCTGGGAGAACTACGACCCGGTCACGGGCAAGACCCGCGAGACCGCCGACGCTCCCTGAGCGCCCAACGGGCCATCGACCGACGAATCAACGGCCGTCTACCTCACGAGGTAGACGGCCGTTGTCGTTGCGGGACACGGTGAGGACCTGCGGGAGTTCGATGGTGGCTCGTCGTCGACGGTGCAGGCATGTGGGTTCCGTCGACGCAATTGCAGGTTCGGTCAACGGCATGGTGGGTTCCACCGGCGCAGCCACGGGTGCCGTCGGCGCGGCCGCGGGTGCCGTCGGCGAGAAAGAGGGTTCCGTCGGCGAGAAAAAGGGTTCCGCCGGCGCGAGCCGGTGGGAGGTCAGCCGCCGATAACGTCGATGTTGCGGTCGGGCACGTTGTCCCGGTTCATATCCGCCGCACGTGTCTGCCGCGCGTCCCACCGCAGCCACAACGCGGCCAAGGTCGCCGCGACCAGCGAGCCGACCAGAATCGCGGTCTTGGAGGCTTCGGCGTGCGGATCGGTGTCCACGAAGGACAGCTCGTCGATCAGCAACGCCACGGTGAAGCCGATCCCGGTCAGGAAACCGACCGGCAGCAGGTCACGCACCCCGATCGAGTCGGGCAACCGCAGCGGTGTGAACCGAGTCATCAGCGCGGTCACCCCCATCGCACCGATCAACTTGCCCACCACGAGGCCGAGGAAGATCCCGATCGACACCGGCTGGATGAGCTCGGCATCGGTACCCACCACGGTGACCCCCGCGGCGAGGAAGGCAAAGATCGGCAGCGCCACCGCCGACGACACGGGTCGTACCGCGTCGTCGAACCGGTGCGTGCGCGATTCCTTCTCTCCGTGCACATATTTGGCCGGCACCACGAAACCGAGGAGAACCCCGGCGACCGTCGAGTGCACGCCCGAGGCGTGCATGAATCCCCACGCGGCCACTGCGACCGGGATGAGCATCCACCAGTGGGTTTTCCGCATCCGCACGAGGAACGCGAACACCACGATCAGCGCGAGCGCGATCACCAACATCAGGAAGTCGATGGTCTCGGTATAGAAGGTCGCGATGATGGTGATGCCCAGCAGATCGTCCACCACAGCCAGGGTGAGCAAGAAGGTACGCAGCGCCAGCGGCAGCCCGCGCCCGAAGATCGCCAGCACGGCAAGCGCGAAAGCGATGTCGGTTGCCGTCGGGATGGCCCAGCCGTTCAGTGCGTCGGGGTCGCCGACGCCGACGATCACGACGTAGAACAGTGCGGGCACCACCATCCCACCCAGAGCCGCAGCGATGGGCACACCGGCCTGTTTCGGTTGGCGGAGGCTGCCCATCACGAATTCTTGTTTGAGTTCCACTCCGACGACGAAGAAGAAGATCGCGAGAAGTCCGTCTGCGGCCCACTCCTCCAGCGACAGATGCAAGTGCAGGCTCGCCGGCCCGAACTCGAATTCGGCGAGGGAGTGATATGCCGCCTCCCACGGTGAGTTCGCCCAGATCACCGCCACGACCGCGGCGATCAGCAACAGTGCCCCACTAGGGGTGTCGAGGGAGATCCACCGACGGAAGCGATCGGCGGCGGACGAATGTTGGTCACCAACTGTGGACATCAACTCTCCTGGTCATCGGTCGCAGGCCGGGCACACATGTATTACATCCCTGCCCACTCGACGACAGGAGCCGACCAGACTTCCCGGCACACCGTTCGGTCATTCTCCCCGAAGCCTGCAACCGGGTCCAATCGGCCCACGACCCCGATGGGTATCGGCGTCGGGCTGTGACCATCTCGGTGTGCGCGCGTCACCTGATGGCGGCAGCGAGCTGTGAACGGTGCGGCCGCTGTCCACAGATCACTGTCGAGCCCGCGGGTCGCGGGACCGGCGGGCCTACCGTGACCGCATGCCGGCCTTGTTCCGCAGCGAACTGTCCCCTCGCCTTGTCGACCGCGTACGACATCTGACGCATCCAGGGTGGGCTCGGTCGATCATCATCCGCAGGGCGGTGTCGACAGCATTGGTGATCGCCGCGATCATCACGGCTGTCGTGGATCATCGCAGCGACGAATCGCGCGCGGTGGTGGTGGCGGCTCACGATCTGCTCCCGGGACACACCGTCGCTCCCGAAGACCTGACCGTGACCAGCGCGCCGGGTGGACTGGTCCCGACAGGCGCATTGCGAATGACTGCCGACGCCATCGGTCGCACCCTGGTGGGGCGTGTCCGCGGCGGCGAGATCCTCACCGACGTCCGACTCCTGTCCGCACACCTGCCCACACAACTCACCGGACGGCGGGACGCGCGGCTGGTGCCCGTCGCGCTCGCCGACGACACGGTCGCATCGTTACTACGCGAAGGCGACGTCGTGGACGTACTCACCGTGCGCGACAACGACTCCGCGCCGAGCGCTGTGCTCGCCCGTGGCGCGATCGTCGCCCTGACCGTCGGGCCGGGCAGCGCCAGCGCACTCTCCCCGGGGAGCGGACCCGGTCGACCCGTGTTGCTGGCCATGGACGAGGGCGACGCCCACCAGGTCGCCGCCGCCGGACTAGATGGCCCGCTCACCGTCGTCGTGCACTGACCTGCCAAAACGGCGCGCTTCCGGCGAAACAGTGCAATGGTCGTTTACGATCCTGGATAGGTTTGCCGAACGCGGCCTGCGTCTGGCGCACTCATGACCGTTGACCTGCAAGCGAAGTGAATACCGGACAGAGCGGGAACTGAACACGAGAGGACCGCACACCGTGCTCAAGGGCTTCAAGGACTTCATACTCAAGGGCAATGTCGTCGAGCTGGCCACCGCGGTCATCATCGGAGCGGCTTTCACTGCCATCGTCTCCGCCTTCACCGATCAGATCATCCAGCCGCTGATCAACGCGATTCCGATCGGGACCGACGCCGCCGAGGGTCTCGGCTTCCAGATCACCGACAACCCGTCGACCTTCGTCAACATCGGCGCCCTCATCACCGCGGTCATCAACTTCCTGATCATCGCGGCCGTCGTGTACTTCCTGATCATCGTGCCGTACAACAAGCTCTCCGAGCTCGGCGGATTCGGGAAGAAGTCGGAGGTCAGCGAGGTCTCGTTGCTCACCGAGATCCGGGATCTGCTC
Organism: Gordonia sp. Z-3; assembly: GCF_036233855.1. Lineage (NCBI taxonomy): Bacteria > Bacillati > Actinomycetota > Actinomycetes > Mycobacteriales > Gordoniaceae > Gordonia > Gordonia sp. Z-3. The sequence continues at coordinate 84,198 of NZ_JAZARS010000002.1, forward strand.
GATCCGGAAGGCACATCGAAGGCCAAAGAAGAGGCCCAGAGCGATCTGCCCGAGCATCTGCGGGAGCCGGGCGCACCGTCTGATCGCGCGGAACCGGGTGCGACACAACGACTCACCACTCCCCCGCCGGCAGCCGTGGAAGCCCAGTCCCGCCCGGCCACCAATCCGCCGTATCCCACACCGCAACCCGCACCGGGGTCGTATCCGCCGCCGGGCAGTTTTCCGCAGGGCAACTACCCTCCCGGCGGCTATCCGCAGGGCACCTACCCGCCGGGAAGCCATCCGCAGCAGGGACAATTCCCCGGCGAGTACCCGCCGCCGGATGCACCGGGACGTCACTCCCGCTGAAACCGCAACGACTTCGGGCCGCGCTCTCCTCGAGCGCGGCCCGAAGTCGTTGCGGGGCAGCCGCATCGGCTCCCAGCTCATTGACAGCCGATCCGGCAGCCGACGACAAGGTTGCCTCCCTACTGTCGCAGGAGTCGACGGAGACATCCGCCGACACCGACAACAAACAATCGACACGGAGGTTGCACCAGCATGCCGCACAAGCCGGGCCAGAAGGGCCGCACCAACAATCGCTCCACACGTCGCACGCCGAGCCCCCAGCCGCGTCGTCGCCAGCAGCCGCAGCCCTTCTTCCCGTTCCCGTTCTTCGGGAGCTGATCTGCGCCGGAAGTCCGGCAACGCACACGCGCAAGGGGCGGGATCGGATTACCCGATCCCGCCCCTTGCGGAATGTTGTGGTGTCCGCGATCGCGGACCCCGATGCGATCAGCCCAGGCTGAACGGCTGGCCGTACAGGGTGATGACACCCTTGACCGAGTCGGTGCTGACCGTGACCTTGATCTTGGCCTTGGCCTCGGCGTAACCACCACAGCCGGTCACACCGAACTTCTCCTGGCTGTAGGCGACACCGCCACGATTGCCGGTGAAGGTGTAGGAGTTGACGGCGTCATCGTCGCTGTCGGCTTCCTGCACGATCGGCACGTAGCCGGCCTCACCCGGGCCGAGCGAGATGCTGGCGCCTGCGGTGCCCGCACCGTCCGGAGCGACGTCAACGCCGCCGTCGGTGTTCGGGGTCGCCTCAGCACCGCCGGTGACACCACCCTCGGCGCCGAGTCCGACACTGACCTGGCAGCCCACGATGTAACCGGCGGACACGGTGCCGCCTTCGGCCTCGCCACCGACGGTGACGCGGACCTTGCCCGACACCCAGACCTCACGGGTGGTCGGGAACGGGATGAGCGGCTGGGTGATGTTGGCGTTCTGGCCGAACAGCTGGATCGTGACGGGGGTGCCATCGACGAGGGTCTTGGTGATGGTGGTGTTCGGCACCGGAGCCGCCGCGGCGCCACCGGCGCCGAGGCTGGTCACGCCCATCACCGCGACGCCGGCGACACCGGCGGCCGCGGCTGCGCGACGCGTGATGATGTTCTTCATGATTCCCCTTAGTGGAAGGTCGATCTGCGCGGAGCAGATAAGTCTCGAGAGTTGTGGCTGGTATCTGCTACCGGTCAGCTGACGAAGAACGGCTGGCCGTACAGCGTCGACTGCATGAGGGTGCCTTCGCCGGTGGCGACGTCATCGTCGTCACTGACCTCGTAACCCTTGGCCGCGATCACCTTGGTGACGCTGCGTGCCGATGCGTAACCGCCACAGTTGGGGAACGTGATCTCGAAATCCTGGAGCTGGATCTGAGCCAGACCGCTGTCCGAGAGGTCCTTGTCGGTGACGTCGTAGAGTGCTGCCTCGCCCGGCCTGATCGGGAACATCAGACCACCGCTGATGGAGATCGACGGGGTGGCCGACAGGGTGATGCCGCCGGAGCCACTGGCTCCGATGTCACTGACGTCGATCTGGCAGCCGGCCAGGATCTGGACCTTGAGGTTGCCTCCGACGCCGGCACTGGCCTGTGCCTTGTACAGGCCCGAGATCAGCGCGGTGCGTCCGAGGCCGCCGTTGTAAGCAACACGCGCAACCGAGTACTGCGACTCGCCGGTGCGCTGGGTGAAGACCCGCTCACCGTCGATTCCTTCGATGACCTTGCTGCCGTTGGCCAGCGGAGCTGCTGCTGCAGTGCCCGCCCCCACACCGGCCAGGCCGACAGCCGCCACTGCGGCAACTGCGCATGCACCGGCCGCGCGACGCAGCCCAAGCTTGCTGAACTTGCTCATTCGTTCCCTCTCACAGGATTCGGTTGTTGCCCCGCAGCGCACACCTCTGTACGCACGGGTCGACCCTCGTGGGCTGCGGACCCCCGCCCCGCAACCGAACCCATGTCGGTTTCGGTTCGCTGGAAGTCACCTTCCGCACACCCCTGGTCACTGCTGCGTCGTCACTCGCGACAGATCGCAGGACTCCCCGTCGGTGCCCCCTCGAGTGCACCGCGCGCTTCGTCGTTGCGAACGTTATCGGAGCGATATCCAGCGGGGCAACAGCTATGTTCAGCCGTGTCTCAGGTTCCACACTGCCGATCTTGAACTTCACATTCGCCATCGCTAGATATGAGAATGTTAACGGAGGGAAAACACGCTGGGTCGGCTATGTCGCAGGTGGCTCGCTTATTCCCAATGAGGGGGACGATTCACCTCATACCAATCGTGCGTTACCCCCTTGTGACCTTCCTCACACTCGTCGGAAGTCACGTCCGGGAGGTCGGTACCGAACACGTCGTCGATCCGCCGACGGGCACGCCAGCCGGTCCGGCGACGTGGTTCATCGCCGGAACCGCCAGTCTCTTGGGGATCCGGTGACTGTTCCACATCGCCGTTCACGGGTCTGGACAGGAGGACTCGGCGTCGACTCTAGAACTCGCTGATTTCCTCGATCACGTGCTTGGCCAGCGGGGCGACGGTCGCCATCCCGTCGCGGACGGCGGCACGCGAGTTGGACAGGTTGACCACCAGGGTCTGACCGGAGATGCCGGCCAACCCGCGGGAGAGCCCCCCGTCCGCGGAACCCGCTGCCAGACCAGAACTGCGCACCGCTTCCTCGATACCGCGCAGACGCCGGTCGAGCAGCGGCTCGGTGGCCTCCGGCGTGACGTCGCGCGCGCCCACGCCGACCCCGCCGACGGACACGACGAGATCCACGCCGCCGATCACCGCGGTGTTCAGCGCATTACGGATCTCCACCTCGTCACCCGAGACGGCGACGGTGGCATCCACGTGGAACCCGGCCTCGGCCAGCAACTCACCTACGAGTGGCCCCAGCAGACTCTGTTCCTCCCCGTGCGCTGCGCGATCATCCACGACCACGACCAGTGCGCGCCCGATCTCGTCGCCGCTCTCGGTGGGCCGGATGTCGTCGTCACGATGACGTGCGACGAACTCACGGGCAGCCGCGTCTGCGGCGACCACGTCGTCGGGGTCGATGGCGGTGGATCCGGTGTCGCTCATTGTCTGCCTTTCTGCTCCCGTTCAGGAAGATCGTGCTCCGGGCGTCACCCGACCTGCAAGGTCTCCAAGGTGACCTGAGTGGTCTTCGTCTGCCCGTTGATGACATAGGTGATGGTGACCGTGTCCCCCGGGGCGTGCGACCGGATGGCCGCGACCAGCGCGTCGCCGCTGGCGACGTTGCGGTCGTCGACCTTGGTCACCACCGCGCCCTGCGGGATACCCGCCTTGTCCGCCGGGCCCCCCGCGGTCACATCGGAGATGTAGGCGCCGGGCTGGTCGACCTCGGTGTTGGCCCGCACCGACACGCCGAGGCCTGCCTGGGTGGCCTGGCCGGTCTCGGTCAGCTCATCGGCCACCCGCTTCGCCTGATCGATGGGAATGGCGAAACCCAGGCCGATGCTGCCGCCCTGCTGCTCGGCGGACGCCCCGAGGGTGGCAATCGCGGTGTTGACCCCGATGAGCGCCCCCTTGGCGTTGACCAACGCGCCACCCGAATTGCCAGGGTTGATGGCCGCGTCCGTCTGGATCGCGTCGATCACCGACGTGGTACCCGATTCGCGCGACGTCGACACCGGCCGATTGAGCGCACTGATGATGCCGGTGGTGACGGTGCCCTCCAGGCCCAGCGGCGCGCCGATCGCGATCACATCCTGTCCGACGGCGAGGTTGTTCGAGGTGCCCACGGTGATCGGCTTGAGACCGCTCTTGTCCACCTTGATGACGGCGATGTCGGAAATGGGATCGGCACCGAGAACGCGGGCCGGAGCGCGCGTGCCATCGGAAAAGATCACCAGCACCTGACTCGCGGTGGCGGCACCGGCCTCGGAGACCACGTGATTGTTGGTCATGATGACCCCGTCCTCGGACAGGATGACCCCGGATCCGCCGCCCTCGGCATTGCCGGACCGCACGATGATGGACACCACCGAGGGCAACACGTTGGCCGCGACTTCCTGAACCGATCCGGCCGGGGCCGGCACCACGCCCTGGTCACTGCTGTTCGGGTCACCACCCAGCGGGCCGTTGTGCGCCGACGACGAGCTGTCGTCGAGCACATTGGCACCGACCACACCGCCGATCCCACCTGCCACCAGTGCCAGCACCAACGCGCCGACGACCAGTGCCGCCTTGCCGCCTCCGGACTTCTTCTCAGGAGCTGGCCCCGCGGGCGGCGATCCGCCGACCCCGGGGCCGGGATACGGCTGCGCAGGCAGCTGACCGGTCGTCGGCTGCGTGTACGCCGGCGCAGTGTAGGCCGGTTGAGTGTAGACAGGTTGGCCGTATGGGTTCTGCTCATACGGGTTCGTCGGCGGCCCGCCATAGGGGTTCGTCTGCGGGGAGGGCGCGGCGGCGTGGTGCCCATAACCGCCCGGGTCCTGCGCGGCAGGCCCATACGGCGACGGTGATGCGTACGGCCCGGCTCCGTATCCCCGGTCGGGATCAGAACCCGGAGCGGCGTGCGCCCCCTGGCCCGAACCGTGTCCGGTGCCATACGGATCGCCGTGCGAACCGCCACTGGTCATGTCCTGGTCCTCAGCTCTCTCGTACCTCGCCGCGGCGGCGGGTGTCCCGATCGATGTGCAGGTCTCGGCTCGCGACGACCCTGGCCCTCAACCCTAAGTGATCGAGGTGGTGGGTCGATGACCGAATGCCGGTCGGTCTGCGCGGCCGCGACCGTCACCCTTATTGACGAACGATCAGCGGAGAAGGTTCCTCAGGGGTGGGACTTCCCGGCAAGGTCATCCGGATCAGGGTTCCGCCCAGATCGGACTGCTCGGCCCGCACACTTCCGCCGTTGCGAGTGACCACCTGACGAACGATCGCCAGGCCCAGACCGGAACCGGGCATCGACCTCGACTGGGTCGATCGGTAGAACCGTTCGAACACCAATTCCCGGTCCTCCTCGGGGATCCCTGGCCCGGCGTCGGCCACCGTGAGTTCTGCTGTGTTCGCGTCGATCTGACTCAGGCTCACCAGCACTGGCCGACCACGCGGACTCCACTTCGCGGCGTTGTCGAGCACGTTGAGCACTGCCCGATTGAGGCCGTGTTCTTCCCCGAAGACGAACCACGGCGTCACCGTCGTGTGGAAGTCCACGTCGGTTCGGCGGCGACGCACCCGGTCCAACGATCGCGTGATCACCTCGACGAGATCGACCTCCTCGTGCACCACCTCCGGCGCGTCCTCACGGGCGAGGTCGACGAGATCTCCGACCAGCGTGGACAGTTCCTCGATCTGGGCCATCACATCCGAGCGCAGCTCGATCATGTCCTGCGGCGGCATCGCGGGTGCCCCCGGCTCACTCGCGGCGATCAGCAGCTCGAGATTGGTCCGCAGGGAGGTGAGCGGCGTTCGCAGCTCATGACCCGCATCGGCCACCAGCCGGGCCTGCCGATCACGTGAATCGGCCAAGGCGCGCAGCATCGTGTTGAAACTCTCGGTCAGGCGCGCCAACTCGTCGTTGCCCGAGACCGGGATGGGCGTCAGATCCTGCGTGCGCGCGACCCGCTCGGCAGCGCGGGTCAGGCGGGCCACCGGCCGCAGACCGGCTCGTGCAACGGTGGTGCCTGCCAGCGCGGCCAGTGCGACACCACCGCCGCCGACGACCAGCAAAACCCAGGCCAGCCGCTTGAGGACCCGATCGGTGTGCAGCAAGCTCTGTGCCAACACCAAGGTGTTGCCGTCGGCGAGCTTGCGGGCGAGCACCCGCTGGTTGTCCACGGTCCGTAGGCTCTGCATGTTGTTGACCGGCCGCGGCGTCGACCGCGCGATGCTGCGCTCGACGTCTTCGAAGGGCACATCCCCGATGAGGTAGGTGCTGCCGTCGGGGTGCACGAGCGCCAGGGAGATGTTGGTGGAGAACACCGTGCCGGTGACCAGCGATTCGGGTCGTTCGTTGAGCAGGCCGGTCTTGGCGAGTACCGTCATGCCGTCGGCGCGGCTCTCCAGTTGCGAGTCGACCTCGTTGTACATCGCGCGGTAGACGACGAAGTAGGCGGCCGCGGCCATCAGGCTGACCGAGACGAGCACGACGGTGGCCGACAGCAGAGTCACACGCGTCGTCAACGACACCGCTCGGGTCAGCGGCATCGGCGCCCGCATCTCCTTGCGGTCATGCCGACGTATTCGGGCGATGGACCGTCGTCCCGGCATCGTCGTCGGTGCCGACCGAGGGGTCGAATCCGATGCGTCGGGGACCACTACGGCGGGGTCTCCCGCAGCACATAACCGACGCCGCGCACCGTGTGGATGAGCCGGGGCTCACCTTCGGCTTCGGTCTTGCGCCGCAGGTAGCCGACGTAGACTTCCAGGGCATTGCCCGAGGTCGGGAAATCGTAGCCCCACACCTCTTCGAGGATGCGACTGCGGGACAGGACGCGGCGCGGGTTGGCCATCAGCATCTCGAGCAAAGCGAATTCGGTCCGAGTGAGACTGATGCTGCGTTCACCGCGTGCCACATCGCGGGTCACCGGGTCCAGAGTCAGGTCCGCAAACGACAGTTCCTCCGACTCGGCCGCATCGTCGGGACTGGCACGTCGCAGTAGCGCACGTAGCCGCGCGAGCAGTTCCTCCAGTGCGAACGGTTTCGGCAGATAATCGTCTGCCCCGGCGTCCAGACCCGACACCCGCTCGGAGACGGTGTCCCGGGCGGTGAGCACCAGAATGGGCAGATCGTCGCCGGCCGACCGCAGCCGACGACACACCTCCAGCCCGTCCAGACGCGGCATCATGACGTCGAGAATGGCCACGTCCGGACGCTCGGCGACGATCTTCTCCAGGGCCTCGAGACCGTCGGCCGCGATATCGACGGTGTAGCCGTTGAACGACAGCGACCGGCGTAGCGACTCGCGTACCGCCCGATCGTCGTCGACCACAAGGATGCGCATGCCTACAGTCTTATCGCGAACTGCTGAGATGTGTCTGAGGACGTACCGCCGTGTCCCGCGTCGATTGCTGCAGGTCGGGGCGCGCCGAGTCGAATGCAACGCCGCCGGTCGCGTCCGCGACCGGGCTGCGCACATGTGCGACCCACCCATGTGAGGTCAAGTTGATAGGCGTGTAACTGGCCGATTCGCATCAGGAAACACACCCCGTCGAATGTGGAGATCGTGAAGTCCGTCGACATCGTGCATTCGCTGTGTGCCTACTGCGGGGTGGGCTGTGGAATGGACCTGGCGCTCGGCGCCGACGGTCAGGTCGCCAAGACCGTGGGCCGCAAGGATCATCCGACCAACTTCGGTCGGTTGTGCACCAAGGGTTCGACCACCGCGGACATGCTGGCCGCCGGCGGGCGCCTGGTCACGCCGATGGTGCGCGACGAACGCGGCGCTCCAGCGCGGCCCGGCGACATGGATCAGGTGATCACCGAGACCGCGGCACGACTACGCGCCATCGTCGACGAACACGGACCGGACGCCCTGGCCCTCTACGTGTCGGGACAGATGTCGATGGAGGCGCAGTACCTCGCGACCAAACTCGCCAAGGGCTACATCAGGACCACGGCGATCGAATCGAACTCGCGGCTGTGCATGGCAAGCGCCGGCACCGGTTACAAGCAGTCCCTCGGCGCCGACGGTCCGCCCGGTTCGTATCAGGATTTCGATCACGCCGACGTGTTCTTCGTGATCGGGTCGAATATCGCCGACTGCCACCCGATCCTGCACCTGCGCATGATGGACCGGATCAAGGCGGGTGCGAAGCTCATCGTCGTCGATCCGCGCCGCACTGCCAGCGCCGACAAGGCCGACCTGTTCCTGCAGATCACACCCGGTACCGACCTGGCACTGATGAACGGGCTGCTGCATCTGCTCATCACCGGCGGGCACACCGACGACGACTTCATCGCGTCGTTCACCGACGGCTTCGAGCAGATGCCCGAGTTCACCGCGCAGTATCCGCCGGAAGTGGTCAGCGAGATCACCGGCATCCCGGCCGACGACATCCGCCGCGCGGCGGAGATGATCGGGTCCGCGCAGAACTGGATGAGCTGTTGGACGATGGGCCTCAACCAATCCACACACGGAACCTGGAACACCAATGCACTGATCAACCTGCATCTCGCCACCGGCGCGATCTGCCGGCCGGGCAGCGGACCGTTCTCGCTGACCGGGCAGCCCAACGCCATGGGCGGCCGCGAGATGGGGTACATGGGCCCCGGCCTCCCGGGACAGCGGGCGGTGATGTCCGACGACGACCGTGCGTTCGTCGAGGATGTCTGGGGGTTGGCGCCCGGAACCGTGCGCACCGAGGTGGACGGCGGCACCATCGACATGTTCCGCCAGATGGCCGACGGAGACATCAAAGCGTGCTGGATCATCTGCACCAATCCGGTCGCATCCGTGGCGAATCGGTCGACCGTCATCTCCGGGCTCGAGCAGGCCGAGCTCGTCATCACGCAGGACGCCTTCGCCGACACCGAGACCAACGCCTACGCCGACGTCGCGCTACCCGCCGCACTGTGGACCGAGTCGACCGGCACCATGGTGAACTCGGAACGCAACGTGACATTGTTCGAGCCCGCCCTGACCGCGCCCGGTCAGGCGCTGCCGGACTGGCAGATCATCGCGCGCATCGCCTGCGAGATGGGTTATATCGAGGCCTTTTCCTATACCGACGCCGAACAGATCTTCGACGAGATCCGCCGGTTCGCGAACCCACGCACCGGCTACGACCTCCGTGGGATGACCTACGAGGGGCTGCGTCGCACCCCGATGCAATGGCCCAGCCCACCGGCCGATGCCGGGGTGACCCCGAACGGTCAGGGCCGCAACCCCATCCGCTACCTCAACGACGGCGTAAGCCAGACATTGCACACCGCCGAGGACGGGACCGTGCCCGCGCTCGCGTTTGCGACGCCGAACCGTCGGGCCCAGTTCTTCGCACGGCCGCACGTCGATCCCGCCGAGATGCCCGACGATGCATACCCCATCCTGCTGAACACCGGCCGTCTGCCACATCAGTGGCACACGATGACCAAGACCGGTCGGGTCACCAAACTCAACAAACTCAACCCGGGCCCGTTCGTGGAGATCCACCCCGAGGATGCGCAACGATTCGGCATCGGCCCCGGGGACCGGGTGGAAGTGGCATCGCGGCGCGGGCGTGCGGTGCTACCCGCGACGGTCTCCGATCGGGTTCGACCGGGTAATTGTTTTGTCCCGTTCCACTGGAACGACGTGTTCGGCGAGCACCTGACCATCAACGCAGTGACCTCCGACGCCGTCGACCCGATGTCGCAGCAGCCGGAGTTCAAGGTGTGCGCAGTCACCCTCACCAAAGTCGCGGGTGCGCCTTCGGCTCAGCATTCGTCCACCGAGGGTTCCGACAACCTCACGACCGAGGCTCACCACGGTCGCGCCGGGCCGGTCGATGCCCTGGCGTCAGCGCTCGGGGTCGCCGACGTAGACATCAGGCCATCGGAAGCGGAACGCACGTACCTCGCCGGGATGATCGCCGGGCTCCGGACGCATCCACCTGTCGACGACCGTCCCGTGCTGCCGCCCGGGGCGCCGCTGCGCAGCGACGTCCACGCGTGGGCGTCGGGAGTGCTCGACGGAATCTTTGCGCGGGCACCGCTGTCGGGCGTCGGTACCGCCGGTGCACCGGGCGGCGCCGATGACGCGGTGCAGGCGGTGCGCGAGTCGATCACCGTCCTGTGGGCCTCCCAGATGGGCAACGCCGAAGAGTTCGCCACCGAGACGGCAGATCACATCCGGGCCAAGGGATATGACGTCACGGTCACCGAGATGGATGCCGCCGACGTGGGATCTCTCAGCGGCACGACGCTGTTCGTCAGTTCCACCACAGGTGACGGGGAACCGCCGGACAACGGTTCGGCGTTCTGGGATGCGCTCAGCGGCGATACAGCGCCGGATCTGTCGGGACTACGCTATGCGGTGCTCGCCTTCGGGGACTCGAGTTACGACAATTTCTGTGGTCACGGGCGCAATCTCGACGAGCGCCTCGACGAACTCGGGGCCCGACGAATCCTGGAACGGGTCGATTGCGAACCGGACTTCGAGGAACACGCCGGGCAATGGCTCGACCGGGTCAATACGGTGATCACCGCAGACGAGAGCGCGGGACCATCGACGGATGGCGAACGGGTCACCGTCCTCAGCGAGCCGGCCGACTCATCTGCGCAGCCGTCGGTGCGTACCGCGCCCGCGTTCTCGAAGAAGAAGCCACTGGTCACCCAGCTGTCGCGCAATGTCAGACTCAACGGTGACGGTTCGTCGAAAGACGTGCGCAACTTCGGGTTCCATCTGCCCGGCGACACCTTGACCTACAAGGCCGGTGACGCCCTGGGCGTCTGGCCGCTCAACAGCAACACCCTCATCGACGAATGGCTCGACGTGACCGGCCTCGATGGCGGCGAGATCGTCAACGCGCCGGGTGGCGACGACATGCCGCTACGACGCGCACTGCGGGAACGTCTCGAGTTCGCCAAGGTCACCCCGGATTTCATGCGTTTCGTCGCCGACCGCAACGGTTCGGCGCATCTGCATTCCCTTGCGGCGGCAGGCAACAAGCAGGAGCTGGAGGCGTGGACCTGGGGCCGGCAGTCGGTGGACGTACTCACCGAGTATCCGGTGAAGGCCGACCCCGAGGAATGGGTGTCTGTCCTGAAAACCCTTCAGCCCCGGTCATATTCGATATCATCGAGCCCTTTACACAACCCCGGAGAGGTCGAGCTCACCGTGTCGGCCGTCCGGTACAACCTGCACGGCAAGGCTCGCGGCGGCGTGTGCTCAACGTTCCTGGCCGACCACTGCGAAGGTCAGGACATCGGAGTGTTCGTCACGTCGACAACGCATTTCCGACCTCCGTCGGACCCCGATACCCCGATGATCATGATCGGTCCCGGTACGGGCGTCGCCCCGTTCCGCGGATTCCTCCGCGAACGGCAGGCATTGGGCCACGAGGGCAAGAACTGGCTCTTCTTCGGCGAACAGTATTCGGCCACCGACTTCTACTACCGCGACGAGCTCACCACGATGCTGTCCGATGGCCTGCTGACGCGCCTCGACGTCGCGTTCTCACGGGATCAGGACCGCAAGATCTACGTCCAGGACCGCATGCGGGAGCACGGCGAAGAGCTCTACCGCTGGCTGCACGACGGCGCACACGTCTACGTGTGCGGCGACGCCACGCGGATGGCCAAGGATGTCGACGCGACGCTCAAGGAAATCGTGGCTCATCACGGACGTCGGTCGCCCGCCGGTGCGGAGTCCTACGTGAAAGCACTGGCGGCCGACAAGCGGTACGTGCGGGACGTGTACTGAGGCGTCGTCGGGACACGCGCTGCCCAGGTGTCCGGCAGGCGCGCGGGCCACGGTAGCACCAGCGAGGTGGCATCGAGTTCGACCTCCAGCGAGGGGCGCAAGCTCTTCCTCCGCGAGCGCGTACGCCTCACCCGCGACGAGCGCATCGGCGCAGCCGGCCGTCCCGGCATCCCTTGCACCGTTCGGTACCGGCTCACCATCCTGTCGATCCTGATCGGAGAGGCCAACCCTCACCTTCGGGCCCGAGCGATACATCGTGCAGGACGCCACCGTCAACTGACCACGTGTCCCAGATGACACGCCAGCCGACCACCACCGGGCAGTGGAGGTCTGCCGGGCTGCTGAGGTGTCATCTGGGACAGGGGTTATGGGTGCGCTCTGCACATTCTCGGATCTGTCCACAGATATCGTCCGGGAACCAGCCGACCACCTCGTCCGCGCCTCACCGGATGTCAGGCTGCACCCCATGGATCAACCCGACTACTCCGAGGTCCTCGCTGCTGGGTTCGGCGTCGCTTCGTGGAAACAACTGCGTGAGGCCGGCATGACGCGAACCGAACTCCGGGCCGCCCTCAAGAACGGCACACTGCGATGTCTGCGGCGAGGGTGGTACGCCACACCGTGGGCCGACAGTACTGTGGTGTCGGCGGTGGCCGGTGGCGGCGTGCTGAGTTGCCTGTCGGCGCTACGACTGCTCAAGGTCTGGGTTCCCGGTACATCCGATACCGTTCACATCCGGGCCCGCGCCTGTGCGCACCGCACGCCCGGCGCGACGTTCTGCGAACAGTACGGCCGACCGGAATCGGAGATCACGTCCGTCGACGAACTGGCAGTCGCGCTGCGGCACGCACTGAAATGCCTGGACGACGAAGGCATCGTGGTGGTCTGCGACTCCATCATGAATCTGGGGCTGCTCGAACTCTCCGACCTCCGGGTCGTGTTCCGGTCCGCACCCGCGCGGATCCGCCGCCTGCTGGACCGATGCGACGGCAGTTCTCAGTCCGGTACCGAATCGATGAGCCGATTCCGGCTCCGATCACGCGGTATCGGTGTGCGCTCACAGGTCGACATCCCGGGAGTGGGCATCGTCGACCTGCTGGTCGGCACTCGCTTGATCATCGAGGTGGATGGATACGAATTCCACAGCAGCAAAGAACAATTCGAGAAGGACCGCGAGCGCGACCGCACAGCTGTCGAACTCGGATACCTGGTCATCAGACTGACGTATCACCAAGTGGTGCACGAGTGGCCGGCCGCCGAAGAGACGATCATGGACCTCGTGCGTCGGCGCGAACACCTCAAGCCACTGATGCCCACCAGGGAACTCGTCTCAGATGACACCTGAGCGCGACACGATCGCTGCTGAGACGACCGCGCGGCGCTGAGGTGTCAACTGGGACAACCTCACGGCCAGACGACGATCCTCCCGTCGCGATCCTCCACGCGGTACACGCCCAGCGAGCCGATCCCATCGGCGGTACAGCCGCCGTCGGAGAAGCGGAACACGTACTGATGCAGCGGACACACCACGTGGCCGAGGTCGAACTGGCCGTCGGCGATCGGGCCTCCCCGATGGGGGCAGACCGCGTCGGTGGCCCGCAGGGTGCCGTCGGTCATCCGGAACACCGCCACCTGGCGGCCGTCGACCGGGTAGGCCCGCCCTTCCCCCGGGAGAAGATCATCGATCGGACCGACCGGGACGCCGGTGTCGACGCTGGTCATCGGACCGGCACCTGCGGTAGCGGCAGCAGCGGCAACGCGGAGGTGAACTGGGCGGGCGATCGCGGCTCGTCACGATCGAGCCACGGGTCGACGTAATCGGCGACCGCCTCGTCGATGCGCTCCTGCAGACCGCCGACGATGCCGTCGCGGTCCTCGACGAGGATCGCCCGCAGTTCCTCGATGCCGATCCTCGGCACGAACGCGTACGTGCGCTCGAGCCACTTGGCCTGCTCACGGTAGTACTGGATGAAGATGCCGCACAGGCGGATCACCTCCTCCGGTGAGTCGACCGTCGCCAGCAGGTCACCCTTGCGGATGTGCGCCCCCGCGGCACCGCCGACGAGGATCTCCCACTTGCCGTCGCCGATCGCCACCACGCCGAAGTCCTTGCAGAGGGCTTCGGCGCAATTGCGGGGGCAGCCGGTGACCGCGAGTTTCAGTTTGGCCGGCGACTCGAGACCCTGGTATCGCGTCTCGATCGCGATGCCCAGCGCCGTCGAATCCCCAAGTCCGAACCGGCAGTAGTCGGTGCCCACACATGTCTTCACGGTCCGGAAGGACTTGCCGTAGGCGTAACCGGACGGCATGCCGAGGTCGTCCCAGACCTTGGGCAGATCTTCCTTCTTCACACCGAGCAGGTCGAGACGCTGTCCGCCGGTCGCCTTGATCATCGGGATGTCGTACTTCTCCGCGACGTCGGCGATCTTGCGCAGCTGCTGCGGCGACGTCACGCCGCCCTTCATCTGCGGTACGACGGAGAACGTGCCGTCCCGTTGGATGTTGGCGTGCACTCGATCGTTGACGAACAGCGCACCCGGTTCGCGATTCCACCCGGTTCCCCAGATCACCCGCAGCAGCGACGACAACGGCATCTTCGCGGTGGCGTCCTCACCGTCGGGCGCCAAGTTCTCGAAAACCTCTGACACCGAACGGAGATCCTGCCGCTTGATGGCGTCGATCAACTCCGGCTTGGTCAGCGGGATGCACGGCACGTACCAGTCCGCCGACTTGTCGACGGTCAGCGCATCACCCGCGGCGAACTCGACGATGTCGCCGACGAGTGGCTTGCACGAGCCGCACCCCTTGCCGGCGCGGGTCTTCGCGCAGACCTCGCTGACGCTGGTGCACCCGGATTGCACGCAAGATACGATGTCGCCCTTGGTGACCCCATTGCAGTTGCACACCTGCACGTCGTCGGCGAGCTCGGCCGCACCGGTCTCCGCACTGGGCGTACCCATGTCGAAGAGCATCGAGATACGTTCTTCGGGCAGCGGCACCTTCTCATCGAAGGCCTGGGTGAGGAAGTTGGCCTTGGAGATGTCGCCGAGGAGCATGGCGCCGATCAGTTTGTTGTCGCGCACCACCACACTCTTGTAGGTGCCGCTGCGCGGCTCGTAGAACTGGACGAACTCGTCGTCCTCGCGTTCGGGACCCTTCACACCCATGGCCGCGACGTCGACCCCGGCAACCTTGAGCTTGGTGGTCAGTCGCGAACCATGGTACTCCGCATGGGGATTCGCACCCGTGATGACGTCGGCGAGCACCACCGCCTGCTCCCACAGCGGCGCGACCAGCCCGTACACCTCGCTGCGGTGCTGGCAACACTCTCCGACGGCGTAGATGGAACCCTCGTCCTCGCAGCGCATCTGGTCGTCGACGACGATGCCGCGTTCGATGACGAGCCCGGCGCTGCGTGCCAGTTCGACGTTGGGCCGAATTCCGGCGGTGACCACGATCATGTCCGCCGGCAGCGATTCGCCGTCGGCGAATCCGACTCCGCTGACGGTGCCGTCGTCAGTGCGCAGCACGGCGGTGGTGCGTTTGCCGGTGTGCACGCCGACCCCGAGTTCCTCGATCTTGTTGCGCAGCACCTTTCCGCCGCGTTCGTCGAGTTGCTGATTCATCAGGTGACCGGGCGAGTGCACGACGTCGACGTCGACCCCCTGGGTCTTGAGTCCATAGGCCGCCTCGAGCCCGAGCAGTCCGCCGCCGATGACCACAGCACGGACGTCGTCGCGCGCCGTCGCCATCTGCAGCATGCCGTTGGTGTCGGAGATGGTCCGGAATCCGAAGACGCCGCGCGCCAGTCGCCCATCGGACTCGCGCAGCCCATCCATGTTGGGGAAGAAGGTGTTGGACCCGGTGGCGATGATCAGGACGTCGAAGTCGATGACACGGCCGCTGGCGCAGGTGACGGTCTTGGCGAAACGATCGATGCCCTCGGCGCTGTCGCCCGAGTAGAGGGTGACCCCGTTCTCCCGGTACCAGGCCATCGGATTGAGCATCAGGTCGTCGTCGTCGAGTGTGGCCTCGCCGGAGAGGACGTGGCTGAGCATGATCCGGTTGTAGTTGCCGTAGGGCTCGTCGCCGATCATCGTGACGTCGAACAGTTCACTGCCACCGCGGGACAGGATCTCCTCGACGGTCCGTGCGCCGGCCATACCGTTGCCGACCACCACCAGCTTGCGCTTCGCGGTGGTTGCATCGTCGTGCGGCGTGACGTCGACAGGCATCAGAAGATGACCATTCCGAAGTCGATGACGACCTCACCGCTCGTCGCTTCCGGCGCCGCCAGGACCAACTCCAAGGTGGTGTCGGGATCGACGTCCTCCACCACACGCAGCGGGACGTTGACCGAGGACCGCGCCCCCATCGGGAAGATGCGCATGGGCTGGCCGTCCCGCATCAGCGTCACATAGATCAGTTCGCCCGAGCTGTTCCCGCCACGAAAGTAGAGGGGCTGTGCCGTCATGCCGGGGGGCACCACGTAGGTCAGGGACGGGTCGATGGGCGCCGGTTTCGTCAGCCCCGTTCCGGTGAACGCGTAGACGCCTTGCAGGAACCGCGGTGTGCTGGACATACGGCCACTATCGCTACCGCGCGTGAATCGCTTCTTGCCTGAGTGTTACAAGGCGATTGTCAGGACCTCACCGCGAAGGTCGGCCGATGTGATCTCGAGGTCGGGTGGTCGAGCCCCGCCGCCGATCGCGCGCCCCCTTCGCTGATCGAGCGTCCCCCCGCTGATCGAGTAGCGACGAACGGAGTGAGGAGCGTATCGAGATCGCGTGCGGTGGTTTCGATACGGCCTCGGCTGGCGCCTCGGCCTACTCAACCACCAGAGCAACCAGGCCGCCTCGATCGCCGGTGGCCTACTTCTTCCGCCACCCGGCTGCGCCGACCATCTCCGACAACTCGGTGTATTTGACGCGGGGCCGACCCTGTGCGAGTCCGCGACGCCGTTCGCTGGCGTCGATCGCACGGACTCCGCGGTAGCCGATGACCTGTCGGGTGCGACGGCGCAGCAGGGCGGTGAATGCCTTGGCCGGATGCGTTGTTCGCGGGAGATGCCCGGCGGCTGCATCGCGAATGAAGTCCTCCACGGTTGCCTCCGCGCAGACCTTGTTGGTGCCGATGCCGCCACTCGGCCCGCGTTTGGCCCATCCCAGCACATAGACACCCGGAATGACATCGCCGCTGTCGGTGGTCATCCGGCCGTCCACATTGGGGAACACCCCACGTTCGTCGTCGAACGGGAGCCCGCCGATCGGCGTCGAACGGTAACCGATGGAACGAACCATCAGATCGGCGGCGATCTGGTGTTGACGTCCACCGGTCGCAACGGTGACCCGCTCGACGCGCGACTGTCCCGAGATCTCCTCGGGGGTGGTGTGGAAGAGGAAGGTGATCCGACGGTTGTCCGGATCGGCGGGCGCGCTGAAGTCCGGGAGGTCGGCGTCGGGGTCGTCGTGGACCACCACCTCCACCCCCGGGATCGTCGACAGCGCCCGGTACTCGGCAGATGTGTACGCGGCGTGCGCCTGGTCGCGGCGACCGAGCACCACCACCTCGTGGATGTTCTGTTCTTCCAGGATGCGCAGCGCACGATCGGCGATGTCGGTGGTGGCGAGCATCTCCGGCGGGCACACCAGGATGCGTGCCACGTCGAGTGCGACGTTGCCCGTGCCCACGACGACCGCGCGTCCCGTGCCGTCACGGGGGATCGGCGGAGCCTCCATGCCCGGCACCGCGTTGTACCAGGCGACCAGATCGGTCGCCGACGTCGAGCCGGGCAGGGCTTCCCCGGGGATGCCGAGTCGACGTGACTCGCTGGCACCGACCGCATAGAACACCGCATCGAAGTGTTCGGCCAACTCGTCCGGCGTGATCTGGCCCTCGCCCATGCCGACCTCGACGTTGGTCGCCATGGTGACGCGCGGATCGCGATAAAGCAGATCGAAACCCCGCAGCACGCCCTTGGTGCCCGGGTGATCCGGCGCGACGCCGGCACGCACGAGACCGCCTGGAGTGGGAAGCTTGTCGATGACGGTCACCGACGCCTCGGTGCGATCCAGGATCGTCCGCAGCGCATAACCGCCCGACGGCCCGGTGCCGACAAGCGCAACCCGTAGACCGGCCGGCAGTTTCGGGATGTCCGGATACGTGACCGACGACCACCCGGAGGTCACGTCCGGGTTGTTCTTGTAGTAGTCGGCGTTGATGTCGATGAACACCTTGTCGCGAGTGCCGAGCTTGTCTGCCGGATAGATCGCGTCCACCGGGCAGGCATCAGCACAGGCACCGCAATCGATACACGCCTCGGGATCGATGTGCAGAATGTCCGAACTGCCGAAGCCGCGCTCCTCGGGTGTCGGGTGGATACAGTTGACCGGGCACACCGACACGCATGCCGCGTCGCTGCAGCAGGACTGGGTGATGACGAACATCAGAGCATGTTCGCTTTCCGGTAGTAGTACATGGCCGGCTTGGTGAGCAGGCCGACTTCGTCGAGGAACTCCATGAGGTGAGCGCAGCTGCTGCGGATCATGGACTGGAAGTGCGAGTTGGAGCGCATCTCGGCCATGGCCCGGTCGGCGTCGAGCCCGGCATCGGCAAACGCCTTCTTCTGCACCAGGCTGGTGACGATGAAGTAGGCGCCCAGCGCAACGTAGAGAGCGCTGAACTGCCGACGCGCCCACCCGACGCCATCCATCGACTCACGCACCTCTTCTCGCGCGAAGCGCATGTGCCGCGACTCTTCCAGCACGTGGATCTCGTTGACGGTGCGGATGAACGGCAGCACCCGATCGTCGCGCATGCAACCGCGCTGAAAGACGTCGAGCACCTCTTCGGCGACCAGAATGCCGGCGTAGGCGACCTCGTTCTTGGCGGTGCGCTTGAACAGCTTGCCGAGTCGCCCGACCTTCTTGGTGGGCTTGTAGGAGGTACCGACCATCTTCTCGGATGCCTTGGCGAACATGATCGAGTGGCGGCACTCGTCGGCGACCTCGGTCAGCGCGAATTGGAACTCCGGACTGTGGTAGGCGCCGAGGTACTGATCGCGGATGACCATCTCCTGCAGGATCATCTCGAACCAGATGCCGATGTTCATGATCGACGCGAACTCATGGCGGGTCACCGAAATGCGCTGGGACTCGGAGAGTTCCTCCCAGTAGGCGGTGCCGTACAGCGACGACCATTCCGGGCTGCACCCGTACTTGGTGGGGTCCATCGGGGCCGACCAGTCGATCTCGGTCATCGCATTGCGCGAGAGCCGAGCCGCCGAGGCGAGCAGGCGTTCAGAGACCTCGTCGGTCCCTTGGTCGCGCATGCTGACCACGTTCTGCGCTTCGTCGACACCATGGTGGGTGTCGGCCTGCGTGCGATCCATCGCTGCAGTCATCGAGTCTCGACCTCCGGGCCGTTGGTGAACAACTGTTCTTTCATGACAATGAGCACTGTTATGACAATGCGTGTTGTCACGATAGCATCGGAACGCGCGGAAGTGAACAAGGTCGGATATATACTCGCCAGTAAGTTTCGCGTGGGACACGTACATGCAGGTCAAAAGCAGGAGAAGCACATGTCATCGATCTTCATCACGGGCGGCGCCGCGGGCATCGGATTGGCTACCGCGGAACGATTCGGGCGCGCCGGATGGACGGTCGGTGTATTCGACGTCGACACCGATGCCCTGGCAAAAGTCCAGGCCAACCACCCCGGATTCATCACCGGGACGCTCGACGTACGCGATCCGAAGCAATGGGAGACCGCGCTCGCCGAGTTCACCTCCCACACCGGAGGCACCCTGGACGTCCTCGACAACAACGCCGGCATCCTGGTCGAGGGTCCGCTTTACGAGATCTCCCCCGACGCCGTGCGCCGACAGATCGACATCGATGCGCTCGGCGTCGCACTGGGCGCGCAAGCCGCCTACCCGTACCTCCGGGCGACACCCGGCGCGCACCTGGTGAACATCGCCTCGGCGTCGGCGATCTACGGACAGCCGGGCATCGCGACCTACAGCGCCACCAAGTTCTTCGTCGCCGGCCTGACCGAAGCGCTTGAGTTGGAATGGGAGGACGACGACATCCGGGTGGTCGGGATCTGGCCACTCTGGGCGAAGACCGCGCTCGCCATGAACGAGGCGAAGTCGACGAAGACGCTCGGCGTGCGGATCACACCCGACCAGGTCGCCGACAAGGTGTGGGAGTCGGTCCATCCCACGCGTCAGGACAAGCTGCTCCACCGCACCAGCTACTCGGTCGGCGCGCAGACACTGGTGCTCGGCAATGCGGCGAAATTCATTCCCAACTTCCTCAACCGGGCGGTCAACAAGCTGATCGCCCAGTAACGCCCAGACCGGTTCGGGTGCGCGTCGCCCGGGTTCACCGCGGCCCGGGGCGTCACCCAGTCGTCACCCGATTTCCGCTGACTACTCGGCAGCGACGGCCTGTTCGACGATGTCGGCCGCGGTGGCGACCGCTTTGTCCGGCGCCACCATCTGCGCCGCAACGACTTCGGCCGCTTCCCGGACCGGCGCCGACAGGATCGTAGCGAGCGCTTCGGCGGCCATCGTCTCGGTGAGAGCCGACGGTCGCATCGCGCAGCCCACCCCAAGGGTTTGTACACGGCGCGCCCAGAACGGCTGGTCGGCGGTCACCGCACAGATCAGTGATGGCAGACCTGCGCGCAGGGTTGCCGCGGTGGTGCCCGCACCCCCATGATGTACCGCGGCCACGCAGCGCCGCAGCACCGACTGATGGTCGATCGCGGCGACGACGAAGATGTCGCGGTCATCGCCGACGGCTCCTCGGTACTCGGGTCCGGCGACCAGACAGCGTAGACCCAACCGCCGCGCGGCGGCGCACAGCGTCGCGATGACGGTATCGCGGTCGGGCAGGGTCATGCTGCCGAAACCGACGAACAGCGGTCGGTCTCCCTCGGCGAGCCAGGTCGCCAACTCCGGTGTGGTGACATCGATCTCGGCGAGGTCGCGCCGATGCTCGGTGTCGAGGTCCAGGAACCCGACGACCGGCTTCGCGTCGCGCCATTGTTCCGCCAGTCCGGGTATGAGCGCTCCATCGAAAGCCTGGATCTGCACGATTCCGCGGTCACGAAGCCGCAACGACAATGGTCGCCGTGCTCGGCGAAGCTTCATCCGGCGCCGAAAGGAGTTCTCGTTCCAGCCGGTCGCAACCCAGGTCACCCGGTCGGCCCATCGCCACGACCACCGCCGAAGTGCAGGTGACATGTATCTGGAGAGAACGGGTACGGCGCCAACGACACCGTTTTCCGACATCGGCGCGTATCGCAGTACCACCAGTTGGGCCCCGATGCGTTGCGCGACCGCCAACGCACGGTCCTGGCACAGCGGTGCGGCCACGAGGATGTCCACATCGGACAGCGGAGCTCCGGGGACGGTGAACTCGTCCGCCATCGACTCGTCGAACGCGGCGAAGCCTGATCGCATGGTGCGTACGGCAAACCTCATCTGCGCCAACCTGCTTCCCTCTCGCGCAACGCTCAGCGCGGTATCCGACGACCAGGCCGCGTGGGAGTCGAGCCCCACTGCCACCACCGACGCGACTCCCGCGCTTCGCGCGAAATCCACCAGGTTCGGCGGAACCAGCACGGTCACCCGATGGCCCCGGCCCTGTAGTTCCAGAGCAAGACACACGCCGGGTTGGATGTCACCTCGACTGCCGTACAAAACAATTGCAACTCGAATCCGACTCCGGCACTGGCGCGACCACATCGGCATCGACCTCACCAGAATTCGTGGTCGAGTCGCCAGGAGGACAACTGCTCGGCGATGAGTTTCCGGACGAGCTCCGGATCTCCGAAATGATCGGGATGGATACCGAAGAAGGTGAGGGTGATCCGCTCGTCGTACTCCACCGCCCACGCCGCGATCGCCGGCCCCTGGATGCGCCGGCGCTCCGCGGGCATGCCCTGCATGAGGGCACGGATAGCGAACGAGTTGGCGTGTACCCCACCGAGTCCGAGCGCAGTCTCCGGCGCCACCCCAAGGTTCGACACCGTGGTGTCTGGACCTGCAATCCCCGCCATCATCCTGGCGATCAGCCGACGCGGCAGCAGCCGTACGATGGGCTGAAGGTTGTCGGCCACCTGCTCCGCACCCGACTGCGCGTACTCGACGAACGCCTGTTTGCTCAATGCTCGGATTCCACCGAGCGGACCCGGCGCGTCAACCCTGTCGGACAACCGGATCCACACACCGCCCGACGCGTTCGCCCGCTCGTCGGGTTCGCCGGCCCGGTTGTCGACAGCGATACACACCCGTAACTCCGGCCCCGTGGGGTACCCCGAACGCTGCACGACGCCCGCCAACAACGCGGTGAACAGGCTGTTGGCCGTACCACCGTGCTCCCGGGCCCGAGCATGCCATTGACCGCGGTCGACATTCACGATCGCCAGCGTTGTCTCCGGCCCATCGGACGGCACGGGCCGCGGCGCGCTCGGCACCGGTGACGTCGGCGCCGGCGCCGTCGTCGACCCACGATTGCGCCACGCCTCGCGAAGCACGATCCGCAGCGACGATGCGGCGGCGGCAAGTTGCCGACCTGCATCGACGACATCCTCGGTGACCGCACGTGCGCCACGAGCCGATACCGGGTCCGGCAGTGCGCCGGAGTTGCCCGCGTGTGCTGCAGCGAGCGCACGGTAGACCCCCTGACCGTCGGCGATCATGTGCGACACGAGTAACGACACCACTCGACGTCCATCGCTGGTCAGCGCGGAGTCCAGCTGCCACCCCGCGCCGTCGATCGGCCGCAGCGTCGTGTCGCGTACGTGCGCGTCGGCCCAGGTCCCGACCTCGTCGTCACCGATGCGATCGGTGTCGGAACCGACAGCAGGCAGATGCGATCGCACCCAGCGGTGCCGCGCCATCGGGACCCTGGTGCGGTGAACCGCCCGGTGTATCGACCCGGCGGCCAGCCTTGCGCGCAGTTGCTGCACCGCCGCAACTCCGGGATCGCGATCGAAGACCCAGACGAAATGCATCGGCGCGTTCAGCCCGAACAGTTCCTCCGCCAACAGATACGCCTCGTCGCCACCGGTCACCCGGGGCATCGCGGACACACGCTCATACCAACTCGTCACGGTCACCTCACCAGACCTCGTGCACGAGACCCCAGGCGGTCAGCTCGTCGTCGAGCAACGTCCGGAGGTGCTCATCGGAATCGAAATACTCTTCATCACAACCGAAGACGGCGAAGGTGACCCGGTCATCGGTACGCGTCAACCAGGACTGCACCCCGTCGCCGAACCGGTACGGCAGGTGCGGGTCGACTCCCTGCGCCATGCCCCGGAACACGAATCGACACGCGGTTGCACCGTCGAGTTGCACCGCTGCCGCGGGTACCGCGCCGAGGTTGGACACCATCGCGTCGGGCATACCGTCACCCGCAGTCACCATGCCGACCAGCCATGCGGGTGGAATCAACCACACCATCGACTGCAGATGGGCGATCGCCGGCCGTTGTCCCGCTGCCAATGCGACGAACGCCTGCTTGCAGGCACGCCGGATCGTGTGCAGGGTGCCGCCGGGCACCGGTTCGTCGGTCAGCACGATCGACACCCCGGCGGTGGCATTGGTACGCGGATCGTCCTCGCCGTCACGTCGATCCACCGGGATGCCGACCTTGATCGGGTCACCCACGGGCGCATACCCACTCGACCGCAACAGTCCGGTGACCGTGGCGATGAACAGGGAGTTCGCTGTTCCGCCTGCGTTCGCCGCGACCCGGTCCCACTCGGACGTGGGCACGGACGCGGTGGCGCGGGCCCAGCGAGCCTGCGGTGATCGCTCGACGATCGGCGCCCGGTTCGCCGCGACCGGCTCTACGACACCGGCGCCGCCCCGCAACGTGGAGCCCGCGACACGCGCGAGCCCGCCTGCCGCAGCATGGACCTGGGCCGCGGCGTCGCGGGCGTCGGAGACGAGGCTGTGCGCGAACCGGGACCATCGCCGCTCCGCGGCACCGGCGGGCGGGGCCGGGGCCGGCGCGCCGCGGTCGGTGGCCGCCATGGCCGCCGCAGCTGCGGTCACCAAGGTGCGGCCGTCGGCGACGAGGTGCAGTGCGCACAACGAGATCACCGTCGCTCCTGATGCACAGCGAATCGCGCGCAGGCGCCAGCACCGTCCCGCCTCGGCATCGAGGCGCACGGTGGCCATCTCCTCGGCGGCCCAGTCATCTGCCTCGGCCTCGTCGATCTCCGCGTGATCGACGACCAGCGCCGGGGCCTGGTATGCGTTCGTCCAGACCGGACGCGCCCCTGGCATCCGCGGGACGATGAGGCGTCGATGGAGCCGACCGGCGGCCAACTGCCGGTTGAGCAGCGCCAGCGTGTCTGCCGCGATCGGCCCGTTCATCACCCACACGAGTTGCAGCACCACGTCCCACCCGAGTGCACGGTGCAGAAACCAGTAAGTGGTGTCAGCGTCACCGAGGCGGATGTCACGCCGCGACAGGTCGGTTCGATACCGGCCATGCGAAGCGGAGCCGTCATCGACAAGCTCGGCGGTGTGATCTGTCGCGCGGATCGCCGACGCGGCCCTCATGCGACGATCCGCATCGGTCGGACCGAACTCTCGACCACGTCCGCGGCGTGGTCGGCGGCCTGCTGCGCACCGACCAGCGCACTCGGCATCGCCCGCGCACGCTCGACGCAGGCGGGATCCAGCGAGGCACGCAGGCCGGCGGCCAGTCGCATCGCGTCCAGCTTCCGAAACCGAAGCGAAACACCGACTCCGAGTCGCGACACTTCGGCGCCCCAGAACGGTTGGTCCGAGCTGAACCAACACACGACTGACGGGACACCGGCCCGCAGCGTCGCCGCCGTGGTCCCCGCACCACCGTGATGGACCACCACCGCGCACCGCGCCAACACGGCGTGATCGATCGAATCCACCACCTGCACAACACTGGTGTCGCACACAGCTGCCGCCATGTCGTCGACCCGGTTCCAGCCGGCGCAGATCAGCGCACGTCGACCGACGCTGCGGCAAGCCCATTCGACGATGCCGACCACTGCGGCCGGGTCGCGTAGCGGCATGCTGCCGAATCCGACATAGACCGGCGGCTCCCCGCGGCCGATCCAGGACATCACATCGGCAGACGCGGTGCCGCGCATCTGGCTACCCATGCGTTGCCGAAGCCGGCCGGGAATGTCGAGGAACCCCACCACCGGCCGCGGTCTGCGGCGGGAGTCGCGGTCCCATACCGGGTCGTCGTGCACCGCGAACATCGGGTCGTACGCCTGGATGTCGGCGCCAGGCGCCCGACGCACCCTGGTCCAGCCGGGGCCGTCGTCGGGCACGCCACCCACCCTGCCGGCCAACTCCCGGTCTCGCCGCCGGGTCATCGCGGTCAGAGCGCGGTCGGCGAGCGCCCATTGCAGACGGTTCAACGACGTCGAACGTGCGCCGATCGCGGGTAGCGGGCCCACACTGAGATTCGGACGGATCGGCGCGTGGTGCAGGGAGATGACCGGGATCGCCGCACGTAGCGCGTACATGGCGGCGACCTGCTCGGTGGTGAACCCGGTGACCACGACGTCCGCGCCCTCGACCACACCCGCCATGTCACCGACGATCTCGGCCCAGCCGAGATCTCGGACCTCGGCGAGCATGCGCTGCAACTTGATCGGATCACGCCCGGCCGCAGCTCGTGCTCTCGACACGTGGTCGAGTTGCGCCTGGGTGTCGAGTCCCAGTCGGCGAACGTGCATCCCGGACCCAGCGATGGCGTCACCGAGGTTGGGCGGTATCCCCAGGATCACATCGTGGCCCCGTTCGGCAAGCCGATGCGCCAGCACCGCTGCCGGCTGCACGTCTCCGCGAGTTCCATTGACTGCAAAAGCAATTCTCATCTCGTATCCGTCCCATGGTCATCGGTCGGTGGCGCGCCGTCGAACTCTTCGCCCCCTACACTGGTCGCCATCGGAAACAGGAGGGGCCCGATGAGATATGTGTTTGCAGCCGGCGGCAGCCGTGGAGATGTGCAGCCTGCGGCCGCTTTGGCGACCGAACTGCGCGTTCGCGGACACGAGGTCACGCTCCTGGTTCCGCCAGACAGTGTCCCATTCGCCTCTGGCACAGGCATTCCCACTCTTTCCTACGGCGAGAGCACACGATCCGCGCTCGATTCCCCCCTGGTGCGCGAACGGATGCGGTCCCGTGATCCGCTCACTCGGGTGCGGGCTGCGACCGAACTGACCATCCGCGGAGGAAGCGTGATGCAACGACAACTGCTCGACGCGACGCAGAACGCCGATGCGATCATCGCCGGTAGCGCGGGGCAGGAACGGGCGCACAACGTCTCGCGGGTCCGTGGAATTCCTCACATACCACTGCATCTGTGCCCGATCCGGCGCAACGGGTCGACGACGCTGCTGGCCCACGCCGGCATCGATGTCGGCCCACGCACGGCTCGGATGAGTTGGCGGCTGGTGGAGCAGGTGCTGTGGCGGGCGGGCCGGCGTGCCGAAGACGCGCTGTGCGCAGATCTGGGACTGGATCCGATACCGGCCACCTTCGCCGCCCAGATCGCCGCGACGGGCGTGCCGGAGATCCAGGCCTATGACCCTGTCTTGTTCCCGACGCTGACATCCGAGTGGGGGCCGGCGCGTCCGCTCGTCGGCTTCTTCACTCTGCCGCACGATCAGCGATCCGGCGTCGGCGACGATGCCGGGTCCGACCTCATCGAGTGGATCGACCGCGGCACACCACCCGTGTACGTGGGATTCGGCAGCATGATGGTGACCGATCCCGATCATCTCGCGACCACCGTGCTCGCCGTCGCAGCCGAACTCGATGTGCGTCTGCTGATCGCCGGCGGCTGGAGCGACTTCATGTCGGGGGTGTCCGACGACCGAATCCGGGTCGTCGGGCATGTCGACCACGATGCGATTCTGCCCCGATGCGCAGCTGCAGTGCACCACGGCGGCGCAGGTTCGGTGGCCGCCGGCCTGCGTGCCGGCATCCCAACCGTGGTCACCTGGGTGGGCGCCGACCAGCCGATCTGGGGGCGGGCCGTGATGGCATCGCATGTGGGCACCTCCCTTCCGATGTCACGGGTGAACACCACCCGACTCGTCACAGCCGTGCGCTCAGCGCTGTCACCATCTGTTCGTGAGGCCGCAACCACGCTGCGTGACAGCATGATTCCCCCATCGCTGGCGGTCTCACATGCGGCCGACATCGCCGAGCGTGTCGCCGATCGCCACTCACGGCAAGACGCGATCTGAGGCCAGTTGCCGCGGTGACGTCGAGAAGCGACCGGTCTCGACGTCATACAGTCGGATGGCCACCAACCGCATCGCGTGGACAACCGTCAGAGCAGGGACGTAGACCAGCGCTGTCCCGGCCGCGAGAGCAACCCGCCGGTGAAGAGCAAACGTGCGTGGCAGAAAGCTCATGTAGGTGACGAACGACATCACGCCGGTCTCCATCCGGCGCGAGGAGACGCCCACCGTCAACGAAGCAAGGAAGGCGTTGCGTCCACCGCTCTCAGTGACGCACAGGCCCATGTCGACATCTTCGAAGATGTCGCGCCGCATGCTCACCCGGGTCCGGATCGTCGCCCAGACCTCCCGCCGCAACACCATGTTCGATCCGTACAGGACGGGGATCTCGGTGACCGCGCGATGTGCCTGCCTGCGACCGAGCGGATGTACCCGGATCTTCCACCGATCGAACCTCCCTGCCAGTGGCACGCCATAGGCTTCGCCACGACCGCACAGGGCCGACCAGCTGCGCGCGGTATCGGCCGTGAAAAAGTCGATGATCGTCTGCGCCCAGGTCGGACCGACCCGTGTGTCCGCATCGATACGCGCGATGAGGTCTCCGGTTGCCGCGTCCAATCCCCGGTTACGCGCGAACACCAACCCCTGCCGGGGCTCCGTCACGACGTGAATCCTCGTGTGCTCGAGGGCCAAGGAGTCGACGATCTGCCTGCTGCGGTCGGTGGAGTTGTTGTCCACCACCACGATCTCGGTGATCTCCGGCTGGGCGACAAGTCTGCCCAGGCACTCCGCGATGGACTCCTCCTCGTTGTAGGCCGGCACCACCACCGACAGAGTGGGCCGCGGGGCATCGGTCGATTCCGGAACGCCAGGGGGCACGTCACGTCCTTCGCATGTAGGTTCGCAAGGTCACGGGTACAAAGATTGCGAGTACGGCCGCAGCCCCGATCAGGGTGGCGGCGATCTGCGGACCTGCCGCACCACCGGAGGCCAGCTCTCGGGCGGCCGAGACCAGGTGTGATACGGGATTGGCGGTGGCGCACTTGCGCATCCACTCCGGCATGGTGTCGACAGGCACCAGGGCGTTGGACACAAACGTCAACGGCATGAGGACCAGCATCGAGACGCCCTGAACCGTCGACGCCTTGTCCAACAGCACCCCCATCAGCGCGAAGATCCAGCTCAATGTGAAGGCCACGATCACGATCAACACACATGCCATCGCCAGGCCCACCGCGCTTTCCGGGCGGTAACCCATCGCGACACCGACCGCCACGGTGATGACCGTCGCCACCACATAGCGCACGGCGTTGGCCAGCAATGCCCCCGCCAGTGGCGCGATCCGGGCGATCGGCAGCGATTTGAAGCGATCGAACACTCCTCGATCGAGATCCTCGCGCAGTTGCACACCGGTCGTCACCGACGCCGCGACGGCGACCTGAACCAGAACGCCCGGGATCAGCAGAGGCAGGTATCCGGCGACATCACCGACGATGGCGCCACCGAATATCGTCGAGAACATGACTGTGAAGACGATGGGCAGCACGATCACGTCGAAGAGTTGCTGAGGATTGTGTTTGATCTTCAGCAGACCCCGGAAAGCCATGGTGAGTGACTGTCGGACCGTGGCACGCAATGGCACACGATCGCTACCAAGGCCGGGGTGTTCCACCACGAATGTCGCGGCCGCGCTCATGCCGCGACCCCCGGTTCGGCATCCCCGGTCAGCGCAAAGAACACTTCGTCGAGGGTGGGCCGCTCGACGTTGACCGCCACCAACTCGATCTGTGCGGCGCGCAGGGCCAGCAACATCTCAGGTAGGGATTCGAGGTCGGGCATCGGTACCATCACCCGCCGTTCGGCCCCCTCGAGCAGCACATCCTCCTGTGCGAACACCGCACAGACGGCAGCGGCGGCGGGCGCCAGGTCCGGATCTCGCAGATCCAGCCGCACACAGTTGTCCCCGATCCGCGCCTTCAGTTCGTCGGCCGTCCCGTCTGCCACGATGCGGCCGTGATCCATCACCGCCACACGATCGGCCAGTTGGTCTGCTTCCTCGAGATACTGAGTGGTGAGTAGGACCGTGGAACCGTCGGCCACCATCCGGCGAACCGTCTGCCACATCTGCTGACGCGTGCGTGGGTCCAGGCCAGTGGTCGGTTCATCGAGGAACAACAGTCGAGGCCGGGTGATCATCGAGGCGGCGAGGTCCAGCCGTCGCCGCATCCCGCCGGAGAAGTGACGCACAGCGCGGTCGGCGGCCGCACCGAGACCGAACTCCGCGAGCAGTTCGTCTGCGCGTCCACGCGACTGCCGACGGGACGCGCCCACCAATCGGGCGAAGATCGTCAGGTTCTCCGTAGCGGTGAGATCCTCGTCCACCGAAGCATACTGGCCGGTGACCCCGATCAAGGAGCGAACTCTGCCCGCGTGCGCGACCACGTCGAGGCCGAATACGCGCGCAGTGCCGGCGTCCGGACGAACCAGCGTCGAGAGCATGCGTACCGTCGTCGTCTTACCCGCCCCATTGGTACCGAGCAGCGCATAGACGCCCCCGGCAGGGACCTGCAGGTCCACACAATCGACCGCAGCCGCGCGGCCGTACGTCTTGGTTAAACCCCTCGTATCGATTGCGAGCAACGGACCCGTCATCTGCACTCTCCAGAACACTCGACGTACCACCGACCTGAAAGGTGCTCGCTCACCCGTCGACGATGACGAGCAGTCAGAATCCGAGAAGCAAGAATCCGGTCAGAGAACCCGGGCGCCATCGCCCTCGCACCGATCGGTGAGCAGTGCGGACCCCTCCCCTTGCCAAGCCCCGCCCCCCGACAGCTGCTGAGGCCAGGCTATAGCCGCAATCCCGCACGGCGCAAGGGACACCGAGCCCGCGTCGGGTTGATTCGACATCCCATCGGTGAAGCGATCCGCCTTCGGCATCCACGACCGGAAGTACGCACATTGTGCGTCTGACGTCGGATGATTCTGTGCGGTGCGATCTTTCACAGCCACTGCGGTCCACGGAAGTTAACCGAACGGAAACACTGAGGCCATCGCGACCCTCCAGAGGAGGATATAAAGCTGAATAATGCTGTGTGACTGCACCTTTCGAACATTCAACGTATTGCATCCGATTGTTAGTGTGACGAACGACACCGTGCCCGGCCAGTGTGCCCACTCCTCCGACGTGCCTACTATCGAGTCAGACCCGAGGCGGGACCGTTTACGCCTCAGACTCCCAACCACCTCTCTGCGCGTCGTCGCGCAGCGGGCGCATACCACCGGCGTGCCCCAAACAGAGGCATCGCTGAAAGATCTGCACGAACCAGGCGTTACGTTCCATCCGGATGCTGCCGACCAGGCTCCAACGGACGGGCGAACCGCCGAAACATGAAACGGCGTTGTGGGAATATGGATATACACCAATGAAATTCACTGAGCTGTCCGCCTGTGAACTGGCCGGGGGAACAGTCACCGAATGGTCGGCGCACACCGAACTCACTCCCGACCACTGGGCCGTCGACCACCGACCTCTGACGTATGAGCACGAAGCGCTCGTGACTCGCGCGGCCGACGCCGAGACCCACGGCCGGCGCCAGACGGATTGGCTCGGTGCCGCTTTCGAAGTCGAGGGCGAACTGGACCAGAACGCGATGGAGCGCACACTGCTCATCTGGACCGTGCGCCACGAAGCCTTTCGGACGACGGTGACGATGGACATCGACATCCATGGTGACCCACGCCCGACACGGCGCACCGCCACGCCCGAGATGGTATCGGTGCAGCGCCGCTTCCACGGTCGTGTCGCCGACCACGACATCGACGCGCACGTCGGCGACGTCTTCGACTCCCGGGTCACCTCGCTGGTGTGGCCACACTGCACGGTGATGACCGTCACCGACGCGAGTACCGGAACCGGCCGACCCACTTGCTTTCGTGTGGTGTTCGCCGCCGATCACAGTGTGATGGATGCCTATTCGATGCTCCTGTCCATCAACGAGCTGCAGCGGATCTACGAATCGGAGGCGGCGAACCACCGAGTCGAGGCGCCTGCGGTCGGCAGCCATGTCGACTACAGTTCGGCCAATCGCTGCGTGGGAGAGCAGATCGACACCGCCCACCCCGCGCTGGCCCAGTGGCACGGGTTCTTCGCCGAGTCGGACGGACGCTTCCCACGCTTGGGTATGCCCCTCACCGAGACCCTGTCCGCAGTGGCCGACTCCGCCCGACCGATCGGTCGTCGACAGCGCGGCTCCGCGGAAGTCGTCGCGACCGCCGACGAGGCGGCTGCCGTCGAGGCCGCCTGCCGGGCTGCCGGTCACAGCATCCAGACCGGCATCGTGGCCGGGCTCGCGCTGGCACATCAGGAACTCACCGGCGATCGGCGCCTCCGGGCCGTGATGCCGATGCACACCCGGCACGAACCTCAGTTCGTGGAGTCGGTGGGCTGGTATGTCGGCCTCGGACCGCTGGATGTGGATCTGTCCTCGGCCGAGACGCTCAGTGACGCACTCTCGGTTGCGGCTGCCGCCACCCGTTCGGCCAAGACATTGGCGCGGCTACCGTTTCCCCGGTTCGCGCAGCTGTTGGACATCACGCAGGAGCCACAGTTCGTGGTGTCTTATCTCGATCTCCGCATGGTTCCCGGGGCCGCCCACTGGCCCGATTGGCGCGCGCAGACCATACGCAGTGCCACTCACTCCGATTCCGAGGTCTACGTGTGGATCGCACGCACTCCCACCGGTATCACCGTCTCCACCCGCCATCCCGACTCCGATGCGGCTGCGGCCAGCATCCGGCGGCTGATCGACACGACGTTCACCATCATCGCCTCGGTGGTGGACGGCGATGCCGGTCGCGGTTTGGCCCCCGACCCCCTACCCGGTCGCGACGAGCGCCGACCGGCCTGAACACGAAGGGTACACATGGAGATCACGGCGATGGGTTGGTGGCATCCGCCATCCGGTACCGCTCTGCGCTGGCGACCGACGCGGCACTGTGCGCAGGCGGCCGCGGCCACACCCGCGGGACCCGGTGCGACCACGTTTTTGGCCGAAAACCACGTGCGGAGCGCTCATCTCGCGCGCTCTCGCGGCGACGCCCATCGTGCGTACCTCGGTTCGGGAACCGAGGTGGACGGGGAGCTCGATGCGGCCGCGATGACCCGCGCGCTGCACACCTTCGTTTCCCGCCACCCGATACTGCGTACCTGGTTCGACACCGACGGCAGCACTGTGCGCACCCATGTGGTGGCTCCCGAGGACATCGCGTTCGTCGTCGAAGACCTGGGCCACATCGAGTCCGGCGAGCAGTTCTCCGATCACCTCCGCCAACGTTTCGAATCCGAGGCCGTCAGCGACAGCTTTCCCGGTTTCGCATTCGGGGTGATCAGCCGGCCGGGCGGATTCGCGATCTTCCTGGGGTGCGACCACGCATTGAGCGACGGCGCCTCGCAGGCACTGGCACTCTCCGAGATCATCGAACTGTACGCGGCATCTGTGGGAGTCGATGCCGAGCCCTGCCCGGCCGCCCCGGCGGTCGACGGACACGGCGATTACGCTGTGATCGAGCATGAGCTCGCTGCTCAGTGCGCGGCAGGTACCGACGAGACCACCGAGTGGAGGGAGACGTTCATCCGCAACGGTTTGCGCATGCCGGGTTTCCCGCTGGACCTCGGCCTGGCCCCGGGTGAGACCGCGCCGGTCCGGCCGTTGGAGATGACCATGCTCGACCGCGACGGGATCGCCGCTTTCGACTCGGCGTGCAGGTCGGCCGGCGGCAGCGTGGTGTCCGGCATCTACGCCGCGCTGGCGATCACCGGCCGCGAGTTGGCCGGCCTCACCACCTACTACGGGATGACCGTGCTCAACACCCGGGCGATGCTGCCGCGCTTCGCGACATCACAGGGATGGTTCTGTTCCTTCGCACCGGTCGAGATCGACACCACCGGCGCGACCCGGTTCTCCGACCTCATGGCTGCCTCGCGCGCCGCACAGCAGCGGGCCAAACGCCTTGCGATGGTGCCGGTCCAATCCGTGCTCGCGGAGATGATATCGGCCGGAGCATCCATGGATGCGGTGGTTTCGGCGCCGAACCTGCTGTCCTACATAGATTTCCGGAAGTTCCCGGCGGACGGCACGCCCGCCTACGATCGGGGCGTCATCTTCACCGGTGAGGGGCGGACCGCGAACGCCTCGACGTGGATCAACCGGGATCACGATCGGCTGTACCTGGGCAGCCAGACCCCGGACACCCGGTTTGCCCAAGCACAGGTCAATCGCTACTACGCGCACCTGTGCGCCGTCGTCGCGGCCGTGGCCGCAGACGGAGACCATGTCATCACCTCGCCGCCGGCCCCTGCCCGCATCCCCATCCACGACCATGATCTCCCGACAGCAGTATCCCAGGAGCGCGCACTTGCACGTCACCACCATTGACCGCTTCCAGCCGGACCCGGGCGAGCTGCTGATCTGGTCGGTGGACTCGTCCGAGGCGAAGCCCGAACGTTCCCGGATACCCCCGTCTTTCAACCAGAGCGTCCACCTCGCCGGGGCCGAGGACCACAGCACGTGGCTGGCCGCCTCCTTCCGGGTCGACGGCGCAATCGATCGACGCGCCCTCGGCCTCGCCTACCACGCACTGATCGCCCGTCACGGGACACTGCACAGCGCGTTCACGAAGTGCGGCGACGGCATCGTGCGCGAGGAGTTCGATCCGCATGCGCTCAGACTCGAGGTCGCCCCGGGCGTCCGGGCCGCCTCCGACACCGCGATGCAGCAGATCCTCTGGGCAGCACTGGACGCCGCCTGCCACCCGTTTGGCTTTCCCGCCTACCTGCTGGGCGCCATCGACCGGCCCGAGAGTTCGACGATTCTCTGCGGGTTCGACCACTCACACGTGGACGCCTACTCGATGTCGATCATCGTCAACGACCTGCACCACCTCTATCACCGATTTCGACACACTCGCAACCACGTTGCTGCCGAAGATCTCCCGATGATCGGGAGCTACGTCGACTACTGTGCCGCCGAGGCCGAGATGACCGAGATCAGTGCCTCGGATCCGAGACTACTGGCGTGGCTGCGATTCTTTGACGAGCACGACGGTCATCCCCCGACGTTCCCGCTCGACCTCGGTGTCGGTGAAGGTGAGACCGCGCCCCAGGGGGTGGATGTGCGCCGGTTGCTCGACCCGACGCAGACCGAGGAGTTGACGGACTTCTGCCGCCGCAACGGCTCGAGTCTCTACGGGGGCGTGCTGTCTGCGATGGCGCAGGCTGTCCATCGTCTCGGCGGGGGCCCGCAGTTGGCGCTGTTGTTCCCGATGCACACGCGCCGCGGTGAGCCCTGGCGCAATGCCGTCGGCTGGTTCACCACCAACGCACCGATCCGCGTGGTCGGCACCGGAGATCTCGGTACGGGCGCCCAGCGCACCGGTCCCGAGTTGCGTCGCGCGGTACGACTCGGCGGCGTCCCCATTGCGCAGGTGATCGCGGCACTCGGCGGGTTCACACCGGTCCGCAACGACATCTTCATGGTCTCCTACGTCGATTACCGCGGTCTGCCGGGAGCCGACCTACACGACGAGATCGACGCGCACCACATCTCCAATGTCACCACCGCCGACGATGCACAGTTCTGGATATCCCGGACCAACCACGGGCTGGCCATCCGGAGCCGGTTCCCCGACACCGCGGCGGGCCGCGCCTCGGTGGGCGGGTTCCTCGACCAGGTGGACAGCATCCTGTCGTCCGCGACGCGCGCCGCTGGGCAGGTCGCGTTGGTCACGCCCCTCAACGGCGGCGGCGCCGCCCGGCCGGCGCCGTCGGAAGGCGCCACCCGAAGATGAGGCCCGCAATGCGCAAGCCGGTCGCCACGATCGTGCCGGCGACAAGCCAGATCCACATCGGCACCGATGTGTACCCACCACCGACAGCGACGACCGCCGCACCCAGTAGGGCGGGGACTGCATAGAGGTCGGCGGGTTGCAGCAGCAATGGGATCTCGTTGGCGAGCACGTCGCGCAGGATTCCACCCCCGACAGCGGTCAGCAGGCCGACCAGCGTGGCGGCGAAGGCACTGACCTGTTGATCGACTGCGATCGCCGCGCCGCTGGTCGCGAAGACGCCCATGCCGACGGCATCGAAGAGCAGGACGCTTCTGCGCAGCTGCGCGAACGCCGGATGAAAGAAGAAGACGAGGACGCTGGTGGCCGCAGCGATCACGATCGGCGGCCAGTTCTGCAGGGACGACGGTGGGGTGATCCCCAATACGACGTCGCGCAGGATCCCGCCGCCTACGCCGGTGAGGGCGCCGACGGTGACGATCCCCCAGAGGTCGAAGTCCTTGCGAACCCCCAAAAGCGCCCCGGATGCGGCGAACACCGCGATGCCGACGTCGTTCAGAATCTCTTGCAGCATCGGCTCACCGTGATGATCGTTGTCGGCTCGGTGGGTTACCCGGGCACGACGACGACCGCCTCGGAATTCCGAGGCGGTCGTCGATGCAGGTCTATAACGTGCCGCGACTCCCACCGGGAGTCAGCAGACAATGCTCAGCGACGATCCAGGTCGATGACGCCGGCCTTGGCAGCCTTCACCAGCCGACGGGGAATGCGCTGCGCAACGCCGTTCACCTTCACCTCTTGCAAAGCGGGGTTGTCCGCCTTCCACTGCGAACGACGGCTGCGGGTGTTCGCCCGCGACATCCGGCGCTTGGGTACAGCCATTGTTGAGCCCTTCTCCTACGTATGAGTCCGCTGGGGTCCGCCGACATCGGTCGGACCCGCCGATCGGTGTACCCGGTCTGTCACAGCCTTGGCCGGTCAGACGCGGAACACAACCCGATCAGACTACCGGTCGCACACCGTATCCTCCAAAACGCCTCCTCATCAGTGTGATCTCACACCGAGGCGACCGCGCCGATGATCAGTGCCATCAGCACCACGAGCAGGGCCGCCACGACCAGCGCGATCGAGATCCACCCCAGGATGACACCGGCCTTCGCCATGCCCTCGCCTTCCTGGGTCCCCGCCGAACCGGCGATTTCGTCGCGGGCCGAATTGCCGAGGATCACCGCGACCACACCGAGTACCCCCGGACATGCCAGGAACGAACCGATCCCACAGATCAGCGCCGCGATCGCCTTGGCGTTGGTCTGCCGGACCGGTGCGAAACCGCCCGGTGCATACGGCGCCCCGTACGGCGCTGACCCGTAAGGCGCCGCACCGTATGGCGCAGCCCCGTAGTTCTGGGCCCCGTACTGGCCCCCGTACCCCGGTGACCCGTACGGCTGGTCTGGGTACGAGGTGCCGCCGGATTGGGGAGCGCCGTACTGCTGAGCCCCATACTGCTGGCCGCCGTACTGGTGAGCCCCTGACTGCGGCGTCCCGTACGCCTGACCCTCGTACTGCTGACCCCCGTACTGCTGACCCCCGTACTGGGGCGTTCCGTATTGGGGCGTTCCGTACTGCTGGCCCGCGTCCTGTTGGGCCGCGTCCTGTTGACCGCCGAACTGCTGGGAACCGGACGGCTGGCTCCGGGTGTCTTCCGGGTGCGGTCGCCAGTCGTGTTCGGCAGCGTCGGTTTCACCCTCGCGATCGGGTATTCCGTCAGTCGGGTTGCTCATCGGCTGTCCTTCCCCGGGTTTCGCCCGGCGTCGGGGATCGTCGGCGGTCTCGGCCCACGCATACGGGCCGAGGTGGTCGTTCCAATGTAGGGCAGGCCCGGGTCAATCCGCGGCCGCCCACGTCGGCGACATGGTGCCCAATACACTCGACCGGTGTCTGGCGTGGTCTCGGGTTTCACCGTCATCTTCATCGTGGTGGGTGTCGGTTACCTGCTCGGCCGCACCAGGGTGCTCGGCGACGGCGCCCACGAGGTCCTGTCACGACTGGTGTTCTTCGTCTGCACACCGGCGCTGCTGTTTCATTCGCTGGTCACCTCCGACCTGTCGGCGATCTTCTCCACGACGCTGGTCATCGCCGGCGGCAGCGCGGCCGCGATCGGCGTGATCTACGTACTCATCGCTCGTCTGTGGTTCCACCGCGACATACCCGAACTGGCGATCGGAGGGCTCGCGGCGTCCTACGTCAACAGCGTCAACCTGGGCCTTCCCATCGCCATCTTCGTGCTCGACGACGCGTCGTTCATCGCCCCTCTCCTGCTGTTCCAGATCTTGATCTACTCACCGATCGCGTTGATCACTCTCGACCTGACGGTCACCGACCCCGCGCTCGGCCATGCGTCCCGGTCGACCACGATGCGTGACGCCGTCGTCGCCCCGCTCACCAATCCGATCGTGCTCGGTGGCGTCGCTGGGCTCGTCGTGTCGGCATGGGGTGCGCAACCACCTGCTGCGGTACTGGAACCGATGAAGATGTTGGGAAATGCCTCCGTGCCATGTGCCCTGCTGGCCTTCGGCCTGTCGCTCACCGGTGTGGCGGTGTTCAAGAAGGGCGAGAGCCCCCGCCGTGACATCGCGCTGGCCAGCGTGTTGAAGATCGTGGCGATGCCGGTGGTGGTCTACGCCATCGCGCGCTGGGGTTACGGTGAGACGGGACATGAGCTCTTCGCGCAAGTGGTGATCGCAGCATTGCCCACCGCTCAGAACGTGCTGGTGTACGCGACCCGATATCGACGGGCGCAGATCTTGGCTCGCGACACCGCGTTGATCACCACGCTGGGGTCGATCCCGGCGATCGCCGTGATCGCAGCGCTACTGGCCTGACTGTCATCGCCGCGGCTCGCGGTCCTTGCGCTTGACCTCGACCGCTCCCATCAACGCCAGGCCGACGACGCGAACGGTCGGCGCACCGGGCGTACCGGGGCCGGCCGCCCGTCCGCCAAAGCCTCCCATGACCGCCCAACCGTCGACGTCGACCCCCACATCAGGGGGCACTGTGATGTCGATGCCACCCATCAACGCAGTGCAGCGAATCGTCAACATTGGCGCGGTGAACTCGACCTCGCGCAGGTCGATGTCGATGCCACCCATCACCGCGGTCGCCGTGAGGCCGTCGCCGACGGTGGCATGGCCGCGTAATTCGGTGCCCGACATCAGCGCGAATTTGTGTTGTACCGGTCTACGGTCGGCAGACGAGTGGATGTGGGTGACGGTCGTCGCCCCGACGAAGGGCATCGGTACGCCGAGTTGCCCCACCGGCAGATCATCGGTGAGCGCGTCGAGGTCCCCGAATGTCTTGGCCGCCACGGCTTTTCCGGCACGTTCCTCGTACTCGCCCAGAGTCAGACTGCCCCGCTCCATCGCCGCGGACAGAATCCGATGCACCAATTCACGATCGGCATCCGCCGCACGCAGCCGAGCCCGAGCATCATCTGGCGTCGGAGGATCATCAGGAGCGTTCACACCGGTGAGCCTACCGACGATCGCCTCCGGCAACCACCCTGATCTTCGCTGTGCGTCAACGCTTCCGAGGCAGGGAAAACCCTGAGACCCCACCCTGACTCAGCCGCGCCGACCCCGCCGGGCACGCAGGTAGTCGCCGACGACGGCCGCGCCGAGCCCGTCGATGTCGGGGGCCACCACACGACCGCCGATCCGGCGGGCGATCTGATCCATGAAGTGCGCGAGGCCGGGGTCGTCGCCCAGCCGGAAGAAGGTGACCTGCGCACCGAGCCGGGAGACGTGATCGAGCTCGCGAACCGTGAGCGCGATGGTCTGCGGGTGCGGCGGGTAGAAAAAGAACGGTTCACCGCTGGGATCGAGATGCGCGGTGGGCTCGCCGTCGGTGACCACCAGCACCACCGGCTGGGCGTTCGGGAACCGACGCAGATGCCGCTGGGCCAGCAGCAGCGCGTGATGCAGGTTGGTGCCCTGTTCCATCCGCGGTTGCAGGCCGGTCAACTCGGCGATGTCGATCGAACGTGCGTAGCGGCCGAAGGCGATCAGATGCAGCTCATCGCTGCGGAACCTGGTGGATACCAGGTGGTTCAGCGCGATAGCGGTACGCTTCATCGGCGTCCATCGACCCTCCATCTCCATCGAGAACGAGGTGTCCACGAGCAGCACCACCGCGGCCTGGGTGCGGGCCTCGGTCTCGGCGGTCTCCACGTCGCGCACGTCGATTCGGACTCCGCCGCGCGCCATCTCGCCGGCGGCCAGCGTCGGCTCCGCGCTCTCGGAGATAGTGCGAAGCACCGCGTTGGAGACCGTGCGGGTCACATCCCAGGGGTCTGTGTCGCCGAACTCCCACTCGCGCGACGCCCCGGTGGGCTCGCCGAGCGCGCCGCTGCGCCGCGTCTGACGGTCACCCCGACCCGACAGTTGCTCGGCGATGTCGCGGAAGATCGACTGGCCCAGTTGCCGCATGGCCTTCGGGCTCAGCCGCAGCTGCCCATCGGAGGTCCGATCGAAGAACCCCTGCTCCGACAACGCCTTCTCGAGCTCTTGCAGCGTACGGACGTCGACACCGGCCTGCTCGCCGAGCTGACGTTCCAGCGCATCGATGTCGATGTCGTCCATCTGCGCGCCGGCATACTGCTGAGACAGCTGTTCACTCAGGGCTTCCAGTTCGGAGATGTCGCGCAACGCGGCCGCGCCCTCACCGAGGCCAATCGGACGATCACCGGAGAACGATTGGGCGTTGTCCCAGTCCAGACCCGGCCGCGCCTGGCGCAGCGCCGAATCCATCTGGGCCAGTTGGCTCATCAGGTCCGGTGAACCGAATGCCTGCTGAGCCAGCTGGTCGAGTTCGGCACGTTGCTCCGGACTCAGCGAGTTGTAGAACTGTTGCGCTGCCGCCGCTCGCTGCGCCAGCGAGTCGATGAGTTCCTCGGTGTTGCGCGGGTTCTCCGGAAAATACTCGCCGTGCTTGCGCATGAAGTCGTCGAACTTCTCGGTGGTGTCGTCACCGCGGTTGTGCGCGTCGAGGAGCTCGTTGAGGTCGGTGAGCATCTCCGAGATACGTTGGCGGTCTTGTTCGCCGGCACCCTCGAGCGCTTCTTTCATGCCGGCGAACCGCTGATCGAGAAGTTCGCGGCCCAGCAGATCCTTGATCTTGTCGTAGTCCTCGCGCGCCTGCGGGCTACGCCAGTTGTACTCCGAGAGTTCCTCGACGGCTTGCGCGGTCGACGGCGGCAGGCTGCCGATCTGCATCTCGGCGAAACGCGCGTCGTCGTCGAGATCACGCGCGAGTTGCTTGCGCTCCTCCAGAACCGCCCGGTCGAGCAATTCGCGGATCTCGGCGAATGTGCCGTCGAGATTGCGATTCTTGAGCATCTCCTGACGACGACGGTTGACCTGCTCACGCAGCCGGTCCAGTCCACGCATGTCCTGGGTCCCGCGTCGCAGAAACTCGCGCAGGGCACGTTGCGGGGAGGCGCCGGCCATCACGTCGTCACCGATGTCGCGCAGCGCTTCGCGCAGGTCGACCGGCGGTGCGAGTGGGTCCGGACCACCTGTAAAGCGCTGATATCGGGATCGGTGCGAGGTTCTCCGGGCCATGCGGTGCCCCTTACTTCTGTTGCAGCGACTTATTTCTGTTGCAGCGAGGGTATGGACGGGTTCGCACACCCGTTCAGCCGTAGATCGTCTGGCCGCTCTCGTCGGCTTCCTTGCCGATGCGTCGGGCCAGGTAGAGACCTTCGAGGGCGAGCTCGACGGCACTGGCGCGTTCTCCCTCGGCCTCGGCATCGAGGCGTTGCGCGATCTGGTCGAGGACATCGGCGGTGCTATCGGGATCCGGGATGGAGTCGAGGAGATCATGCGCGGTCACCCGGTCTCCGGTGACCACGGGCTCACCGTCCTCCAGGGCAGTCACCAGCGACGCCATGTCGATCCCGCCGAGGTGGGCGCGAACGGTGTCGGCCACCGACTTGCGCATCAGATGCTCGAGGATCTCGAGTTCGCGACCTTCCTCGCCCGACTCGAACTCGATCTTGCCGCGAAGCACCTCGACCACCGACTCGAGGTCCACCACACGCGCCACCGCGACGTCTTCACCGGTGACCGTCGCGCGATGCAGGGCGGCGGCGGCCACCGTCTCGGCGCCCGCGATGGAGAATCGGGCCGACACCCCGGACCGCTGATCGATCGAGGGGTGATCGCGCGCATACCGGGTGAATCGCGCCAGGATCTCGGTGATGAAGGTCGGCACCGTCGCGGTCAGATCGGCCTCCTGCTCGATGACCGCGATCTCGTCGTCGAGCTCCAACGGGTAGTGCGTACGGATCTCCGCCCCGAACCGGTCCTTGAGTGGGGTGATGATGCGACCGCGGTTGGTGTAGTCCTCGGGGTTGGCGCTGGCCATCACCATGACGTCGAGGGGCAGGCGCAGCGTGTAGCCGCGCACCTGGATGTCGCGCTCCTCCATCACGTTCAGCATCGACACCTGGATGCGTTCGGCGAGGTCGGGCAGCTCGTTGATGGCGACGATTCCGCGGTGCGCACGCGGGATGAGCCCGAAGTGGATGGTCTCCGGGTCCCCGAGACTGCGGCCCTCGGCGACCTTCATCGGATCGATGTCACCGACGAGGTCGGCCACCGAGGTATCCGGTGTTGCCAGCTTCTCGCTGTAGCGCTGGCTGCGGTGACGCCACTCGATCGGCAGGTCGTCGAGCAGGTTGGCCGCTTTGCGGATCGACGCCGGGGTGATCGGCTCGTAGGGATGTTCACCCAGATCGGAACCGGCGATCACCGGGGTCCATTCGTCGAGCAGGCCGACCAGGGTACGTAGGATGCGCGTCTTGCCCTGCCCGCGTTCGCCGAGCATCACGACATCGTGGCCGGCGATCAGCGCGCGCTCGAGTTGCGGGATGACCGTCGCCTCGAATCCGACGATGCCGGGCCACGGATCGCGGCCCTCGCGCAGCGCGGTCAGCAGGTTGTTGCGGATCTCGTCGCGCACATCACGCTCAACGTGGCCGCTGGCGCGCAGTTCACCGACGGTGCGGGGCGACGGGTGGCGGGTCTCGGTGGTCTGGGAGGCGTGGGTGGTGAAGTTCTCCTCTGGCACCTTGTCCACGGTACTCCGGTGACCGCGAAGTGCACGGGCGGTTGTCGGAGGCCCCGACCGGGCGAGGACTCAGCAAACGGGCTGCCAGGCGGGATCGCGACCGATGAAACCGATCAGCCGGGTGACCGCATCGGCATCGGCGGCCACGGGCACGGCCGGTCCGTACTGCCCGGACGAGCGCAGCAGGTCCTCAATACCCGACATGCCGTCGAGCAGACTCTGGGCAAAGTCGGGATCGAGACCTGCGCCGCGGCCGGCTGCGGCCGCCAGATCCCAGGTGTGCATGTACACGTCGGCGGTGTAGAACCGGTCCACGGCATCGGCCAGACGGTGCTCGCCTGCCATCGGGTGGGTGAACGTGTCCTCGGCCGACGGGCCGCCGAGCAAGGCCTGTACCACGGCGGCGTGTGCCCGCCATGCGGAGACCGGATCATCGGCGACGGCCGGCCCCGTCGGCAGCGTCACTCCACCGCCGGCGAGGAAGCCGGGCAACCACTCGACAAGGTGGGTGACGACGTCACGCGCCACCCACCCCTCCACCGGCGCTGGGGAGTCCCAATCCGACACGGCAGCAACCTGTTCGGCAAACCCTTCAGCGACGACGCGATGACGGTCCGCCGGCGCCAGCGCGACGATCGACTCGGCCATCAGCTCAGATCTCGCCCGCGCCGAGGAGCTTGTCGAGTGCGGCATAACCCTCGTTGACTCCGACCTCCATGCCGGAGGCCAGCCAGCCGTCGCGCGCCTCGAAGCTGTCGCACAACGACTGTGCGTGCAGCCGGGTGCTTCCATCGCCGAGGTCCTCGAACCACAACGTCTCCAGTGCCACCTGGTCGGGCATGCCCTCGAAGGTAAAGGTCTGCACGATTTTGTCGTCGGAGACGGTGTGGAAGCATCCGCGGAAACCGAATTCTTCACCGTCCCTGGAGGATACGTACCGCCAGCTACCACCGTCGCGGACGTCCCAGTCGATGATGCGGCTCCCGATGGAGTCCGGGCCCACCCACCGGACGAACAACGCCGGATCGGTGTGCGCTTTCATCAACTGGGCGGGCGTGCCGCGGAAGTCGCGGGTGATCCGGATGATCGGGACCTTCGGGTCGGCTTCGATGGCCGCCTCGCTGTACCGGCTCTGCACTGCACTCATGACGCCTTTCCTCTCTTTCGGGGTTTCTCGTCCTCGCGACGGTGCGCCGCGGGTCCGTCGTTCATCTCCACGAGCAGGTCATCGAGACGCTGATAGCGCTCTTCGGCCTGCCTGCGGTATCGCTCGATCCACTTGGTCATGAGGTCGAACACCTCCGCTTCCAGGTGGACCGGACGGGTTTGCGCCTCCCGGCCACGGCTCACCAGCCCGGCGTCCGCCAGCACCTTGAGGTGCTTGGACACCGCCTGGATGCTGACGTCGTAGGGTTCGGCGAGCTGACTGACCGTCGCATCGGAGACCGCCAGCCGCGCGACCATGTCGCGTCGTGTCGGGTCCGCGAGCGCGGCGAACACCTTGGACAACTCGTCTGCCACGCGCCCTCCTCAACCATCCGGTT
Organism: Gordonia sp. Z-3; assembly: GCF_036233855.1. Classification (NCBI taxonomy): domain Bacteria; kingdom Bacillati; phylum Actinomycetota; class Actinomycetes; order Mycobacteriales; family Gordoniaceae; genus Gordonia; species Gordonia sp. Z-3. The sequence goes on from NZ_JAZARS010000002.1 coordinate 127,674, forward strand.
GAATAAGACTGTGCGCCGAATCGAGGGTTTTGTCAACCTCTTGGTTGAATACGAGGGCAGTGTCTGTGGGCGGGCAGGTCCGTTTTCTGCGCGCGGGTTGTTGTGGGTCGCGCATGTGGTCGCGGTCCGCGTAAACCGAGCCGACCCGCGCGCACCGAGTCGGCCCGCGCAATCACTTGGTGATCAGCCGAGCGCCAACCAGACCGCGAGTCCCAATCCACCGAGTCCGACGACGATGCGCAGCGGCTCGGCCGGAAGACGTTTGACCACCGGCGGCCCGCACCAGCCACCGGCCAGGCAGCCGATCGCCATCGCCAGGGCCGCAGTCCAATGCACCGGTCCGAAGAGCATGAAGCCCACCGCCGCCACGGTGTTCGCGATACCCAGGAACAGCGACTTCGACAGCGTCGCACGCCACAACGGTTCGCTGGTCAGGACCAGCATCAGAGCGAGCACCATGATGCCGGCGCCCGCACCGAAATACCCGCCATACACCGAGATCACCACCAACCCGAACATCCACACGCCCGGCCGGTCCTGGTGACGAGTGGCCCAGCGACGCAGCATCGGCTGCGTCAGCAACGCCACCGCGGCCAGCGCCACCAGGAACGGCACGATCGCCTCGAAGGCGTCGGCCGGGGTGAGCAGCAAGGTCACCGCGCCGATCGCGCCGCCGACCAGAGACGCCACGGCACCACCGATCAGGCGACGGCGGTCACCGTCGAGCAGCACCCGCCCGGACTGCGCAGTACTGCCGATCCCGACGGCGACGAGCGACACCGTGTTGGTGACGTTGGCCGAGATCGGGCTGAGCCCGACAGCAAGCAGCGCAGGGTAACTCACCACCGACGCGAGACCGGTGATGTAACCGATCAGACCCGCCCCGAATCCAGCGGCGATCAGGAAGACGACGTCGACCGGACTCACCGGTCGGCGAACTCAGTGCGCGAAATGGCGTGCACCCGTGAGATACAGGGTGACACCGGCCTCCGATGCCGCCTCGATCACCTCGTTGTCGCGGATCGAGCCACCGGGCTGGACCACGGCCCGCACCCCGCCGTTGAGCAGGACCTGCAAACCGTCCGGGAACGGGAAGAACGCGTCGGAGGCCGCGACACTGCCGGATGCGCGCTCGCCGGCGCGGTTGACGGCGAGATGTGCGGAGTCGACCCGGTTCACCTGGCCCATACCCACGCCCACCGACGCGCCGTCGTGCGCAAGCAAGATCGCGTTCGATTTGACCGAACGGCATGCACGCCAAGCGAACAGCAGGTCGGCGAGCGTGTCCGGGTCGGCGGGTGCGCCGGCCGCGAGGGTCCAGTTCGCCGGATCGTCGCCCTCGGCGTCGAGCACATCGCGCTGCTGCATCAGCAGTCCACCGGAGATGGGTCGGGTCTCGACGCCGGCGCGATCCGGCGCCGCGGCGGTGAGCACGCGAATGTTTTTCTTGCGCGTCAGCACCGAGAGGGCACCGTCGGCGAACCCGGGGGCGATGATGACCTCGGTGAAGATCTCGGCAACCTGCTCGGCCATCTCCACCGTGATCTCGCGGTTGGCGGCGATCACCCCGCCGTAGGCGCTTACCGGGTCGCATGCGTGGGCCTTGCGATGCGCTTGCGCGATGTCGGCGCCCACGGCGATGCCACAGGGGTTGGCGTGCTTGATGATCGCCACGGCTGGAGCATCGAAGTCGTGCGCGCTACGCCATGCGGCGTCGGCGTCGGTGTAGTTGTTGTAACTCATCTCCTTGCCGTGCAACTGCTCCGCAGACGCCAGGCCGCCACCGGCTCCGGCGACGTAGAGCGCCGCAGCCTGATGCGGGTTCTCGCCGTAGCGCAACACGGCCGACCGATTCCAGGTCGCGCCGACCCAGTCGGGGAAGGTCGACGAATCGGCGGGCGGTGCCACCACACTCGACATCCAGGACGCGACCGCGACATCGTAGTCCGCAGTGTGGCGAAATGCCTGTGCCGCCAACTGACGACGCTGGGCGAGATCGAACCCGCCGGCACTGACGGCGTCGCGGACCCGGCCGTAATCCGCGGGGTCGACGACAACGGCCACCGACGGGTGATTCTTCGCGGCCCCGCGCACCATCGACGGGCCGCCGATGTCGATCTGCTCGACGCACTCGTCCGGCGTGGCACCCGAGGCGACCGTCTCGGTAAACGGATAGAGATTGACGACGACGAGATCGAATGCCGCGACACCGAGTTCGGCCAGCTGCTCGACGTGGGTGTTCTTGCGGGTGTCGGCCAGGATTCCCGCGTGCACCTTGGGGTGCAGCGTCTTCACGCGTCCGTCGAGACACTCCGGAAAACCGGTCAGCGCCGACACCTCGGTCACCGGCACACCCGCGTCGGCGATCTTCTTGGCCGTCGAACCGGTGGACACGATTTCGACGTCGGCCGCATGCAGGACGGTGGCGAGTTCGTCGAGGCCACTCTTGTCGTAAACGCTGACCAGCGCGCGACGGATAGGCCGGCGGGTGTCGTCGGCGGGGCTCTGTGTGTTCACGGGATGTCGGCCTTTCGTCCGTCGATCACTACACCTTTGGTGACGAGCTTCGTCACCACGTCGGCGAGCAACTCACGCTCTACCGATTTGATCCGTTCATGCAGGGTGGCCTCGGTGTCGTCGGAACGGACGGCGACCGGCTGCTGCGCCAGGATGGGGCCGGTATCGACACCTGCATCCACCAAATGCACCGTGGTACCGGTGACCTTCACGCCGTGCGCCAATGCGTCGGCCACACCGTGGGCGCCGGGAAACGAGGGCAGCAGTGCGGGATGCGAATTCACGATCCGTCCGCCGAAGCGGGACAGGAAGGTGCTCCCGAGGATCTTCATGAAGCCCGCGGTGACCACCCAAGCCGGCGCGTGGTCGGCCACCTGATCGGTCAGCGCCGAGTCCCAGGCGCCACGATCGGGATGATCGCCGACCCGGCAGTCGATCACCGGGATGCCGTGCCGGCGCGCGATGTCAGCGGCGGGACACTGTCGGTCCACCACGACGGCCACGATCCGGAAGGGTGCCGGCTCGTCGGCGCGGGCGATCAACGCGGCGAGCAACGATCCGGTGCCCGAAGCCATCACGACGATCGGCACACGAGCCTCAGAGGGTACGCGAACTGCGGACTCCGATGGCCCTGCAGCTGCGTTCACACAAGGGAGCCTAGTGGTCGACGCCGATCCGCTGGTCGCCGGGGTTCGCCGCGCGAACGAACTCAGCGAGAGTCGGCCGAGTACTCGTCGGCGAAGTGGGCGTCGGACTCGGAGTCGGCAACCCGATCGCCGCCGACCATGTCATCAGCGGCGTGGTCATCGTCGAAGTACTCATCATCGTCGGCGCCGGAGATCTCATCGGTTCCGACATCGGCGACCTCGAGATCATCGAACCCGAAGTCATCGGAAAAGTACCCGTCGGTGAGGTACTCGTCGGTGAGGTACTCATCATCCGTCAGGTATTCGTCGTCGTAGCCGCCGTCCGGGTCGACGTCGAACTCGTCCATCCCGCCCAACGCGGCCGATCGGCGGGCCTGCCGCGTCGCCGGCAACGCCGCATGGATCACGCCGACCACGAGTCCGACCACCACGAACCAGCCCAGAGTGAACACGCCGGCGGTCGGCACCGTGACCCCGGCCATGCCGAACTCACCGAGTTCACCGCCGGCGAGAGTGCACATGACGACCATCGCGGTTGCCGCCACCGCTCCGGCCAGCGCCACCGAACGCAGATTGGCCATCGGATCGAGGTCGCGACAGCGCAACCCCACCACCACGGCGATCGATGCCGGGACCACGAATCCGAGGACACCCAGGGTGCCGACACCTGCCTCGGGCAATGCCCCGAGCAGTGGCAGTGGTGGGACGGGACCGCCCTGCACATCGACGAGGTCGATGGATGCCGTACCCAAGTGCACATCGGCGCCGACCAACACTGCCGCGGCGCCGACGATCACGTTGGGCAGATACAGCAGCGACAACACGGCCAGTCCAAGGTATCCGTCGAAATCGTTGCCGCCGGCGATGAGGTCGCCCACGGTCTGCCACCGCATCACGAGTCGGACCACCACCACCGCTGCTGCCGCGGTGAGCAGCGCGCACACCCCGGCCGCGCCGTACCGTATCCCCCGCCGCACCGAGGGCGGAACGGCGAGGCGTTCGTAGATGTCGGTGCGATATCGCCAGCCGATGCCGGCCAGCGCAGCACCCCCATGGATGCCGAGGGTGGCGCCGAAGGCGACGAGCGCCGGTGGACTCTGTACCGGCAGCACCGACGTCCCGTCCATGACCACCGCCAACGACAACGCGGTCACGAGCAGCGGTCCACCGATGGCCGAGAACACGATGGCGATCAGTTCGCTCGGTGGACGATGTGGACCGGAGGCCGAACCGGCCATCCGCACGGTGCCCGCGGCGACCAGGAGCGTCGGCAACAAGGGCAGTACGCCGATCGTGACCCCGCTGATGGTCACCGGCACCTGGTGAATCGCCAGCCACATGCTGCCGACGGCGGGACCCAGACCTTCCAGTCCGCTACCTGCGAAGAGCAGCACGGTGAGGGTGACCACCGCGATGGTCAGCATGGTGACCACCGGTACCGCGAACGCCACCACGACGAGCTGACGTGCGGAGCCTTCGCTCACCGCACGCTGCGCACGGTTGTGTTGTCGCATCTGTCGAAGACGCGACGCAAGGCTGTCGGCAGTCGGTGAGGGCATCGGCTACGAGCGTGACACGGCACCGGCCGTGCGCCGAGCTGACGCGCCGCAAGGACCTCAGAAAGCGACAGACGCCTCAGCCGTCGCAGGTCTCGCCGACCCTGTTCGGGCTATCGAAACGACCCGATGCCCCACCGGTGAGGCCGGGGCATCGGGTCATATACGAGCTGACGCTGTCTGTCAGCGGCCGCCGTGCTGTTCGGGGCGGCTGATCTTGGTCGTCGCGTCCGACCCCTCGGCGGCCTGCGGGTAGCCGGCCGACGATCCACCAGCATCGGCGGCTCCTGCGGTGGGTTGGTAAGGGTTGGTCTCCGACGAGGTCCCGGACCCGGGGGTGGGCGTCGACGGGCTCTGCGTGTAGGCCGACGGATCGTAGGTCGGCTGGGCCACTGAGCTCGCGGTGGCCGACGTGCCATACGCGGTGGCCTGGGCATCACCGAAGGCTGTCGTCTGCGGCGCCGGCGTCGGCGTGGCGCCCGTGGGCTGCGCCGCCACCCCGGCGGCGTCCGCGGTGACGTCGTCCGACGCCACCTTCAGGGTCCCGACGACGACGAGCAGCCAGAACAACGCGAGTCCCGCGGTGATGATGCTCAGTGTCAGCTGGGCGTAGTCGACACCCGAGTTGGTGATGATGCCGGCGCCCTGAGAGGACGTGTAGATGACGTCGTAGATCTGCGTGATTGCCGTCGCCACGGCCGCGGCGGCCACCACTGGGGCCACGACCTTGGCCTGGATCTTCGGCAGCAGTGTCAGCAGCGCCAGCATCGCGATGAACACCAGGTAAGGCAGGTAGGAACCGCGGTTCCAGAAACTGACCAACGCGTCGACGGCGGCGACCGCACCGATGGCGATGGCCAGCAGCTGGCCGATGTTGCCCGGCAGGCCCTGTCCGGCCGGCTTCGGCGCGGTGTATCCGTGCTGGCCGTAACCCTGGGGATAGTGCTGGCCGTAGCCCTGCTGGGGATACTGCTGGGTCTGGCCCGCGTACTGCTGGCCGTATCCGGCTTGTCCTTGACCGTAGCCGGGCTGGCCATATCCCTGCCCGTAGCTCTGCCGGCCCGTCCCGGGCTGGCCGTACCCCTGCTGGCCGTACCCCTGCTGAACGGAGCCCGGCTGCGACTGACCAGCTTGCTGACCATATCCGGGAGCGCCGCTCGGCTGACCTTCGGCCGCTCCCTGGCCGTAGTACCCCGGATATCCCTGCTGCCCGTATCCCGGCTGCTGGCCGTGCTGGCCGTACCCGCCGCCTTGCTGGTAGGTCATCGCATCTCCTGCTCGGTCGTCTTCGCCCCCGCGGTGAGCGCGTGTCGCGCCCCACGGTAGTACATGCCCGGGTCGCGGCCTGGTGGCGTGCGCACCCGCTCACCACCGATGAGTTCGACCCTGTTCGGCATACCAGTCGATGAGGCCGTAGTCGTCCACCGACTTCGGATCGATGGCGACCTCGGCGCGGCCGGCGAGGATGCCGGTGACCGGAACCTCGAGCTTCTTGCCGGTGCGCGTGTGTGGGATACCCGGCGCCTCGATCACCTCGTCGGGGACGTGCCGGGGCGACAGCCGCGACCGCACCTCGGATGCGATGCGCCCGCGCAGCGGGTCGTCGAGGGTCGCGCCCGGCACCAGGGTGACGAACAACGGCATCCAGTACTTCCCGTCCGGCCCGTCGACCCCGAGTACGAACGCCTCCGCGATCTCCTCGATGCCCTCGACCACCTCGTAGATGTCGGCCGACCCCATCCGGATGCCGTGGCGGTTCAGGGTGGCGTCGCTGCGACCGTGGATGACCAGCGAGCCGCGGTCGGTGACGGTGACCCAATCGCCGTGACGCCACACCGGACGGTCGGCGGGAGAGTCCCACTCGTGCTCGAAATACGCGCGGCGATACCGCGCCCCGTCCGGATCGTCCCAGAACCGGACCGGCATGGACGGCATCGGTGCGGTGACCACCATCTCCCCCACCTCCCCGACCAACGGCGTGCGGTCGGGAGCCCAACTCTGCAGTGCCACGCCGAGGTAGCGGACCGACAGTTCACCCGCGACCACCGGAACCCCGGTGGAGCCGCCGGCGAAAGCACTGACGACATCGGTGCCGCCGCTGATCGAGGAGATTGGCATGCCTGCCTTGACGTTCTCCTCCACCCAGGTGAACAGGTCGGCGGCCAAGGTCGATCCGGTGCTCCCCAAGATGCGCAACGGCGCGAGATCGTGCTCTTTGCCAGGAACCAAACCCGCCTTGCGGGAGGCCTGCAGCTGCCCCGGGCTGGTGCCGAAGTAGGTGACGCCTTCGGATTCGACGAGCTGCCACAGCCGGTCGGCATCGGGATACAGCGCCGAGCCGGAGTAACAGACGATGCGCGATCCGCACAGCAGTCCGGCGACCTGGAAGTTCCACATCATCCAGCTCAGCGCGGTCTGCCAGAAGAAGACATCGTGTTCGCCCAGATCACCGTGCAGTCCGGCCGCTTTGAGATGCTCGACGACGACCCCGCCGTGCCCGTGCACGATCCCCTTGGGCTTGCCGGTGGTACCGGAACTGAACAGCACCCACAACGGGTGGTCGAACGCCACGGGTTCCGGCTGGAGTCCGGAGCCGTCGGCGGCGCGCGCCGCGTCGAAAGGGATCTGTTCGACGCCGCCTCGCGATGCACTCGTCGAGTCACCGACCACGATGTGCGCCACCAGGTCCGGCAGCAGCCGCGCCAAGGCGTCGCTGTCGGCGACCTTGTCCACGTCCTTGCCGTTGTAGCGGTAGCCGGTCGCACTGACCAGCACCTTGGGTCGCAATTGGGCCAGCCGTCCGGCCGCCCCCTCCGGCGCGTAGTCCTGGCCACATCCCGACCAGATGGCACCCACGTATGCCGCACCGAGGAAGGCGACGACCGCCTCCGGGATATCCGGCAGGTATGCCGCGACCACGTCACCGCGTCCCACACCGAGATCGGTCAGAGTCCGCGCGAACCCGGCGGTGGCATCTGCCAATTCGGACCAGGTGAGTTCGCTGCGTCGCCCATCCTCATCCAGTCCGACGACTGCCGCACCGGGCAGTCCGCGATGCCGCAGCACAGCTGATACATAGTTCAGCTTCACATGCGGAAACCATTGCGAACCAGGCATTGCTGCGTCCGCGAGGACGTCGTCGTCGGTTGCCACCGACGGCGAATCGCCGGCGATGGCCCCGAGATCGTAGAAGTCCCACACCGCCCGCCAGAACGCGGCCGGTTCGTCGACCGACCACTGCCACAACGATGCATAGCCTTCGATCGCCCGATCGGTACGTGAAGTGATGAATCGGGTGAATGCGTCGATCTGGGTCTGGCCGGGCCGCGAGTCCACCGCGGTCACCGACGTCGCTCCGCTACCGATCCGATGCCCAAGATCTCGACGGCTTCCGCACGCATCTCGACCTTGCGCACCTTGCCCGTGACCGTCATCGGGAACTCCTTGACCACATGGACATAGCGCGGGATCTTGTGCCGCGCGATCTTGCCGTCGGCGAACGCACGCAGATCGTCGGCGGTGAAATCTGTTGCCTCGTCACGGAGCCGCACCCACGCCATCAGTTCTTCGCCGTACTTGTCGTCGGGCACACCGATCACCTGGGCATCGAGGATGTCCGGGTGGGTGTAGAGGAATTCCTCGATCTCGCGCGGGTAGATGTTCTCGCCGCCGCGGATCACCATGTCCTTGATCCGTCCGGTGATGCGCACGTAGCCGTTGTCGTCCATCACCGCCAGGTCGCCGGTGTGCATCCATCCCTCCTCATCGAGGGCTTCTGCTGTCTTCTCGGGCTCGTTCCAGTATCCCGTCATCACCGAGTAACCTTTGGTGCAGAACTCGCCGGTCTCACCCCGCTCCACCGTGTCGCCGGTCACCGGGTCGATCACCTTGATCTCCAGGTGCGGTCCCACCCGACCGACGGTACCGACCCGCAGTTCCAGCGGGTCGTCCACACGGGTCTGGGTGGATACCGGCGACGTCTCGGTCATGCCGTAGCAGATCGACACCTCACGCATGTGCATCCGCTCGACGACCTGACGCATCGTGTGCTCGGGACACGGCGATCCGGCCATGATGCCCGTCCGCAGGCTGGACAGATCGAATCGGTGGTCATCGCCGAGTTCGTCGAGCAGCGCGAGCTCGGCGATGAACATCGTGGGCACCCCGTACAGACTGGTGCACCGATACTGCGACACCGCCGCCAGGGTGGCCTGCGGGTCGAAGGCAGGCGCCGGGATCACCATGGCCGCACCATGACTGGTGGCCGCCAGGTTGCCCATCACCATGCCGAAGCAGTGGTAGAAGGGCACCGGCAGGCAGATGCGGTCGGCGTCGGTGTAGTCGAGCAGTTCACCGACCAGATAGCCGTTGTTGCCGATGTTGCGGTGCGTGAGCGTCGCCCCTTTGGGGAAACCCGTTGTACCCGAGGTGTATTGAATGTTGATGGGATCGTCGGGGCCGAGAGACCCGGCGATCTCGGAGAGCCGACCCATCTCGGCGGCAGTGGGTTCGGCGAGGAGTTCGGCCCACTGGGGCGACTCGAAGAGCACCACCTCGCGCACGTCCGGACACCGGGGGCGGGCCTCGGCGAGCATCGACGCGTACGCGGAATCCTTGAACCGCTCTGCGGCGAAGACCACTGAGGTACCCGATTGGGTCAACGCGTACTCGATTTCGTTCTGCCGATAGGCCGGGTTCAGGTTGACCAGGACGGCGCCGATCTCTGCCGCCGCGTACTGGGTCAGCACCCATTCGGCCCGATTGGGTGACCACAGTCCCACCCGGTCGCCGGGATTCACCCCGAGCCGCAGCATCCCTGCGGCGAGGGCATGCACATCGCGGTGGAACTGCGTGTATGTCCACTGCCGTGACGTCGCGGCGTCGACGAGTGCCAGGTTGTCGCCGTACGACTCGACCGTGCGGGCCAGGGTTGCGCCGATTGTCTCCGTGAGCAGGTCGGGGACGCTCTCCCCGTGAGAGTAGGCCGGTTGCGCCATGATGTGCTCCGATTCAGGGTTGTCGCCGCCCGTCAGGCGGAATGTTCCGGGAGGTCGCCAGAAGCTCCGGCCCGGGTCAGCACGGCCTCGGCCTGGCGCAGCACCGGGCCGTCGATCATCTGACCGTCGAGGGTGAACACGCCACCGGCGTGCTCGGTCGAGCCGTCCACCACACGTCGTGCCCAGAGGACCTCGTCGTCGGAGGGCCGGTAGCCCGCGCGGATGTGCTCGACCTGCGACGGATGTATGCATGCCGTTGCCGTGTAGCCGAGGGCGACGGCATCGCGGACCTCCGCGACGAGACCGGACACGTCGTCGATGTCGAGGTGGACGGAGTCGACCGCGAACTTCTGGTGCGCAGCCGCCGCGATGCGCACGGTGGACCGGACCCAGCGCGCGACGTCGCGGTACTGGCCGGCTCGCTCCTCCCCCGGCCCGAACCGACTCGATTTGCCACCGAGCCCGGCCACCAGATCCTCGGCACCCCACATCAGTCCGATGCAATTGACCGCCGCAGCGATCTCATTGACCCTTGTCGCGCCCAGCGGCGTCTCGATGAGCGCCACCGTCTGCAGGGCGGTGTCGATGATGGAGTCGACGTCCTCGGCTTTTGCCTGCATCACCACGCGGTAGTTGGTGTCCAACACCGCAGTCAGATCGCGGCGATAGTCGCCGGTCCCGGCCGGGTTGATCCGAACGATCGTGCGGTCGGGGTCGATCGGGTTGGCCACCAGGGCTTCGCGGGCGGCGACACGACGTTCCGGCGCGACCGCGTCCTCCAGGTCGAGGATCACCACGTCAGCGCGGTCGAGGGCTTTCTGATATCGCTCCGGACGGTCGGCCGGGCAGAAGAGCATTGCCGGTCCGGGTGGTGTCCAGGCGTTCGCGAATTGCATCATCACTCCGTTGGCTGTCGTCGCACCAGCGTGGCCCTTGCGGCGCGCGCAACGACCTCGCCGTGCTGATTGCGTCCGATGTGGGTCAAGTTCACCACGCCCTCACCCGGCCTTGACCTGGATTCCCGTTTACCGGTGCATTCGGTCTCGGCGTACAGTGTGTCGCCGGCGAACAACGGGGCCGGGAAGGCGACCTCACTGAACCCGAGATTGGCCACCAGGGTCCCCTGCGTCAGTTGCGACACCGACAGCCCGACGATGGTCGAGAGCGTGAACATCGAGTTGATCAACCGCTGCCCACCGAAGCCCGGTTGCTCCGCCGACCATGCAGCATCGAGATGCAGGGCCTGGGTGTTCATCGTCAGCGTGGTGAACAGCACGTTGTCGGCTTCGGTCACCGTGCGTCCGGGACGGTGTTCGTAGACGGTACCCTCAGCGAACTCCTCGAACCACAGGCCGCGCTGGATCACGCGGACGCGTTCGGCCGCATCCTGCTCGGTCATGCGAATCCCAACTGCCGCGCGATGAGCATGAGCTGCACCTCGGTGGTGCCCTCCCCGATCTCGAGTATCTTGGAGTCGCGGTAGTGCCGGGCGACGGGGTACTCGTTCATGAAGCCGTAGCCGCCGTGGATCTGCGTCGCCATCCGAGCGTTGTCCATCGCGGCCTCACTGGAGATCATCTTGGCGATGGCCGCCTCCTTCTTGAACGGCTTGCCCGCCAGCATCTTCGCGGCGGCATCGTAGTAGGCGGTGCGGGCCACGTGGGCGCGCGCCTCCATCCGGGCGATGGCGAACGACACCGACTGGTAGTTGCCGATCGGTTTACCGAAGGACTGTCTTTCCTTGGCGTACTTGACGCTTTCGTCGACGCAGCCCTGCGCTGCACCGGTGGCCAGCGCGGCGATCGCGATTCGCCCCTCGTCGAGGATGGACAAGAAGTTGGCGTATCCACGGCCACGTTCGCCGAGCAGGTTCTCGGCCGGAACCCGCGCATCGGCGAAGGTCAGCGGATGGGTGTCGGAGGCATTCCACCCCACTTTGTTGTAAGCGGGTTCGGCGGTGAAGCCCGGGGTGTCCGACGGCACGACGATCGTCGAGATCTCCTTGTGCCCGTTGTCTCTTGTCCCGGTCACCGCGGTGACGGTCACCAGAGAGGTGATGTCGGTACCGGAGTTGGTGATGAACTGTTTGGCACCGTTGATGATCCAGCTGTCCCCGTCGCGCCGTGCGGTGGTCGCGGTGGCACCGGCATCTGACCCGGCACCGGGTTCGGTGAGGCCGAACCCGGCCAGCGCGGCGCCGGAGGTCAGGTCCGGCAGCCACTTCTGCTTCTGCTCTTCGGTGCCGAACTTGTAGATCGGCATGGCGCCGAGGCCGACCCCGGCTTCGAGGGTGATCGCCACCGACTGGTCGACCTTGCCGAGCTCCTCGAGCGCAAGCGCAAGCGCGAAGTAATCGCCGCCCATGCCGCCATACTCCTCGGGAAACGGCAGACCGAACAGTCCCATCTTGCCCATCTGGGACACGACCTCATACGGGAAGCTGTGTTCTTCATCGTGTTTCGCCGCCACCGGCGCCACCACCGACTGCGCGAAGTCGCGCACCGTGTGGATCAGGTCGATGTGGTCCTGGTTGAGTTCCATCAGTTCTCCTTCTGCACGTCTGCGAGCGTCTGGCCGGCAGCGACCTTGTCGCCGACGCGGACCGAGACGGCCACCACACCGTCGATCGGGGCGGTCAAGGTGTGTTCCATCTTCATCGCCTCCACGACGACGACCGGATTTCCGGTTGCGACGACGTCGCCCGCCGTCGCCGGTACCGCGACCACGGTGCCGGGCATCGGACTCAGGATCTCCCCGGCATTGTCGTCGGCCGCCTCGTCGAGCAACGCACGTGCGGGTTCGAGCTGCCAGGTGCCGTGCGGGCCCGACACCCACCACGTGCCGGCGATCTGCACCTTCGACCAGGACTGGCTGACCCCGTCGACGATGAGCCGCCGAGTGCCATCACCGTCGGTGCCGCCGCGGCGAATGCGGCGGTACTCGATATCGGCGCGCCACGGGCCGCGGTCGGCATCCTCGTAGGTGACCTCGGCCCGACCGGACACACCGTCCTCGGTCGCCGTGCTCACCGCGATGGCAACGGTGAAATGCTGCGCACCCCAGGTCAGTCGGGTGGTCACCGGTGCCACGTCGCCGAGTCGCCAGCCCACCGCCGACTGCCATACGTCTGCGCGGTCGCGGGGTCCGATGCGGGCGACGGCCGCCAGCACGAGCGCCTCTGGTTCGGGCTCGGCCACCGCGTAGTCGACGACGAGCCGATCGAGCAGTTCGGTGTCGAGGTCGGCGTTGCGGACCTCGGGTCGGGCGAGGACGAACCGACAGAAGTCGACATTGGTCACCACACCCAGCACCCGGGTGTGTGCAAGCGCCTGATCCAGCCTTTCCAGGGCCTCTTCCCGGTCGCCGCCATGGGCGATGACCTTGGCCAACATCGGGTCATAATCACTGCCGACAATCAGCCCTTCAGCCATCGCCGAATCGACGCGGATACCGCTGCCGGGTGCGGTATCGGGCTGGACCAGGCGGGCGATCGTGCCGCCGGTGGGTAGGAAGCCGTTGGCAGCGTCCTCGGCGTACACGCGTGCCTCGACTGCGTGACCGGTCAGGGTGATGTCGTCCTGGGCCAGGCCCAGCACCTCACCGCGCGCGACGCGAATCTGCTGTTCGACGAGGTCGACGCCGGTGACGAGTTCGGTGACGGGGTGCTCGACCTGCAGGCGGGTGTTCATCTCCATGAAGAAGAACTGGTCGGGGTGGTGGGCGGAGACGATGAACTCGACGGTGCCGGCACCGGAGTAGCCGACGCTGCGGGCGGCGTCGCAGGCCGCCTCACCGATCCGCGCGCGGGTCTGCGCATCGAGCAGCGCCGAGGGCGCCTCCTCGATCACCTTCTGATGGCGGCGCTGCAAAGAGCATTCGCGTTCGCCGAGGTGGATGACGTTGCCGTGGTCGTCGGCAAGGATCTGTACCTCGATGTGACGGGGCGTATCCACGAAGTGTTCGAGGAACAGGCTGTCGTCGCCGAACGCGGAGCCCGCTTCGCGACGCGCGCGTTGCAGCGCCGCGGGCAGGTCTGCGGCGTTCTCGACCCGATGCATGCCTTTACCGCCGCCGCCGGCACTCGGCTTGATCAGCACCGGGAATCCGATGTCGGGTGCGGCGGCGATCAGGTCGTCATCGGACAGGCCGGGTCGCGACAGTCCCGGCACCACCGGGACATCGCGCTCGGTGACCGCGGCGCGCGCGGTGATCTTGTCGCCCATCGTCGCGATCGCCTCGGCCGGAGGTCCGATGAAAATGATCCCGGCATCGTCGAGGACGGCCGCGAATTTCTGGTTCTCCGAAAGGAATCCGTACCCGGGATGCACCGCGTCGGCACCGGTGTCGAGCGCGGCACGCACCACCGCGTCGATGTCGAGGTAGCTCTGTGTGGCGGCGGCGGGGCCCACCCGCACGGCGACGTCGGCCTCTCGGACATGGCGGGCGTCGGCATCGGCGTCGGAGTAGATGGCGATGCTGCGGATACCCATGCGCCGCAGGGTGTCGATGACACGGCAGGCGATCTCGCCACGGTTGGCGATCAGCACACTGCGGATGGGGCGGGCGATGGTGGGGCTGGTCTGGTGCATGGTCATCACATCCGGAAGACGCCGTAGCGGGGTTCGGTCAGCGGTGCGTATCTGCATGTCTCCAAGGCGAGTCCGAGGAGTGTGCGGGTCTGCGCGGGATCGATGATGCCGTCATCCCACAGCCGCGCGGTGGAGTAGTAGGCATCGGACTGGTGCTCGAACTGCTCTCGGATCGGCGCCTTGAAGGCTTCCTCGTCGTCGGCCGGCCAGTCGTCACCGGAACGTTCGATCTGGTTGCGACGCACCGTGGCCAGGGTCTCGGCGGCCTGCGGTCCGCCCATCACCGAGATCCGGGCGTTGGGCCACATCCAGAGGTAGCGCGGCGAATAGGCGCGCCCACACATCGAGTAGTTGCCGGCGCCGAACGATCCACCCACCATGACCGTCAGTTTGGGTACGCGTGCGCATGCAACGGCGTTGACCATCTTGGCGCCGTTCTTGGCGATGCCGCCTTCTTCGTAGGCGCGGCCGACCATGAAGCCGGTGATGTTCTGCAGGAATATCAGCGGGATGCGTCGCTGGTCGCACAGTTCGATGAAATGCGCACCCTTGAGCGCGGATTCGCTGAACAACACGCCGTTGTTGCCGATGAAGCCCACCGGATGGCCGTGTACGTGTGCGAAGGCGGTGACCAACGTGGTGCCGTAGTTGGCCTTGAACTCGGTGTATTCTCCACCGTCGCTGATGATCTCGATGACCTCGCGGACATCGTACGGGGTGCGCGAATCGGTGGGTACCACGTCGTATAGGTCAGTCTGCGGCCGCAACGGTTCCCGGACGGGAACCGTCTCCCACTGATGTTGCTCGCGCGGCCCCAGCGTGGCGACGATCTCACGCACCTTGGCCAGTGCCTGTTCGTCGTTGTCGACGAGGTGGTCGGTGACGCCGGAGACCGACGAGTGCATGGCACCGCCGCCGAGCTCCTCGGCGGTGACGTCCTCACCGGTCGCGGCCTTCACCAGCGGCGGACCGGCCAGGAAGATGGTGCCCTGATTCCGCACGATCACGGTCTCGTCGCTCATCGCGGGCACGTAGGCGCCACCGGCGGTCGACGAGCCAAGCACGGCGGCGATCTGCGGGATGCCCGCGGCACTCATCGTGGCCTGGTTGTAGAAGATGCGGCCGAAGTGTTCGCGGTCGGGGAACACCTCGTCCTGCTGTAGCAACATTGCTCCGCCGGAGTCGACGAGGTAGATGCAGGGCAGCCGGTTCGCGGCCGCGATCTCCTGGGCGCGCAGATGCTTCTTGACCGTCATCGGGTAGTAGGTGCCGCCGGAGACGGTCGCGTCGTTGGCCACGATCATGCATTCGCGGCCGGCCACCCGCCCGACACCCGCAACGACACCGGCCGACGGCACCCGGCCGTCATACATGTCGTGGGCGGCCAGCGGCGCCACCTCGAGGAAGGGAGAACCGACGTCGAGGAGTCGATCCACACGGTCGCGGGGTAGCAGTTTTCCGCGGGAGATGTGACGCTCCCGGGCCTTGTCGCCGCCGCCGCGGCGCGCCATCGCGAGGTGGTCGCGCAGCGTCTCGACATTCGCCAGGTGCGCAGCCCGTGGGCCGGGCGCGTTGCCCTCGACTCCGGGAGCCTCGGCGTTGAACGTGCTGGTCACCATCGACCTTTCAGTTAGCCGTCATTAACTGAATGCATCGTACGACACAACAAGTCGCCTTGTCACGCACTGATCGAGCCGCCATCACATTGTCGCAGCCAACGTGACGTGGCTCACGACTATTGCGTACTGTGAAGGCAGGCCCACCACCCCTCGGGCCGCGACAACCGATGCCCGCAGCGCCCACACCCACGGCGTCTGCGGACCGATATATGAAGAGAAGGCCAGGTAATCCCATGACCCTCGCAGATGATCGCGCGCACCGCCTCGGTGCGCCCACCGACGAGACCGCGACGTACTCCCGGACCTCGTCCTCGGCTGCCTCGTTCTCCCTCGACGACCGCTACACGCGCGAAACCGGGACCATCTATCTGACCGGCATCCAGGCCCTGGTCCGTATGGTCCGTGACCGCGCCCGCATCGACCGCCGCCAGAATCTGCGCACGGCCTCCTTCATCTCCGGCTACGAGGGCTCCCCACTGGCCGGCTACGACCTCGAGATCGCCCGCCGAGCTGCGTACCTCGAACCGTTCGACATCGTCCACCGGCCCGGGCTCAACGAGGAGATCGCCGCGACGTCGGTGATGGGATCGCAGGTGGCCGGCCAGGTGGCAGACCTCTCGCCCGACGCCGACGGGACGGCACGCGACGGCGTCGTGGGCTACTGGTACGGCAAAGCGCCCGGCCTCGACCGCGCTACCGACGCGCTGCGGCACGCCAACATGATCGGCACCCACCCGTCCGGTGGAGCGGTGGCACTCGTCGGCGACGACCCCGGCGCCAAGAGCTCCACCATTCCGTGCGCGTCGGAGATGGCGCTGGCCGATCTGTACATGCCGATCCTCTATCCCGCCGACTCGCAGGACATCCTCGATTTCGGCGTGCACGCCGCGGTGATGAGCCGGGTCAGCGGACTGTGGACGTCGATGAAGATCTCCGCGCATGTCGCCGACGGAGCGTCGACAGCACTGGTCGACACCAACCGGATCATGCCCGTGTACGGCGACCTCGGTCGCAGCCCGCACGTCCCGAGCGGACGATTGCTGGGCGCCAGCCTGATGGAGCTCGAGCAGAATCAGCTCACCACCCGCATTCCGCGAGCGCTGGAATACGCTCGGCTCAATGGCCTCAACCGCATCGTCACCTCCAGCCCGGACGACCGGATCGGCATCGTCGCGGCCGGCAAGACCTATCTGGACCTTCGGGAGTCGTTGCGGCTCATCGGCATCGACGATGATCAGCTCAATCGACTGGGCATCCGCATCCTCAAACTGGGCATGGTCTATCCGCTCGACCGCGACATTCTCGACCGGTTCATGTTCGACACTGCCACCGGCGACCTCGACGAGGTCATCGTGGTGGAGGAGAAACGCGACTTCATCGAGACGATGATGCGCGACATCTTGTTCCGTCATCCCCGCGCTCCCCGCGTCGTCGGCAAGACCAATGAGGACGGTTCGACCTTGTTCTCGAGGTTCGGCGAACTCGATGTGGACGCGGTGTCACGCGGTCTGGCCACCCGGCTGGCGCGTCACCACCATGTCGATGCCGCGCAGGACTGGTTGGAACGGAAATCCAAGCGGCGCGGCCGGATCGAACTGCCGCTGGCCGTCCGCACGCCTTACTTCTGCTCCGGCTGCCCCCACAACAGCTCCACCAAGGTCTCCGACGACACGCTGGTGGGCGCCGGGATCGGCTGCCACGCCATGGTGCTGTTGATGGACGAGCGTCAAGTCGGCGACATCGCCGGCGTCACCCAGATGGGCGGCGAGGGCGCACAGTGGATCGGGATGGCGCCGTTCGTGACCGCGGATCATTTCGTGCAGAACGTCGGTGACGGCACGTTCATGCACTCCGGCTCGCTGGCCCTACGCGCCGCGGTCGCCTCCGGCGAGAACATCACCTACAAGCTGCTCTACAACGGCACCGTCGCCATGACCGGCGGTCAAGACCCAGTGGGCGCGATGAGTCTGCCGCGGCTGACCTCGCTACTTCTCGACGAAGGCGTTAACCGCATCGTGGTCACCTCCGACGACGTGGCACGCACGAAAGCGCTCGGCCTGCCGAAGGACGTCACCATCCGGCATCGCGAGGACATGCTCGATGTGCAGACCGAGCTGGCATCCGTTCCCGGCGTGACGGTTCTGGTCCACGATCAGCACTGTGCGGCAGAGAAGCGTCGCAAGCGCAAGCGCGGCACCATGAGCACACCGAACCAGCGGGTGATGATCAATGAGCGCATCTGCGAGGGATGCGGTGACTGCGGCGAGAAATCCAACTGCCTGTCGGTCCATCCGGTGGACACCGAATTCGGCCGCAAGACGCACATCGACCAGAGCTCATGCAATCTCGACTTCTCTTGCCTGAAGGGCGATTGCCCGTCGTTCGTGACGGTGACGCCGGGAACCGAGCGGGAACGTCGCCGTGCCGACAACATCGCCGCTTCACTGATGCCCACGCCGCGGGTGCCCGCGGTGCGCGAGTCGTTCGCGATCCGCGTGACCGGGATAGGCGGGACAGGTGTGGTGACCGTGTCCCAGGTGCTGGCCACGGCCGCGGTGCTCGACGGCAATGCTGCGCGCACCGTGGACATGACCGGCCTGGCGCAGAAGGGCGGTGCGGTGGTCAGTGATGTCAAGATCACCCCGCAGATCGTGGAGCAGGCAGGCAAGGTGGCTTCCGACGACTGCAACCTGTACCTGGCGTGCGACCCCTTGGTGGGCACCGATCCGGTCAACCTCAAGGTCGCCGATGTCGACAAGACGGTCGCCGTGGTGTCGACCACCAAGATCCCGACTGGTGCGATGGTCATCGACACCACAGTCGGTTTCCCCGCCGACGCCCAGGTCCATTCGGCCATCGACGACAAGGTGCGTCGCGCGGTGTACCTCGATCCCGGGGAACTGTCGACGGACCTGTTCGGCGACGAACAGTACGCGAACATGCTGATGGTGGGTGCGGCATATCAGGCAGGTGCGCTGTCGATCTCGGCCGAGTCGATCGAGCACGCCATCGAACTCAACGGCGTGGCCGTAGACGCCAACATCCAGGCATTCCGCCGCGGACGTCAGGTGGTGGACAACCCGGATGCGGTGGCGCACACACTCACCGGGCTGCACGGTGCCACCTCTGCCGAGATCGAGCCGAGTGAGTATGCGATGTCCGTCGTCGGTGAGTTGGGCTCGCTCGAGGACGACCTGGCACGCACTATCGCCATCCGCTACGACGAGCTAATCGCTTATGCCGACGAGCGTTATGCACGTGAGTATTTCAAGTTCGTCTCCCGGGTCCAGCGCGCCGGTCACGGTCCCGCGTTCACCGGCGCGGTTGCTCGGAACCTGTACAAGTTGATGGCCTACAAGGATGAGTACGAGGTCGCGCGGCTGACCCAGGACCCGACGTTCGCGGCGCAGATCGCGGAGCAGTTCGGCGACGACGCGCAGGTGGCCGTCCGCCTGCATCCGCCGACGCTGCGCAGCATGGGGATGAGGGAGAAGTTGTCGCTCGGCGGCTGGGCAGACCGGCCGCTCTCGGCGCTGGCAAAGATGAAGCGTTTGCGGGGCACCAAGCTCGATCCGTTCGGCCACAATGAGGTCCGGCGGACCGAACGTGCTCTGATCGGCGAGTACCGCGAGACCGTCGAGGATCTGCTGGCCGGCTTGGCCGATGGCCGCGTCGGCGCGGATCGGGTGGGTTCAGCCGTGGAGCTGGCTGAGCTGCCCGACATGATCCGTGGCTACGAGGGCATCAAGATGGCCAACGTCGCGCGCTACCGCGCGGAGGTCACGGCCCGCCGACAGACCCTCGGCATCTGAGGCGTCACCCCGGCGATCTGTTTGCGCGAGCGCGCACCGGTCCCGCTCGCGCGCATGTCGAGACATGCGCGCGAGCCGATCGGGCGCGCGCAGGCGGATCGTCGCGGCGGCCCTCACTCCCAGCGGGTGCGGTTGCGTTCCAGGCCATCGAGCACCACCTCGAGGCCGAGGTCGAACTCGTCGGCGTAGGAATACCCCGGCGCCATGACATGCGCGGTGGTCATCTCGGTGAGATGCGGGAGGTCGGCCGGGTCGATTCCGGATTGGATCGATTCGGCGACCTCCCGCGTGTCGGCCGCATCAGTGGAGTCGAACGGCATGGTTGTCTCCTGCAAGACAAAGCCGTAGAGGTAGCTGTCCAGCAGGGAGAACGCGTGTGCCGCGCCGCCGATCGTGAAGCCGGCTCGACGCAACACCCCGATCACGGCGTCGTGATGCCGCAGTGTTTGCTGCCCGGGACTGCGCCGAGAGTCCATCAACCCCAACGCCCACGGGTGGCGCACCAATGCGTCTCGCGCAGAAGCGGTTCGCACCCGCAATGCCTCGCGCCAGTCGGCCTGGGTCGGGATCTCGATCTCCGCGAACACGTGATCGACCATCACGTCAAGAATGCCGTCCTTGTTGCGGACGTGGTGGTAGAGCGACATCGCCTCGACTCCGAGTTGTTGGGCGATCTTGCGCATCGTCACCGCGCCGATACCCCCCTCGTCGGCCATCTGCACCGCGGTAGAAACAACCGCTTCACGGGTCACCGGCTTTCGTGTGGTCACCAACTTTCCTCCTCCTCTGGACATCGGTCCACCTTACCGCGTAAGGTACCTTACATCGTAAGGATGATCGTTATCGAGAGGACCGCCCAATGACCATCGACGACACCCCCGACACTCGCCCGCTGCGGGTATGCATTGTCGGCGCATCCGGGAAGCTGGGGCGCTACATGATCCAGCACTGCCTGGATCGTGGCTACCAGGTGGTCGGCGTCTGCCGGCCGCAGAGCGTGCCGAAACTCGACGACGTCGCTGACCGCATCGAGATCATTCCCGGCCGCACCGACGATCGTGCGGTGATCGCCCGCGCTGTCGCCGGTTGCGATGGCGTTTTGACCGTGCTGGCCCCGTGGGGTGTGCACGACTACTCCTCGGGCACCGCCCGAGCGGTTCTCGAGTACGCAGAACCCGATGCGCGACTGATCTTTTCGTGCGGGTGGCACATCACTCGTGATGGCCTCGACCGATACTCGTGGCAGCTTCGCTACATTGTGCCGATCGTGAGCACGCTGGCGAGGTGGGCGCGCGTGGTCGACGTTGACGATCAGGTACGGGCGGCGCGACTGATCTTCGACTCCGACACCCGCTGGACCGTGGTGCGCGGCAGCGATCTCGAGGAAGGAGAGAGCCAGGGCCTGCCGGTGTGGAGCCGCCACGTCGGCGATCCGATACTCGCCGGCAACCTCACCCGGCGCATCGACTTCGCACTGTTCATGGTCGCGGCATTGACCAACGACACGTTGGTGCGCGAGACGCCTGCGATCAACGGGTGTGCGACAGAGTCGGCGCGGGCGTACGCGGGCAGGCCTGCGCAACCGGCGCACTCCCCCTGCCGCTGACAATCAAGTCGCTCGTTCAGGTCCGCGCGGTCAGCGTTTGTTGTCGAATACCAGCAGTGCCAGGCGTGCTTCGACTGCCGAGGTGGGTTGGGGGATCATCTCGGTGAGGGTGTAGTGCTTGCGTTGTGGTGGCGGCGCCTGTGCTGGTGGTGGGTGGATGCGGGCGCGGGCTTGTTCGAGGTTGCGTAAGAAGAGGGCGGCGATGTCGGGGCGTCGGTTGTGTTGTTGCGGGTTGGGTGGTGCGTCGGGTTCGCTGTTACGGCGCCACCACACGCGGCCGGCGTCGGGGCCGTCGGTGTAGACCCCGGTGGTGAACTGGCCCGGGTTTTTGCCGACCATCCGGTTGTGCGGGCCACAGGCGGGGGCGAGGTCGACGATGTCGGTGTTGCCGCCGTCGGCGAAGTCACGCACGGCGTGATGCATCTCCACGTGGGCGGCGGGCTGATCACAGTCGGGTGCTGAGCACACGTGCCCGTCGGGGCGGGCGAAAGACACCAACCGTTGCGCGCGGGTGGCGAGTCGTTTGGCCTGCCCGAAATACAGCGGTATCGCACTGTTGTCGGCGAACACCGCCAAATACTGTTGCGCGTCGGCGGCTAGCCGGATGACATCGGCCATCGGCAGACTCGACCCGGTGGCGGTGATCCCGACTCCGGATTCACGGATCAGGTCGTTGAGGTCGGCTTTGATGATCAACTGCACCGGCAGACCACGATGCGATTTTCCGAGCAGTCCGTCGTCGAACACCGCCCGCAACAGGGCCGCCAACGCATCGTGTTTGCGTTGCGCCGGGGACCGCAAATCACGCCCGGCCGCAGCTTCCAACGCTTTGGGGTCGGCATCGTCGACCCCGCCGGTCGGCGAGTCGGGGTCGTCGGGATTGTTGAGGCCGGGTGTGGCCCATACCGCCCACAGCGTTTCGATCAGGGCGCGGGTTTCCGGGTCGAGGTGACCGGTTAGTTTCGACATCTGCTGGGCGTCTTGCCGGTTGACCCACACGTTACGACGTCGTTTACGGTCACTGCCGTCGGACAACTCGCCGTCGGGGTCGAGGTTGTCGAGTAGCCGCTGCCCGAGTTCACCGATCTCGGCGGGCGTGTGCTCACACGCCAACCCGGCCAGGGTGGCCTCGGCAGCCACCTTCTTGTCGTGGGGCACCTGGTGGGGCAGCGCGTCGAGGAACTCCACGGTCGTCTCGAGGTGGGCCGGCCCGACCCGGCCGTCGGCGAATGCCTGGGCCAGGGTGGGATACTTCGGCTCGGCCGGCTGCCCGTCGAGGTGACGGAACTGGCCGGTCGCGGTCATCTGTCCTCGGCGACGAGCAGGGTGCGACACCCGCAACACCGCGTTCATGAAGTTGGGCAGACTGCGATACCCCATCGACCGGGGCACATCCCGATCCGAGATCTCCACGATCTGCCGATTGCCTTGGAACACCATCTGATTGATCGTGCGTTCCTGCGCGGTGGCCACCGCCACCAACTCGGCATCGGTGCACTTCGACAGATCAGCAGCAGCCAACCGATCCACCACCGCATCCAGCTCGGCCAGCAGACCCGGCACCTCCGACAACGACACAGCCGAATCAGCCGACCCCGAACCAGCCGGCGCAGCATCAGGGCGCGCAGCATCGACCCCATCAGACGCACGAGGCTCGGCCATACTCACCCCCCAAACTGACCGCTCCGAACGTATGTTCGAGAGTAACCCTTGTCGAAGGATCGCGCAACCACTCGGGCGAATTGGCGCATCGAGATTGCGATTCACGCCCGCGAGATGATCACCTTCAACGCGTGTTCGTCGGCCGCGTTCGAAAAGGTCTCGTAGGCAGCATCTATCTCATCGAATGTGAATCGATGGGTGATGAACTTCTCTGGTTGGATCTCGCCCTGTTGGATCCGCTCGAGCAATTCGGGGGCGGTGGTGGCGTTCACCAGACCTGTAGTGATGGTGAGGTTGTTGATCCAATCACGTTCGATGGGGAACTCGACGCTCTCACCGTGCACGCCGACGTTGGCCACGTGACCGCCCGGCCGGACGCTGTCGAGCGCCAGAGTGAAGGTGGCCGGTATCCCGACAGCCTCGATCGACACGTCGACGCCGAGTCCATCGCGACTGAGTTCCTTGAGCTTGGCGACGACGTCGTCTCCCGCATTGACGTCGATGGTGTCGGTGGCTCCGAAGTCCCTGGACTGTTCCAGCCGAAACTTGTTGCCGTCCACCGCGATGACTTTGGCCGCACCTTGGGCCGATGCCGTCATTACCGCAGCCAGACCCACCGGTCCGACACCGACCACGGCGACCACATCACCCTTCTTGACCGCGCCGTAGAGAACACCGATCTCGAATCCGGTCGGCAGGATGTCGCTGAGCATCGTCCCCTGTTCTGCGGAGACGCCATCCGGAAGCGGGATGAGTCCGTTGTCGGCAAAGGGGACTCGGACGTACTCGGCTTGCGTTCCGTCGATCAGATGGCCGAAGATCCAGCCGATCCCGCCGACCGTCTGACAGTGCGAGGTCATCCCGGAACGGCAGTACTCACAGGTCCCACATTTGGTGACGCACGAGATGATCACCCGATCTCCGACCTTGACCTTGCTGCAGTCAGGACCGACCTCGGTGACCACGCCGACGCCCTCATGGCCCAGGACACGTCCAGCGGTGACCGCGGGGACATCGCCTTTGAGAATGTGCAGATCGGTACCACAGATCGTGGTGGTCTCCATGCGTACAACGGCGTCGGTCGGGTCGATCACCGTCGGGTCCGGAACGTCTTCCCAGGCTTTCTGCCCAGGGCCGTGATACACGAGCGCCTTCATGTCGGGGTCCTCCGTCGTGGTCGAGGCGCGCAATAGTGCACGCAGTCCCACGATTGCGCTCGGATCCGGAAGCCGCGCGGGATTCGCGCTGTCGTCTCATATTGCGACGGTTGCAGGGTCCCGGCCGTTCGCCGAACAGTAAGCCCGACCTGGCCCACGCACACCACGAGACGACCGCTACGCCAACAACGCCGACCATGCCATCGTCGTCAGCACCGATCGCAGATCGTCGGCCCCGAATGCCGGCAACCGCGGCGATGAGTTCAGCAGCCCGAACGTCGCGTGGACTCGTACCCGCGCCTCCGCCCGGGTCAGATCCACGCCACGTTCGCCGGCGAGCGCGAGCAGCACGTCCACCCACTGTTCGACGTAGCGACGTTGCAGTGACCGCACCTGGTGGTTCGCGGAGTCGGTCATCGATGTGAGATCTCGGTCCTGCACGGTGATCAGATCCGGTTTGGTGACCAGCACATCGATGTGGAACCCGATCAGGTCACGCAACGTCTCGCCGGGTTCGGCGTCGCCGGCAACCACCTCGGCACCACCCTCGTGCAGCCGCTGGCTGATGTCCACCAGCATCTGATCGAGCAGATCGGTCTTGGACGAGAAGTGCCGGTACATGGCGGGACCACTCACCCCGACGGCACGGCCGATGTCCTCCAGCGTGACGCCCGCGAAACCCCGCTCGGCCATCAGGCGGGCCGCGGCCTCGAGGAGCTCGGCGCGGCGCGCCGCCTTCGCCTGGCCTCGGCGCGTGCGCGGAGGCTGCTCGGGCGACGGTGACGTGGTCATGGTGAATTCGGACTCTACCGGGCCGCAACCATCATGACGGCTCCCATCACCACCCGTTGACGTGCAGGATGTCCTCGAGGGGCTTGCGGCCGGCCGGTTTGAAGTCGGTGCCGGTGTAGTAGGCCACCGGGAGCAGCACCCCCTGATGCACGTTGTCCGGGATGCCCAGGATCTCGGCCACCTCCTTCTCGTACACGAGGTGCAGCGTGGTCCATGCCGAACCCAATCCGCGCGCCCGCAGCGCCAACTGCAGGCTCCAGGCACCCGGGAGGAGCGAACCCCACAGACCGGCCTGGTTCCCTTCGGGCAGCTCTCCCCCGCTGTAGATGGCGCCGATCACCAGCACCGGCACCTGCGCCATGGTGTCGGCGAGATACTGGGCGCTCGACGCCACCCGACGGGCGGTGTCGTCACGGCGCGGCTGATTGGCCGAGTACGCGGCGAACGACTTCGCGTACAGATCGGCGACCTTCTGCTTGATCTCGGGATCGGTGAGCACGATCCAGTGCCACGTCTGACTGTTGCTACCGGTCGGCGCCTGCAGCGCCACCTCGAGTGCTTCCTTGACGACCTCCAACGGTACCGGCCGCGCAAGGTCGAGACGTTTGCGCACCGACCGGGTGGTGGTGAGCAGCTCGTCGGGATTCAGGGGTAGCAGGTCGGTCATGTCGTCCTCTCCGTTGCGGCTGTGCGCATCAAACCATGTCGTTCGAGGTGCTCGATCAGTC
This sequence comes from Gordonia sp. Z-3, assembly GCF_036233855.1. Taxonomy (NCBI): domain Bacteria; kingdom Bacillati; phylum Actinomycetota; class Actinomycetes; order Mycobacteriales; family Gordoniaceae; genus Gordonia; species Gordonia sp. Z-3. Next base: position 153,356 of record NZ_JAZARS010000002.1, read on the forward strand.
CGGCGGTCAGCGGTAGCTCGCCGAGTTCGGCCACCGACACCCATCGTGCATCGGCCGCGTCGTCGCCGGCCCGCAACGTGCCCGCACGCACCTCGGCGACGAAGTCGTGCACCTCGAACACCACATCGTCGTCGGCGGGAATGTCGACCACCCAGGCCTTCTCGCCGACGTCGACGCGCAGGCCGGTCTCCTCGGCCACCTCGCGGGTGACGGCCGCGGATAGGGTCTCTCCGGGTTCCAGCTTGCCGCCCGGAACTGTCCACCGCCCAGCCTGCGGCGGGTGTCGCCGTTGCACCAGCAGCAACCGATCGTCGGCGTCCCAGACGATGGCGCCGACACCGACGATCCGGCGGGTCACCGGTCTGCTCCGGGTGTGCGGGTGCGCCGTCGCATCGACGGACGCGTGCGGGTGGCCAGTGCTTCGGCGACGACGCTTCGTAGTGCTCGGACACCGCCGTCGGCAGTGACGTCGACGATCCGATCGACGGTGCCGTTCGCAGACAATGCGGCAGCGGCGATGCCTTGGCGATCCGCGAGCTCGGCGGCGTGCACGGTGTCGTGGTGGACGATGACGCTCGCACCCTCGGGCGGAAGTGGCGACAGCCACGCGTCCGCGGCGGCTATCCGCGTATCCGCGGGGAACAACGCGAGGGCGGCCCCACCCGCTCCCTGCCCGAGCAGCACCGACACGGTCGGCACCGTGATCTGCACCAATTCAGATGTGCAACGGGCGATCTCACCGGACAGTCCGCCTTGTTCCGCGTCAACCGACAACTCTGCGCCCGGGGTGTCGATGATCGTCACCACCGGCAACCGCAGATCAGCGGCCATCGCCATGCCGCGGCGAGCGACGCGCAGATCGGCCGGCCCGATGAGTTGCCCGGCCGCCTGACGCACCCGATCCTGCCCGACGACAACCGCTGTCCGACCGCCGAATCGACTCAGCGCCAGCCAGATCGGAGCATCACCGCGGAGCACCACCGAATGGTCGGGATCGAGGACCTCGGCGAGCCCGGGCCGTCCCGGCGACCGGGTGGCTACCACCGCAGACCAGGCGTCGGACATCGGCGGGTCGTCGGGCAGCGCGGACACGGGCTCGACGGCGACGGGTGCGAGCAGCGCCAGTAGCCGTCCCACCTGGCTGCCGAGCCTGCCCAATCCGAACACGGCGTCCACGAGTCCGTGTGCGAGAAGATTCTCCGACGTTTGCACCTCGGCCGGAAACGGCTCACCGTAGAGCCCCTCGTACACGCGCGGGCCCAGAAAGCCCACCAGCGCCGACGGCTGGGCCCACGTGATGTGGCCGAGCGAACCCCAGGAGGCGAACACACCTCCGGTCGTCGGATGACGTAGATACACCAGATAGGCGAGCCCGGCGGCCCTGTGCGCGTTGACCGCACCGGTGATCGCCACCATCTGCAGAAAAGCCGGGGTACCCTCCTGCATCCGGGTGCCGCCCGACGACGGCAGCGCGAGCACCGCAATCCGTTCCCGGGTCGCCCGTTCGACGGCAGCCACCACGCGCTGTCCCGCGGCCCGCCCGATCGACCCGCCGAGGAATCCGAACTCGCTGATCACCATCGCCACGCGATGTCCACCGATCAGACCGCAGCCGGTGACAACCGATTCGTCGACACCGGTTCGGTCCCGGGCGCGGTCACGTGCGGCTCCGTAGTCGGATTCGTCCGACCCCGGATCGGCTGGTCCGTCCCAGGACTGCCAGGTGCCCCGGTCGACAACGAGGTCGACCACTGTGCGGGTATCGACGCGGCGTTGGTCGGTCACGATTCCACCCTACGGGCGCGTCGACCGATGAACTCCCGCATCCCCCTCGGTCATACTGCATGCACCTACCCCCGAGCAGGAGAAACACCATGGGCGAGTACACCGTGACCCGGAACACGACGATCGCGGCGCTGCCAGATCGGATCTACCCGCTTCTCGTCGATCTGCATGAGTGGCAACGGTGGTCACCGTGGGAGGACCTCGATCCCGATTTGCACCGCGACTATTCAGGCGCCGACAGCGGAGTCGGTGCGAAGTATGCATGGTCGGGAAACCGCAAGGCGGGCAAAGGCACCATGGAGGTCATCGAGGTCACCGAACCCACGCGAGTGGCCGTGGCGGTGGCGTTCGAGAAGCCCATGTCATCGACCAGCACCAGCGTGTTCACCATGGCACCCCGGGGCGCCCAAACCGAGGTGACGTGGACAATGACCGGCCCGCACTCGATGTTCTCGCGCATCGCCGCACCGCTGGGACTGTTCGACCGGATGATCGGCAAGGATTTCGAGAAGGGGCTGGCCGCCTTGAAGTCCGTGGCCGAGGTGTCGGGCGGTCAGCGCGAATAGACCACGCGGGTGCGCAGAACCATGTCGGCCACCGATCGCCGCTCCGGATGCACTGCCACCCAGGCCAATCCGACGGCGAAGAACACGCATAGAAAGGCCCGCAGCAGCGCGGTGACCGGGCGCATGCGTCCCCCCTTACGCCCGACCACACGCAGACCCATCGCCACACACCCGAGAGTGCGTCCCGACACCGCCCAACACAGCGCCAGATAGCCGACCGACACGACGATGAAGCCGGTTGCGGTGAAGACCGCATTCGGTTGCGGGAACGCGAAATCGCGGATGCTGAACAGCAACCGCACCATGGCGTACCCGAGATAGGCGCTACTCAGAATCGCCAGCACCACCAGCAGATCCAACGTCGCAGCGACACCTCGACTGACGATGCCGGCGCTCTTGGTGGTGTCGTGGATCGCAGGCATGTGCGTGTGCCGAAGCGGTCCGACCCGATCGGTGTCACTCATCGGCGTGACTGCTCTGAGCTGCGTCGACGACGCGCCGCCGCAGGATGCGGCCCACCACGTTGGCGACCGCGTCGTCGGCGCGCTCGCTGGTGCTGCGCACGTCGGTCATCACATCCGCGGTCACCGACGTGGACGCCTCACGGATGATGTCGGGCAGATCGACACCGTCGATGATCTCGTCGGCCAGCCCGATCATGTCCACCCGACCGAGGATGGCTTCGATGTCGATCCGCGCTGCAATGGCGTCGATGTCGAGCGTGGCCGCGATGGCGTCAAGGTCCACCAGGGCGACGGCGCCGTTCAGATCAACGCGGTCACGGATCACGGCATCCAGGTCGACTCGATCCAGGATCGCCTCGATATCGAGGGCTGCGGCGACCTCGTTCAGGTCGACGTTGTCCCGAACCAACCCGGTCAGATCCATCTCGGCGATGATCGCGGACACCACGGCGACCACCAGCTTCTTGCCGAGGTCGACCACCGTCGGCATCAGCTCCGCGACGCGCTCGCCTTCGGCCTCGAGGCGATCGAGGCCGCGGCGGCCGGCAGGCCCGATGACCGGAAGACGAAGCGCCGTACGCACCGCAGACCTCGACAGCCGGGCGGACATCGCGACCGCGCGAGCACCGACTGCCGCCGCGCCGAGGGCGAGCACGACCTCCCGCGGCACCTCGTTGTCTTCACCCACGGATGAATCGTAGTCGCCCGCAGGGACAGTGCACTGCACAAAACGAGGTGGCCGTCATCCCCCGGACGGGGACAACGGCCACCTCGTTGTCGAAAGCGTTACGTCACAGGCCCTGGTAGAGCTCCCGAGCCAGCTTGGCGGTCTCGCTCGGCGTCTTGCCGACCTTGACGCCGGCGGCCTCGAGGGCCTCCTTCTTGGCCTGCGCGGTGCCCGAACTGCCCGATACGATGGCGCCGGCGTGACCCATGGTCTTGCCCTCGGGCGCGGTGAAACCGGCAACGTAGCCGACGACCGGCTTGGAGACGTTGGCCTTGATGTAGTCGGCGGCGCGTTCTTCGGCATCGCCACCGATCTCGCCGATCATGACGATCACTTTGGTGTCGGGGTCCTTCTCGAACGCCTCGATGGCGTCGATGTGGGTGGTGCCGATGACCGGGTCGCCGCCGATGCCGATGGCGGTGGAGAAGCCGATGTCACGCAGTTCGTACATCATCTGGTAGGTCAACGTGCCCGACTTGGACACCAGACCGATCGGGCCGGTGCCGGTGATGTTGTTCGGCGTGATGCCGACCAGCGATTCACCCGGCGTGATGATGCCCGGACAGTTGGGTCCGATGATGCGGGTCTTGTTGCCCTTGGACTGGTTGTAGGCCCAGGCGTAGGCGCTGTCCTGCACCGGGATTCCCTCGGTGATGACCACGAGCAGCGGGATCTCGGCGTCGATGGCCTCGATGATGGCGTCCTTGGCGAACTTCGGCGGCACGAAGGCGATCGACGTGTCGGCGCCGGTCTCCTTCATGGCCTCCGACACCGAACCGAACACCGGCAGCTCCACGCCGCCGTCGTGGCTGACGGTGGTGCCGGCCTTGCGGGCGTTGACGCCGCCGACAATGTTGGTGCCGGCCTTGAGCATCAGCGCGGTGTGTTTGGTGCCCTCACCGCCGGTGATGCCCTGGACGATGACCTTGTTGTCTTTGTTCAGAAAGATGGACATTCTGCTGCTCCTACTTGCTCGCCAGTTCGGCGGCCTTGTCGGCGCCGGAGTCCATGGTCTCGGCCAGCGTCACCAGCGGGTGGTTCGCGTCGGCCAGGATCTTGCGGCCCTCTTCGACCTTGTTGCCGTCCAGGCGGACGACCAGAGGCTTGTTCGCCTCGTCGCCGAGCTTGTTCAGTGCGCCGACGATGCCGTTGGCGACCGCGTCGCACGCGGTGATGCCGCCGAAGACGTTCACGAAGACGCTCTTGACCTGCTCGTCTCCCAGGATGACGTCGAGGCCCGCAGCCATCACCTCGGCCGAGGCGCCGCCGCCGATGTCGAGGAAGTTGGCGGGCTTGACACCCTGGTGAGCCTCACCGGCATAGGCGACGACGTCGAGGGTCGACATGACCAGACCCGCGCCGTTGCCGATGATGCCGACCTGGCCGTCGAGCTTGACGTAGTTGAGATCGTTCTCCTTGGCCTTGAGCTCGAGCGGGTCGGTGGCCTCTTTGTCCTCGAACGCCTCGTGGCCGGGCTGACGGAAGTCGGCGTTGGCGTCGAGGGTGACCTTGCCGTCCAGAGCGAGGATCTGGTCGTCGGGGGTGCGGACCAGTGGGTTGACCTCGACCAGGAGAGCGTCCTCGTTGATGAAGACCTCCCACAGCTTCTGGATGGTGACCGCTGCGGCGTCTAGCACCTCGGCGGGCAGTTTGCCGGCCTCGGCGATGCTGCGCGCGAACGCGAGGTCGACGCCCTTGACGGCGTCGACGGGGATGCGGGCGAGGGCGTCGGGGTTCTCCTCGGCGGTGACCTCGATCTCGACGCCACCCTCCACCGAGCACATGGCCAGGTAGGTGCGGTTGGTGCGGTCGAGCAGGAAGGAGATGTAGTACTCCTCGGCGATGTCACTCGCCTCTGCGACCAGCAGCTTCTTGACGACGTGGCCCTTGATGTCGAGGCCGAGGATCGACTCGGCGTTCGCGACGGCTTCGTCGACGTCCTTGGAGTACTTCACGCCGCCGGCCTTGCCACGGCCACCGACCTTGACCTGGGCCTTGACCATCACCGGCTTGCCGATTTCCTCGGCAATCTCACGTGCCCCGGCGACCGTGTCGGTAACGCGGCCGGCCGAGGTGGGCACCTCGTGCTTGGCGAAAAGTTCCTTCGCCTGGTATTCGAAGAGATCCATTCAGCTCACCATCTCGTAGATTTGTCCGCAGAAGGATGTAACACCGCAGGGGTGTTGTGCGGGCCATATCGGACTCTAAACCTGCCGCGTATGGGCTTTGTCGGCGCACCCACCGCTTGTGCGACAGATCACTCGGTCGGTCGGCGATCCGGCACCCTCATGACCCCTGCACCGACCTCGCCGCGAGGCCTGTGCTCTGATAGGTCGTCCGCCGATGGACCGACAGTGGGTACACGATGGCGAAGTCTGCCTTCGCGACACCTGAGCGCGCAGGGTTTTGTTGTGACCCGCCTCACAGAACACGGGGTTTTGGGCCCACACCGTTGGACTTGCCGCAATCATTTCGTTACCGTCGGCTGGCAGATCACAAAAGGATTACAGGCGGTAACGGGTAGTCCTCGCTAACAGAGAGATGAGGTGGACGATTTGACGGGACGTGGCTACTCCAGCCGGCCGGTCGCGACCACCGGGCACCCAACCGCCCGCGACGAGGACAACGGCACCGAGGTCACCACGATCATCCCGATCGATGAGTTCGCCGACGCCGCACCTGCGTGGGAGTCCACCGACGAGACCTGGGATTCGAGCACCTGGGACCGCTACTACCGCCCCACTCGCTCCGAGATCACCCAGGACATCCTGATCCCGGAGAGCGAGTTCGACGGCTACGAGTACGACGAGCCGTTCGACATGGAGGGCGCTCGCCCCGACACCTTCTCCCTCACCAGCACCGAGAGCGGCGAGCTGCCGCTACCGCTTTCCGACGGTGAGAAGCCGTTCCGTACCCGCCCGTCCTCCGGCGCGACGCGTAAGGGCGGCAAACACCGCATCAGCGCCCCGCCGACGGCCCTCAAGGGTGGGCGGGCCGCACTCATCGCGATGGCGGCAGGCGCTGCGGTCGCCGCCGTGGCGCAGGTGGGCTCCGCCGACAACGCCTCGGCTCCCGCACCCTCCAACACGGCCAACGTCGGCACCACCGGCCAGACACCCGACCTCGGGCCGGGCCTGGCCGCCACGACGCCGACCAAGGACCTGAGCACCTTCACCGACCAGCTGGCTGTCGGCGAGGCCCGCGCCGCCGCCGAGGCGAAAGCGGAGGCGCTCGCTCGTCGGCCGATGTTCGAATCACCCATCCCGCTCGGTGCCTACGACTTCACGTCCACCTTCGCGATGCGCTGGGGAACCTTCCACGGCGGCATCGACCTGGCCGCCCCGCTGGGTACTCCGATCCATGCCGTTACCGACGGCGTCGTCGTCGAGGCCGGGCCGGCCTCCGGTTACGGCAACTGGGTCCAGATCCGCGCCGACGACGGCACCATCACCATGTACGGCCACATGTCCTCGTCCGGGGTTCTGGTCCAGCCGGGCCAGCACGTCACCGCAGGCGACGTCATCGCGCTGGTCGGCAACGAAGGCTTCTCCACGGGCCCGCACGTTCACTTCGAGGTGTGGAAGAACGGCACCACCAAGATCGACCCCGCCCCCTGGCTCGCCCAGCACGGCGTCACGCTGTCCGGCTACACCGGCGGATAGTCGCCGCCCTCCCCCGGCTCCCCAACGCGCCCAGCACGGCAGCCGACAGAACCCAAGAATTCGCCGACAGAACCCTCCCCGAGTTTCCAGCGAAAGTTTCGCCAGAACCTGAGGGTTCTGTCGGCGAATTCTTGGGTTCTGTCGGCGCGAAACCGGGTTGGTTCTGTCGGCCTCCGTGCTGAGCGCGTTGGGAGCCTGTGGTGCGTTTGCGGGAGGCCGGGCTAAAGTTTGTCGCCGGGGAGACCACCAGCGGTCAGTAGCGTGACCCGCCCGACGTTGCCACCGAAGTCGAAGGTGATTCGCTCGGTCGCACCATTGCCCTGCTTCTCCACTGCTCTGCCCATCCCGTACTTGGGATGATTGATGCGGTCGCCGACGTCATAGTGCACCTGTTTGTTGCGACCGCGGGTGGGATCCGAGGAGTACGAGGACCGGCCGAGTCGATCGCTGCCGAAACCCGAGTCCCCGCGCCCGAAGACCCCACCAGAAGAACCGAGATGGCGGCTTGTCGATCGGCGTGGCTCGGTGCGTCGCCAATCGAGCAGATGCTGCGGTATCTCTTGCAGGAAACGAGATTCCGGGTTGGACACCGGCTGCCCCCAAGACGCCCGGGTCATCGACCGGGTGAGATACAGACGTTCCTTTGCACGCGTGATACCCACATAGGCGAGACGGCGCTCCTCGCTGAGTTCGGCCGGATCGCCAAGGGCGCGCATGTGCGGGAAATGTCCATCCTCCCAACCGGTCACGAAGACGACCGGGAACTCGAGACCTTTGGCGGTGTGCAGCGTCATCAACGTCACCACGCCATCACCCTCGTCAGGCACCTGATCGGCGTCGGCGACGAGTGACACCTTCTCCAGGAAGGCGGCCAGCGATCCGGGTTCCGGCTGCCCTTCGGCGGCCTCGGCGGCGTCCGCGTCGAGGCCATCGAGGTCGATGCCGTCGGCTGCGGCCAGCCCTGCCGCATCTGCACTGAATTCCCTTGCGACGGCAACGAGTTCGTTGATGTTGTCGAGGCGGGCACCATCCTGCGGGTCCCGGGATGCCTCGAGTTCGGCGCGATACCCGGTGCGCTCGACGATGGCGTCGACCAACTCACCGATGTCGGCACCCTCCTCCGTGGCGTCCACGACGGCAACATCCTCACCGGCCTCGCCCGCTCCACCGAACCTCGCCACGAAATCGTTGCGGAGCCCCTCGATGAGATCGACGAATCCGCCGATCTGTTTCACCGCACGCGTGTTCAGCAGCGGAACCTTGCCCTCGGCCCCCTCCAGCAGCGCTTCATAGAAGCTGATCCCCATGTTCTCCGAATGCACGGCCACACATGCTTCGGCACGATCGCCGATGCCGCGGCGCGGAGTGTTCAGGATGCGCCGCAGACTCACCGAGTCGTCGGGATTGGCCACCACACGAAGGTAGGCGACGACGTCACGTACTTCCTTGCGCTCATAGAACTTGGTGCCACCCACCACCTTGTACGGGATTCCGTGCCGGACGAACACCTCCTCCAGTGGCCGGGATCCGGTGTTGGTGCGATAGAACACGGCGATGTCGGAGTACGAATGGCTCGACGAGCCGCCGATCGAGTAGTCGGTGAGATCCTCGATCTCCTTGGCGATGAACAGCGACTCGTCGCGGTCGGAGTCGGCCACATACCCGACGATCAGCTCGCCGTCACCGGAATCGGTCCAGAGTCTCTTGTCGCGCCGATTCTGGTTGCGGGCGATCACTGCATTGGCCGCGGACAGAATCGTCTGTGTGGAGCGATAGTTCTGCTCCAGCAGGATCGTCTCGGCATTCGGGAAGTCCCGCTCGAATTCCTCGATGTTGCGGATGGTGGCGCCGCGGAAGGCATAGATCGACTGATCCGCGTCACCGACGACGCACAGCTCCGACGGGGACACCGTCGAGTCCGTGTTCTCGTCCCCCACGAGCTCCCGGACGAACACGTACTGGGCGTGGTTGGTGTCCTGGTACTCGTCGACCATCACGTGCCGGAAGCGCCGGCGATAGTATTCGGCCACCTCCGGGTGACGCTGCAGCAACGACACCGTCTCGCCGATGAGGTCGTCGAAGTCGAACGCATTCGCCGACAGCAGCCGCCGCTGGTACTCCGCATAAATCTGGGCGATCACCAGGGCCGCCGGCTCGTCGTCGGTCGCCGCCGCCAGGGCCTCATCCGGGGCGATCAACTCGTTCTTGAGGTTGGAGATGCTGACCGCCACGCCGCGTGCACTGAACTTCTTCGGGTCGAGATCCATGTCGCGGATGATCATGCCCAGCAAGCGTTTCGAGTCATCCGAGTCGTAGATCGAGAAATTAGAGTTCCGCTTGCCCAACAGCGCCGACTGCGCCCGCAGTATCCGCACGCAGGTGGAGTGGAAGGTCGAGACCCACATGTAGGCCGCACGCGGACCCACCAGGTCGATGACCCGCTCACGCATCTCGGCAGCCGCCTTGTTGGTGAACGTGATCGCGAGGATCTGCCCGGGAGTGGTGTCTCGCTCGGCGAGCAGGTAGGCGATCCGCCGGGTGAGCACCGCGGTCTTGCCCGATCCCGCGCCGGCCACGATGAGCAGGGGCGATCCGGCGTGCAGCACCGCCGCGCGCTGTGGCGGGTTGAGACCGTCGAGCAGGCGGGCGGTGGGGTCATCGGGCGCGGCCTCGTCACGGGCTCCTGCGGAGCCCCCGGCCGTCTCGCGGATAGAGCTTGTCATCAGGAAACAAGGCTACCCCCGACTGCCGACAGACCCGCTGAGCCTGTCGAACGACGTCGCCGGCGCGCCCTGACCAGGACCGTTGGACCGTACCCGTCCCTGCGCGCTGCGTCGCCTCAGCCGACGAGACGGGCGTCGGCCACCTCGCCGACCCGCCCCTCCCCGGTGTGCAATGCCAAGTCGGGGGTCAGCGGCCGCACGGAGATTCCGCGCCCACGGCCTTCGAGCTGGACGTAGACGACGTGCAGACCCGCTTGCACATCCACCCGCTGAGCAGGTCCGTCGTCGAGGGCCATCTCGATCTGCCCCGGCATGTTCGCGCAGTAGCCGACCGCGATCGTCCACCGCCACTGCAGCAGCGGCCCGGACAGGGACAGCTCCGTGGGACCGTCGATCTCCGGTCGGTCACAAGCGCCGCTGCCGGGCTCGATCGTGCGGGCCGGCGTCACCGCTCCCTCGACCATGTGGCCACTGTTGTCGAGCACCATGAGCCGGTCGGTGGTCACGCCGAAGTCCGGACGCTCGCGCAGACGTCCGAACGTGTGGCTGATCTGGTTGTTCGGGTAGGCCACCGGCAGCAGTACCTCCAACGGCAGGGCCTGATCGAACATGGTGTGGTCCTGGTTGCGTGCCAGAGCCTGTTTGGCGTTGGCCAGGTAGTCGCCGGTGGGGTCGTCGCGCCACGACGACGAGAAGGACGCCAGCGAAACCATCGCCGAGGCCACTGCAAACGCACCGACGAGCGCGACGACTGCGACACCGGTCTGCCCACGCTCGGATCGTTCACCGACATGTCGCCCCGCCGGATGCTGCCGTGCGCCCGACCCGACGATCAGCGCGATCGCGATGGTGATCACCACTGCGGTGTCGGGTAGGTAGCGCATCGTCTGGGCCAGTTCCAACGCCGTGTTCGCGCTCGAACGGTTCCACATAACCGGGAGCTGCGCCACCACGACATAACCGGCTGCGCAAGCCACCACCGCTGCCGCACCGTGCCGGGTCCTGACCGCCCACACGACCAGCGCCGCGATCACCAGCCACCCGAGCACGATCATCCACACGGGCGCGAAACCCATCGGCGGGCTCGGCACCCACCGCTCCCACTCCCACGGTCCGCCCGCGAACGACGGGACCACGGCATTGTTGATCGATCGCCACACCAGGCGCAGGGTCTGACTGATCGAGTGCTCACCGGCGGTGGCGTCGGACACCGAGAAGAAGACGATCAGCCAGACCACGAACACCCCACTGAGCACCACCCACAGTGTGCGGGCCCCGGTGAAGGCACGGATCAATGCCGAATCCGCTGCCGGGACGTCCCGGCGGTCCGATTCGGCACCCGGCGCGGTGCCGGTCGGGGGTGTTCGGACGGCGGTCCGGGCGCTCAATGTGGCGGCCGCGAACGCGACCGGCAGGATGAACAGCGATTTCTCGAAGAACGCCAGTGCCACGACGAAAACCACCGCGGACCGGATCACGATCAATCGGGCATCGGGCCGGCGACCACGCGACCGCACCAGCAGCACCGCGTCGGCGACGATCCACGCCATCGCGGCCTGCAGCGGCAACGAGTTCAGTGCTGCCGCCCACCACGCGAAGGCCGGCACCGTCATGGGCGTGAACAAGTAGAACGCCAAGGCCGCCAGCGCACCGATCCCGGCCCGCGGCGCCAACACCCGGATCATCCGCCACACAGCCAGCGAGGCGAGCGCCTGCAACGCCACAAGGGTCACCGCCGGTATCAGCCAATCGACCGGCGCGACCACCGTGGACACCCCGGCCACCAGAAAGGCGGCCGGCATGAAATGCCCGTCATGACTGTGCCCGAGGTAGTCCCAACTCAGGATCGGATTCGACGACGCACGGCCGATCAGCACGAGGTCGTCCCAGTAGAAGTTGCCCGTCGCGGCGAGCCAGCCACGAACCACCAGTTGTGCCACGATCAGCGCGATCGCCACCGACGAGATCGTCCGCCTGCTCAGCATGCGGTCCAGTCTCACGTCGCGGCGGGCACGTGGCAAAATCGACCGGGTGACCGACGCCAACACCCCCGACGAGCGAGCCACCGCAGCCACCCCGTTCGATGTGGACGCCTATGACCTCTCCGACGACGTGTCGACGTTGGCCGATGACATCGAAGAACTGCGCCTGGAGATCGACCGACTCGATGCGATGATCCTCGCCGCCATCAAGCGACGGTCAGCGGTGTCGAAGAAGATCGGCGCAGCGCGGATGGCCTCCGGCGGCCCACGGTTGGTGCACAGTCGTGAGGTGAAGGTTCTCGACCGCTTCGCCGAGCTCGGGCAAGAGGGCCACACGTTGGCAATGCTGTTGTTGCGCCTGGGACGCGGACCGCTCGGACGCTGACCGAACGCCGCATCGCCCCACCGGGTGGCGTGGCCGGCACGTCGCGAGGCGGGTCCCGACAGCATAGGGTGAAACCATGAGCGACGTCTCCGGCAGCGACCTCGAGATCAGTGACCACGACGACATCACCGCCACCGCATCCTGGCAGGCTCTCGCCGCACATCAGCCCCACGTGTTCGCCATGCACCTGCGTGAGGTCTTCGCGGTCGACCCGGACCGCGGACGCGAATTGACCCTCGACGTGGGCGACCTGCACATCGACTACTCCAAGCATCGGGTGCTTCGGGAGACCATCGAGCTGCTGTGCAGTCTGGGGCGCGAAGCCGGTCTCGAGGAGCGCCGCGACGAGATGTTCGCGGGCGCACACATCAACACCTCCGAGGACCGTGCGGTCCTGCACACCGCACTTCGACTGCCCGCCAACGCCACCCTCACCGTGGACGGTCAGGATGTGGTCGCCGACGTACATGAAGTCCTCACCGCGATGGGCGAATTCACCGACCGCCTCCGCAGTGGCGAGTGGCGGGGCCACACCGGCAAGAAGATCACCGACGTCGTGAACATCGGTATCGGCGGCTCGGACCTCGGACCAGTGATGGTGTATCAGTCACTACGGCACTACGTCGACACCGACATCCGGTGTCACTTCGTCTCCAATGTCGATCCCGCGGACATGGTCGGGACCCTCGCCGACCTCGATGCGGAGACAACGCTGTTCATCATCGCCTCCAAGACGTTCACGACCCTGGAGACGTTGACCAATGCCGCCGCCGCACGTACCTGGCTGCTCGACGCCCTGGGCGCCGGCCCCGATGCGGTGGCCAGACATTTCGTCGCGGTCAGCACCAACGCCGACGAGGTCGCGAAGTTCGGCATCGACACGGCAAACATGTTCGGCTTCTGGGACTGGGTGGGCGGGCGCTATTCGGTGGACTCCGCGATCGGGTTGTCGGTGATGGCGGCGATCGGCAAGGAGCGGTTCGCCGAGTTCCTCGACGGCTTCCACATCGTCGACGAACACTTCCGGACTGCCCCGCTGGAACGCAACGCGCCAGTCCTGCTCGGTCTGATCGGACTCTGGTACAACAACTTCTGGGATGCGCAGACTCGGGCGGTACTCCCCTACTCCAACGACATGGCGCGCTTCGCGGCATACCTGCAGCAGCTGACCATGGAGTCCAACGGCAAGTCGGTCACCGCCCACGGGCATCATGTGACCACCGAGACCGGTGAGATCTTCTGGGGCGAGCCCGGAACCAACGGACAGCACGCGTTCTACCAACTACTCCATCAGGGCACCCGGATGGTGCCGGCAGACTTCATCGGCTTCGCCGAACCCACCGACGACCTACCCACCGCCGACGGCACCGGCTCCATGCACGACCTACTGATGAGCAACTACTTCGCGCAGACCAAGGTGCTCGCCTTCGGCAAGACCGCAGACGAGATCGCCGCCGAAGGTGTAGCTCCGAATGTGGTGGCCCACAAGGTGATGCCCGGCAATCGGCCGTCCACCTCGATCCTCGCCCCGAAGCTGACGCCGTCGGTGATCGGGCAGCTGGTGGCTCTCTATGAGCATCAGGTGTTCGTCGAAGGAGCGATCTGGGGCATCAACCCGTTCGATCAATGGGGTGTCGAACTCGGAAAGACCCAGGCAAAGGAACTGCTTGGCGTCATCGTCGATGAGGCATCTCCGGCGGCACAAGGCGATTCGTCGACCGACGAGCTGGTGCGGTGGTACCGCACCCACCGCGGCCGCTCGGCCTGAGTGCCCTTCGTGACACTCGGCTTGCGCCTCGTTCCTCAGCGATCAGGGCAAGGGTCGGCCAGCGCATGGCTCGTCAGGAGTCAGGGGACGCTACTGCCAACGGGATTCGTCGAAGACTTCGTCGGGTATCTCGTCGCCCGGCTGTACCCCGAGCTGTTCGAGGCGCCCCATCAGTGCGGCGGCCACCGCGATGAACGTGACCAGATCCTGGGGTTCGGTTGATCGCTCGGCGGGGTCTCCACCCATGAATTCGTGCACCGACGGCGGCACACAGTCGCCCATGTCGATCGAGCGTTGACCGGTGGCGGTGCGCCACGCGTCGAAACTCGCCGCATCCACCGCATCCGCGATGTCACCGTTGCGGACCGCAGCGAGGACCTCGCCCACCGACGCGAGCGGGCCACTGCTGCCACTGGACGGATCGAAGCCGACCACCGTGTCCGCCGGGATCTCGTCATCCTCGTCGAGGGTGAAATAGACGATGCCCCGCCAGTCCGCACCCAACGCCGAGACGTCATCGCGCCCGAAGACGTCCGTCAACACCTCGCTGACCTCACCCTGGCGCCGCTCCCCGAACACCTGGAACGCGCCATGAGCCACAACCTGTCCCTGCTTGGCCGACACATCGGCTACCTTACGCATCGTGAGGCCACTTACGAGGACCCTGTCGCCGACGCGGCGTGTGGTCGTCGCCATGATCGCAGCCGGCACGCTGGTCGTCCCCGGCTGCGCCACCTCCACATCGACCGAAACACCCACACCGACGTCGGTGCCCACCACCGCAGCGGTGACCGTTCCGGCCGGTCCGGTCGAGGGCACCGCCCCCGGCACTGCCCTGGACTTCGGGGACACCGCCGTACTACCCGCGGATGCGTTCGACGCAACCGGGCCGCGTGCGATGTTCACCGTTACCGGAATCACCCCGGCCGAAGGCGTCCCAGACGACATCAGCGACGGGGGCACGCCGTACTTCCTCTACGTGACGGTGACGTCGCTGACCCGGCGGCCGACGGCGGCCCCGTCGGTCATCGGACTCAGCGGCAGTCCCGACGGTCGGGCGCCCACCCTGACCCGCGCGCCGGTCCCGGGGCTCACCGACTGTCCCGACACCGCACCGCCCGAACGGATGCGCCGCGGCGAGTCGTACAGCACCTGCCTGATCTCGGTGGCCGACGCCGGCGAGCGAGTCGAGCAGGTGATCTATTGGGCCGACACGACATCGGACGTGTCGCTGGACTACCAGCGGGCGCCGGTGTCATGGGCACTGCCCGGGGCGTCCGCGGCACCGTCGACGTCGGGCGCGGGTTGATCTGCCTTGTCACACCATTCGGCGAGTGATGGCTGACGGGAGATGGCGCAATGCCAGCGCAATCGGTCGCCATGGCCACGCCGGAACCGGAGCCCATGCCGATTCCTTCTCGATGGCCGCGACCATCGCGGCGACGCCGGTGTCGGTGTCGGTCATCAGCGCGGTCCGCACACCGCGGTTGATGTCGGTCTCGATGTAGCCGGGCAGCAGCACGGAGACGCTGATGGGCGAATCGGCGAATTCGGCTTGGAGGCCCTGCCCCAGAGCGGAGAGTCCCGCCTTTGATGCCGAATAGGCGGCTTGGGCTTTCGGCAGACCGCGGATCGCGCTCATCGAACTGACCAGCACCAGATGCCCGCGGCCCTGTGCCCGAAAGATCTCGAGAGCGGCCTCGACCTGTGCCAGCGCACCCACCAGGTTCGTCTGCACGGTCTCGATGTTCGCGGCCGCATTGCCCGTACCGATGGGCGCTCCCTTGCCCAACCCGGCATTGACGACGACCCGGTCCAGACCACCGAGTTCGTCGGCGAGCCGCGCGAAAACCGGTGCAACCGATTCGGTATCGGTCACGTCGAGCTGCGCGGTGACCACCTGGGCAGCGGCGGGTTGCAGCTCGGAGGCCAGC
The DNA here is from genome assembly GCF_036233855.1 of Gordonia sp. Z-3. Classification (NCBI taxonomy): domain Bacteria; kingdom Bacillati; phylum Actinomycetota; class Actinomycetes; order Mycobacteriales; family Gordoniaceae; genus Gordonia; species Gordonia sp. Z-3. Next base: position 169,352 of record NZ_JAZARS010000002.1, read on the forward strand.
TCGTCGAGACGATCGAGCCGCCGGGCACACAATGCCAGCGCGCGGCCCTCTGCGGCGAACCGGCGGGCCATTCCCTCGCCGAGTCCGGAACTCGCGCCGGTGATCAGGATCCTCTGCCGTGTCGTTGCGGTCACGGTTCCCCAACCTACCCGCGCGACCCGGCGACGCCGGCGCGACGCATCCAAGACCGATCAGGCGGTCATGGCGGTCAGGCGCAGCACCTGCATCAGCCGATCGGTGCCCGCCGCGTCACCGACGGTGATACGGATGCCGTCGGAGCCGCACTGCTTGGTCATCACACCGCAACTGCGCAGCAGCCGGCCGATCTCCACACCTTCGTCGCCGGGCACGAACACGAAGTTGGCCTGACTGGGCAGCGTCGGACAGCCGATCGCGGCCAGGGAATCCCGCAGTCGGGCCCGTTCGTGACGCATCGCTCGGACACGTTGTGCCAGTTCGGTGTGCGCGTTCAGTGCCGCCGGAACGGCCGCGATGGCAGCCGTCCCGACCGCGAACGGGATCTCGTCGCAGCGCAGCGTCGCGATGAGCTGCGGCGAGCCGAACGCATATCCGACTCGTAGGGCGGCCAGGCCGTACGCCTTGGAAAAGGTACGGACCACCAGGATGTCATCGTGGTCGGCCGCAAGGGCGAATACATCCGGTGGGTCCGTGGAGAACTCGACGTAGGCCTCGTCGATGACGATCAGCACACCAGGCGGAATCGACTCGGCGAATGCGCGGAGCTGCTCGGTGGCCAGTTGCGCACCCGTCGGATTGTGTGGCGTGCAGATGACCACTGCCACCGTATCGGCACTGATCGCCGCACTCACCGCATCCAGATCGACAGAACCGGCATCCGAGAGCGGTACACCGTCGATCCGCAGACCGGCCGCGCGCGCGAGAATCGGATATCCGTCGAAGGTGGGCACCGGGGTGACGATCGACGGGGCCATGACACCCGATTGCACAGCACGGCGCCGACATTCGCCGAAGGCGACCAATGCGACACCGGTGGCTCCGGCGCCTACGGTGACCCGATCCGGCGGGAGTCCGAGCTGATCGGCGATCTGAACGCGCGTGTGGTCGGGACGGAAGTCGGGATAGTGGTGGACATCGTCGAGACTGCGCCGCAGCGCCGCGGTCACCGAGGGCAGCGGACCGTAGGCGGATTCGTTGAGGTCGAGTCGAAGCACTGGGCGTGGTGTGCCTGCCGGACGTGGCCGCGCTGTCACGGACGGCCACCCCACACCAACGCTGCGGCACCGGAGAAATCGCCGGCGTGCGCGAACGCCGCCGTCATCACGACATCGCCTAACCGGACCCGTCCGTCGGCGACTGCGGCGTCGAGGGTCACCGGAATGGCGACCGCAAAGAGATTGCCGCACTCGTCGAAGGTGTCCGGGTGTCGCTCTTCGGGTAGCTCCATCGCTTCTCGCCAGTTGCGCAGGAAGATTCGATTGGGCTGATTGGTGATGAACCAGTCGAGGTCTGCCGGGGCGACGCCGATGGCATCGGCGACCTCGATCGCCACCTCGGGCACCATCCGGTTGCCGCGCGCGAGAACCTTGGCGATCTTGGCCTCAGTGAATCCGATGTGAATCTGTCCGGGTCCAGCCTCCCAGTACTTGCGTGGCGGGTCGGCGACCCCGGTCATGTCGCCCGAGTACTGGCCGAAGGAGTGGCATGTCACGCCCAGAATCCGACTGCCACCGGCCACATCGAGTCCGATGACCGCCGCCGCCGCACCGTCGCCGGGAATCGCGGCCTGTGGCTTGCCACGCACCTGCGCTTGGGTGAAGACCTGTGCTGCGCTGTTCTGGGCCAGACCGAGCAGAGCGCGACGACCACCGTTGGCGCGCAACAAGGCTCCGGCGAGATCGATCATGTGGACGAAAGCCGCACATCCCCCGTTGTGGACGTCGAGCACGGTCGACGGCCGCAGCCCGAGCCGATGTGCCACCTCACCACCGCATCCGCGCACCGGGACCTCGGGCAACTGACTGTGCGTGAGGACGATGTCGATGTCGTCGAGGAAGTCGGTCCCATTGCGTTCGGTGAGGACCTTCGCTGCGGCGATCATCATGTCCGCAGACGATTCTCCGTCTGCCGCGTGATGCCGGAACGACGGCGCGCGGAACATCGCGTTCCCGGTCAGGTCGTCGTCCTCGGCATACTGGGCGAAGTACTCGGCCGGGACCCGCTTCTCCGGTAGGTAGCCGGCGAGATCGACCAACGTGAGATCGTTGTCGGCACAGGTCATGACCGCATCCAATCCGGGGTGATGGGCAGGTCGTGATGGTGGCGGTACTCCGCGATCGCGGTGAGGTTCTCCAGTTCGAGTTGGTGGCCGGCAGAGAAGGTCTCCCAGAAGTCGCCCACCCACACCGGACGTTCCGGCGGCGCAGTGTCCGGGTAGGGATTCTCGTCGTAGAACGGATGCCGGCAGTTGCACCACAGCACCACCGAACCGGGTTTGTCGAGGACCACCTGGGCGTCGACTACACGCATCAGGTAGATCATCCACAGGTGCCGACCCTGATCCCACGCGCAGTGATAGTCGACCGTCATTGCTTCGGGGTTGGCGACGGTGCGCACGTAGATGTGCGTTTCCGACCCCAGCCGGTCGTCTGCGACCCACAGCCCGTCCTCGTCGGTGGGTGTGAAGCCACGCAAGCTGTAGGTCCATTCCTCCAGCGATCGGGTGTCGGCGAGCCAGTCATAGAGTTCCCGTGGCGGCGCGTCGACAAATCCCTGCACCGGACAGAAGTCGCCGTAGATCTGATGGTGCGGATAGACCGACCGCAGCCGGTCGAGCAGGATCGGGGTGGCGACCTGCCGCGGATGTGACTCGATGCGGGTCAGTCCGTCCAATGTGGCGGCGGCATCGCCGAGGTCGCGTAGTGCCGGTAGCGCGGTGGTCATGAGGGTCCTTTCGGCAGGAGCGGTGCGAACGGCGGGATCTCGTCGGGATCCACGTCGACCACGAGGCAATTCGGCCCGCGGGCCGAGAAGTGGGCAGCCGCGGCGTCACGGAGCTCGCGGCGGCCCGAGGGGTGCGACACCGCCAGAGCGGGGAACATCGCGGTGAGACCTGCCGCGATGTCGGTGGGTCGGAATCTGTTGACGCTGGGGGTGTTCGGGAAGAACCGCTGCTCGCGCGTGATGCACATCCCGTGTGCATTGTTGTTGAGGATGACGAACGTGACCGGTGCGTCGAACTCGATCGCGGTGTGCATCTCCGTGCCGTGCATGAAGAATGCTCCGTCACCGGCGATGACGACCGAGCGAGCACCGCCTCCGGCGATCGTGGTCCGGATCGCGTGTCCGACGCCTGCGGCCAGCGCGTACCCCATCCCACCCATCCCGAGAGCCACCACGAATCTGCCGCGCCCAAAAGGCAGATGATGGATAGCAGCGGCTCCCGCGTTACCGGCATCGGCGAACACCGTGACGCGCGAGGGCAGCTCCGCACCCACGGTCTCGACGACGGTTCGCATGTCCAGGACGCGGGTCGTGCTCGGCGGTACGGGCAGCCGGGTGATCTCGCACGGCACACGCGCCGGCCGTGCGGCGAGCATCTCGCGTACTCGGCGGGTGAGGTGTTCGAGCGCACCGGTGAGATCATCACACGCGTGGTGGTCGACGCCGGGCAGCCGCGGTGCGTGTGCCCCGAGGTGAATCGTTCGCTGCCTCGCGAGCACCTCGTCGAGACCTGCACGATCGGTCATCGACATCCGGCACCCCACCGCGAGACACACCGAGGACCGTTCGAGTGCCCGGTGGGCCGACGGGTGGCCCATCACCCCGGTCACCCCCGCGCATCCATCGCCGCCACGCAGGATGTCGCGGCCGCCCGGCGAGGCCACGACCGTGGCCGCCAGCGCGTTCGCGAGTTCGTCGATCGGGCCGCCGAGTCCCGCGACCGATGCCTGCTCACCAGCCCAGATCACCACCCGACCGGGCGTGGCGGCGACCTGAGCGACCAATTCGGCGGCGAGCCGGTCCAGCTGGGCAACATCGAATCCCGGCACGTCCGAACCTGGCGCACGATGCACGCGGCTGCCAGGACCGGACATCGACGCCGCCTGTACGTCCTTCGGCAACAGGATCGCGGCCGGCAGACCACGATCGAGCGTTGCCAGCGCGGTCCCCAGCGCCGCCGGGACCTCATCGGCGGAGGCGACCACACAACACGAACCGGTCACCGCGGACATCACACCCGCGATGTCGATGGTGTCGGGCGGCGACAACATGTCCTGAAAGGCACCGCGTCCGACCAGAGCTGATGGAGCGGTACCGACCAAGGCGAGCACCGGTACCCGGCTGTCGTAGGATTCGGCTAGCGCCGCAACAACATTGAGTGCACCTCCACCCGAGGTCGTCATCACCGCGGCCGGCCGGCCGGTGACCCTCGCGGTCCCGTCGGCCATGACTCCGGCGGCGAACTCGTGTTTGGCCACGACCGGTGTCATACCGGGTTGGCGGATCGCGGCGTCGTAGAGATCCTCGATGTTGGCGCCGTGTACTCCGTAGAGCACCGATACCGAAATTGACAACAGCTGTTGCACAATGTAATCCGCGACCGACACCGTACTCTGGAGTCCGGTCCCCGACCGATCGGCCGCCGGGTTCTCACGAACGGTGGCGGTCATGAGCACACTGTGCGTCGGAGTACCTGAAGAACCGCTGAAGACGACGCCAGGCGGGACCCTGTCGTGAGCACACCAGAGCTCCTACGATGTGCTCACACGTGCGGTGATCGTCGACGGCACCGGTCATCGTCGACGCCGCGAGGAGCGTCGATGATGCGTATGTCCGAACCGCAGCAGCGCCGGCCGGCGTTTCTGCGGCGCCATCAAGGTGTGCGGGTGCGCTCGACCGTGGTCGCGTGCCTCCTGGTGGCACTCGCACTCCTGATCGGCGCATTCGCGATGTTGCTGATGTTGCACCGCGCCGACAGCCGAGCGATGTACGACTCGACGAGCTACCGCGCCTACGAGATCTCCGATCGCATTCGGGATGCCGGGGTCACCGCGATCCCCGACGAGGAGTTGACCACCGGCACCGGGATCGACATCATCCAGGTCATCGACACCTCCGGACGGGTCGTGACCGCTTCGCCCGGCGCCCTGGCGCTGCCGATCACCGATCGGCAACCGGCCCCGTGGACCGCGGAGACCACCGAGCAGCGCATGGTTCCGGGTGACGACGCGCAGTACTGCGCGACCATCGTCGGCACGGCACACGGGAATGAGCGGTACACCGTGGTGACCGCGGTATCCAGCGGCCCCTATCGGGACGGACTGCTCAACACCGCGGTGATGCTGGCGGTGGGACTGCCGATCCTGGTCGCACTCGCGGGTGTGGTGATCTACTTTTTCGTCGGCCGCGCTCTGCTTCCGGTAGGTGAGATCACCCGGCAAGCCACCATGATCACGAGCTCCGATCTGTCGCTGCGGGTTCCGGTTCCGGGCACCGACGATGAAATCACCGGACTGGCCACCACGGTGAATTCCATGCTCGATCGCCTCGAACAAGGCCGCCAGACCCAGTTGCGCTTCATCGGCGACGCCTCCCATGAGATGCGCAGCCCGCTGACCACCGTCGTCGGCATCCTGGACCTGGCCGACGACACCGACTCCGACGTCGACCTGGCAACCGTGCGCACCATCCTGCTGCCCGAGGCCCGCCGGATGCAGAACATGGTCGATGACCTGTTGTTGCTCGCACGCGCCGACGAACGCGGGCTCGCGGTACGCAGCGACGACGTCGACCTCGACGATGTGGTCGTCGAGGAGGCACGGCGCCTGCGCTTACTCGGTCTGGCGCGGGTGGCGACCACCATCGTCCCCATCCGGGTGACCGGCGACCGGGACAAACTCACCCGAGCCTTGCGCAACGTCGCCGACAACGCGGCGCGCTACGCGGAGTCGCTGGTGACGTTCGACATGCACTCCGACATCGAATCCGGCACGGCAACCATCCGGGTGATCGACGACGGGCCTGGCATCCCCCGGGCGCAGCGGGCAGACGTTTTCGAGCGTTTCACCCGACTCGACATCGATCGGCGCAACCGCGCCGGCTCGGGCCTCGGGTTGTCGATCGTCGCCGAGATCGTGCGGGCGCACGGCGGCACCGTCCGGATTGTCGACCCACCCGCGGGACACGGGACGTCGGTGGAGATCATCCTGCCCGCCGCCGATATGACATCGGCGGTGAGCGTGATGCCGCCGGGTACCGAATTCGCGCCCCCGCCAGGCTGACGTCTCACCCGATCCGGTATCCCGCGCCACGCACCGTCATGATGCTGTGCACGCCGAACGGGGCGTCCACACGCTTGCGGAGATAGCCGATGTACACCTCGACGATGTTCGGGTCACCCTCGAAGTACTGATCCCACACCGAATGCAGGATGTCGACCTTGGAGACCACCGTGCCGGTGTTGCGGATGAGGTACTCCAGGACGGCGAATTCGCGTGGCGTGAGCGCGATCGGACTGTCCCCGCGCCGCACCGTGTGGTCGGCGGGGTCCAGAACCAGGTCGTCGACGACGAGTTGGGCGGGACGTTCGGGCGCGCCTCGTCGCAACAGCGCGCGCAGCCGCGCCTTGAGGACCACCACCGAAAATGGCTTGACCAGGTAGTCGTCGGCACCGAAATCGAGCGCCTCGGCCTGATCGTACTCACCGTCTTTGGCGCTTAACACCAGTACCGGTGTCCACACGTCGCGGCTCCGCAACTCCCGCAGAACGGTGAACCCATTCATGCCCGGCATCAGGATGTCGAGCACGATCACATCGAAATGCCCTTCGGACGCACGCCAGAGACCGTCGATGCCGTCGTGCGCGATGGTCACCGCCCAGCCGTCGCTGACGAGCATCCGCCGGACGGTCTCGGCGGCCCCGGTGTCGTCGTCAACGACGAGTGCGTGCACGGTGCCTCATTTCAGCAACCGCGACATTCGACGGTCGGCCAATACCTTTCCGCCGGTCTGACACGTCGGGCAGTACTGGAACGACCGGTCGGCGAAGGCGACTTCTCGAATCGTCTCACCGCACACCGGACACGGCAGTCCGGTACGGGCGTGCACCCGTAAGCCGGTGCGTTTCTCCGACTTCAGCCTCGCCACCGTCTGACCTTCCAGACGCCCGATGGCGTCGGTCAGCACTGAGTGCACCCCGTTGTACAGGGCATCGATCTGCTCGGGGCTCAGCGACTTGGCCGACGCGAACGGTGACAGCTTGGCCGTGTGCAGGATCTCGTCGGAGTAGGCGTTGCCGACGCCGGCCAACACACGCTGATCGGTCAGCACGTTCTTGATCCGTCCGGTCGTGCCGGACAGAATGGCGCCGAATTCGTCGCGACCGACAGCGAGCACGTCCGGTCCCAGTGTGGCGATGCGATCCACCTCGCCGACGTCACGCACGATCCAGACGGCCAGACGTTTCTGCGTGCCGGCCTCGGTGACGTCGAAACCCTCCCCGGGCAGCCCGCAATGCACGCGCAACGCGATCGGCCCCTTGCCCCCGGGTCGCGGTGGCGTCTGCGAGAGGCCATCACTCCAGCGCAGCCAACCGGCCCGCGACAGGTGGATCACCATCACGATCACCGGGTCGGGAGAGTTCGCGGTGTCGGGTCCCGGCATGGTCCGGATGATCAGGTACTTACCGATCCGGCTGACCGATTCGACAATGCGTCCGGCCAGTGCGCTGTACGGCGGGTCTGCGGTTTTCAGCACGGCCAGCGAGGCCACGTCGACCCGTCGGATCGGGAGTCCGGCGGCTCGTCCGTCGACGTAGTCGGCGATCGCCGCCACCTCAGGAAGCTCAGGCATGTCTCCAGTGTGCTCTAGTAGACGGATGATCTCGCGCCTTTCCGACGCCGACCTGGCGGCTCACATCGCCGAGGGCGCGGGTCAGATCCTTCTCGGCGTCCGACATGGTGACCTACTGACCGGACGCCATCTCGGGGACGTCGGCGACGCGATGGCCCAGGCGTGGATCGCCAATGTCGTCGTGCGCCATCGTCCGCATGATGCGGTGCTGTCGGAGGAAGGCGCCGACATCGGTGACCGAGCCACCACCGAGCGGGTGTGGATCATCGATCCGCTCGACGGCACGCGCGAGTTCGCCGCCGGCTCCGCTGACTGGGCTGTCCACGTCGCGTTGACCCACGACGGACGGGTGACCGATGCCGCCGTCGCACTGCCGGCGGTGGGCGAGGTTTTTCGATCCGACACCGTCACAGCGCCCGATGGTCCGCTCACCGGACGCATGGCGGCGTCTCGGTACGGTGGCTCGTACGAGAGCGCATGGGTGTCGCGGCGACTGTCGCTGAGCATGATCGGCATCGGTTCGGCCGGTGCCAAGGCGATGGCGGTGGTGCGCGGTGACGTCGACGCGTATGTGCACGCCGGCGGACAGTACGAGTGGGACAACTGCGCGCCGGTGGGTGTCGCCCAGGCTGCGGGTCTGCATTGCAGCCGTCTCGACGGGACGCCCATCGTCTACAACCGACCCCAGCCTTACATGCCGGATTTTGTCATCTGCCGCAAGGAGATCCGCGATGACCTTCTCGGTGTGATCGACGAGATCTGGTGAGGGCGGCGGCCGCGGAAGTCACGACTTACGCAGCAGATAGATGTCCATGATCCATCCGATCCGCTCGCGGGCCTGCGCACGGGCGGTGACGATCCGCTCGGCGACGTCGGCGACGCGACCGGAGATCAAGATCTCGTCGTCGGTGCCCACGTAGGCTCCCCACCAGATGTGGTCGTCGGGGTCTGCCGTGTGCCGGAAGGTCAGATCGCCGTCGAGCATGACGATCTGGTTGGCGTCCGCGCCCACCGGAGTATCGGCCAGCCGTCGCCCGGTGGTGATGTGGATGGGTTCCCCGATGCGGTTGGCCGTGATGCGATGTGCGGCGGTGAGCGCACTGGCGCTGGTCACACCGGGCACCACCCGGACATCGATGTCGAGTTCGGAGTGTTCGCACAGATCGTCGACGATCCGCAATGTGCTGTCATAGAGGGCTGGGTCACCCCAGACCAGGAAGGCGGCGACCCCACCGTCGACGAGTTCGTCGGTCAGCACGTCGGAGAGGACGGCAGCGCGAGCCCGATGCCAGCGCCTGACCTCGGCGTCGTAGTCGTCAGGGCTGCGATCACGAGGCGGGTCGACGACCTCGACGACGCGGTGGGTCGGCGCGGCGTGCCGGGCCAGGATCTCCCGTCGCGCATCGGCCAGCGACTGCTTCGTCTGTCCCTTGTCGAGAAGCAGGAACACATCGACGTCGGCCAGGGCGTCGACGGCCTCGAGCGTGAGTTGGCGCGGGTTGCCGGGCCCGATGCCGATGACCCGCAGCGTGATCCGCATCATTGCTCAGCTCCGCACCCTGGGAAGACCGTGTTTGCGTGCGGTCATGTCCAGGATGAACTGGCGCGGCAGCAAACGACGCAGGGCGAAGACCAAGCCGGCTTGATTGCCTTTGGCGTAGAACGGTTTCGGGTGTTCGGCCAGAGCTGCGTCGACAATGACCCGGGCCATCGTGGCCGCATCTATCCCCGCGTCTTCGTTCTTGCGGGTGGCGGCAGCCAACGTCTGGTATTCGGCGGCATACGGCGAGTGCTCGCCGATGTGGATGCTGCGCCGGTCGCCGATACCGGTGGCGATCGTGCCGGGCTCCACTGAGATCATTCGGATGCCATATGGGGCGACCTCGCGACGAGTCGCGAAGGCAAACGCTTTCAACGCGGATTTCGTTGCGGCGTAATTGGACCGGAAGGCCACCGGGAAGCTGGACAGCATCGATCCGACCATCACCACGGTGCCGGCGCCACGCTCCCGCATACCGGGCAGCACCGCTTTCGTCAATGCGATCGGCCCGAAGACGTTGACCGCGAACAGTTTCTCGATCGACTCCATCGAGGTGTCTTCCAGTGCACCGGCTTGGCTCTCGCCGGCGTTGTTGACCAGGATGTCGATCACCCCGACCTTCGCCACACATGCCTCGGCACTGTCGTAGTCGGCGTTGTCGAGTGCGACATAGTTGACACCGCGGATCGGGTCGGCCACGGTCTCGGGATGTCGACTGGTGCCGTAGACGGTGTGACCCCGTTCGACGAACGCTCGCGCGACTTCGGCCCCGATGCCGCTCGATGCCCCGGTGACCAGCACGACCTTGGAATGTGATGCACCCACGACGAACACCGTAGCGCGTCGGTCGCCGACGCCGGTCAGTCGGCGTCGGACCTACGAAAGCGCGCCGCGGCCGCCGCCGACTCGCTGGCGAACCAGATGTCGGGCGCCACCGCATCGTAGGTCGACGACCCCGGTAAGTGATACGTGCCCGAGGACGCCGATGCCTTCACCGGGTAGCCGTCGGGTGCGCGGTCGGAGTCGACGAGGGGCAGGTGCGCACCGAGCGGCACCGGGGTCTTCTCACCGTCGCGGTAATACGACCCGACACCGTCTCCGGAGGCCGACTGTGCCGAACCGAATCCCAACTCCGCGTCGTCGGGCGGGGCCATGACCTCGCTGAGGTCCTCGGCCATGAGCTCTTCCAGGGACAGCGGCATCGTCAGATCGCTGACCTCCGTGGCGGGTCCGTCACCCGAGCCCGACGCCGCTACCGCACCGGAGGCTGATTGCGCGGGCGCCGGTCCGGTGGCCGCTGCCACCGTGTCCGCCGTCCCGCTGTCTGCCGCGGACGACTCCACCTCCGATGGCAGCCCTGCGGGCGGTTCGCCCATCGTCACCTCATCATCGGCCGCGGATTCTGCCTGCTCAGCCGGCTTCGTCCGGAAGCTCTCGACTGGCGCGGCGGCCTCCGGACCGATCTCGTCGAGACGTTGGGCGGCGGCCGCGACCGGTTCACCGTCGGGCTGCTCCGCGGTGGCGGCCGCCCGTGGCGCTGCAGACTGCCGGAACGTGGTGAACAACCAGATCAGGAGCAGACCCACGAGAATGAGCAGGAACGGGACCAGCAGCCACCACCAGTCGCTGCCCTCGGTCTCGTCGGCGGCATTCGTGTCAGCGCCGGAGGCACCAACACCGATGGGATTCGCGCCGGCCTGCGACGCCACGAAGAGCACGTGACTCGCCACGATCGTCGCGCCGAGCACGATTCCGGCCGTCCGCTGTGTTCGTCTGCGCGTTCTCGTCATCATGGCACCCCGACTCCGTCATCATCGAAGTTCTATCGGTCCTGTCATCCACGGCGGCACGAACCGCCCAAGATACCAATCTGTTTCATTTGCCAGTCGAACATACACCGATATCACTCCGACAACCGGTAAACGCGCGCAGGCAAATTCGCACCAAGACGTAAGGACTTGTCATTGCACTGCTGCGCGTAGGCGGATTTTTGGCCGATCTGTGACGGAAATACATTCTGCGACGCCATTTCCGGACCGCAGCACCTGCGTCAGGCGAGCCGGGAAACCTGCTCGACGAGATTCTTGTCGGTCTGCCGGACAGCTTGGCCGGCGAACGGTTCCACCAGGCTGCCGAGGGCACGTCCGGCCAGGCCACCCGGCAATGTGTAGACGAACTCGACATCGACCTGAGTCCCGGCCCCGGCGTCGACAAAGTTCCAGGTGGTGTTGGCCGAGAATCCCTCGACCGATTCAAGCCGAATGAGTTCGTTCTCGACCCATTCCACGGTTTCCACAGTCGAGGTCAGAGTCTTGGGACCCACTTTCATGGTTACCGCGAACTGCGATCCGACGCCGTCGGTGGCCTCGGTCACCGGGACGAATCTGGTGACCCCGAAGAAGAAATTCGGCACATTCTGATGATCGTTGATGTAAGCGAACACCCGATCACGTGGCACCTCCACCGACGACCTGTGGCGGATCGTCCCCATTGTTTCCTCCCGGTTGCTTCTTGACCACACCCCGACGGTCCGATATCCGTCGGAACATGCCGGATCAGGATCGCTCGACGCCCCCCGGTTCCGGCGCACCCGACTCTGCCACACCCGGAACCTGGCGGGAACTGTTTGACCGTGGTCACCGCGCTGCGGTCACGGTGTTCGCAGGCGGCATCGCCGTGTTCGCCATCAACACCTACCTGACTGCGGCATCATTGCCGACCGCCGTTGCCGAGATCGGCGGCCAGCTCCTCTACGCCTGGGTGATGACGGTCTTCCTGATCACCTCGGTGTTCTCGTCGATGTTGGTGACGCGAACGCTGTCCCATTGGGGCGCGCGGGGTGCATATCGCGTGGCCTTCGGACTGTTCGGTGTCGGCTCGCCGGTGTGTGCCCTGAGTCCGGTGATGCCGGTCATGCTGCTTGGCCGCGGATTGCAGGGACTGGGCGGCGGACTGCTGACGGGCCTGTCCTTCGCTGTCATCCGGCTGGCACTGCCCGAACGCCTCTGGGTGCGAGCCGTGGGTTTCGCATCAGCGATGTGGGGTGTCGGCAACCTCATCGGGCCGCTGCTGGGCGGCCTGTTCGCCCAGGTCGGGTTTTGGCGGGGTTCCTTTTGGCTGCTGGTGATCGCGTCTGCCGCGATGGGCGGACTGGTGCGGGCGTTGCCGGCGGGGCGGCGCGCTGAGTCCGACGCCGCATCACTGCCGGTGGCCTCGCTGGGCTGGCTCGTAGCCGCCACCGTCTGCGTGTCGGTGGCCGGCATCGTAGACGGGTTACGGGTGCCACTGATCCTCCTGGGTGTGGCGGCCGCGCTGTCGATCGGCTTCATCGTGGTCGACCGTCGCGGTGACGCCGGATTACTGCCGCGGTTGACCTACCGTATCGGCAACCCCCTCAAGTGGATATACGTCTCGATCGCGGTGCTGGCCATCGGCTCGACCGCCGAGGGTTTTGTTCCGCTGTTCGGCCAGCAGATCGCCGGGATGCCACCGCTGGTCGCCGGCATGCTCGGGGCGGCCCTGTCCTGGGGATGGTCGAGTGCGCAACTGACCAGCACCACGTGGGTCAACGGCGAGCGGGCCACCGCGGTGCGGATTCTGGGCCCGGGCGTTCTCGGCGCCGGTCTCGCGGGGTACGGAGCGCTCCAATTCGCTTCGACCCCTGGGGTCATCGCCGCCTGGTTCCTCGCGCTGTTCGTCGCCGGAGCAGGCATCGGCATGGCGTTCCCGCACATCGCGACCGCCGCCATGACCATCACCCGCGACGACACCGAGGCGGCTCGGGCGTCGGCCGGAGTCAACACGGTGCAGATGGTCGCCAACACCTTCGGATCCGCGATGGCCGGACTGCTCGTGAGCGTCGGTGCGACGGTCTCCACAGGCGCGAACCCGGCGGTCACGTCGGCACGATTTCTCGGATTCGGGTTTGCCGCGATTGCTGCCGCAGGCGTTGTCGCTGCGATCGCATCGGTGCGGCCTGCCACGGTCAGCCCCGGAAAGCAGGTCCGTCGTACTGATCGATCGTGACGAACTCGTCGACCGCCTGTCGACGCAGTTTCGTCAACTGTTTCACCGGTTTTCCGATCGGAACGACGGCTGCCACCGCGTGGTCGGCCGGTAATCCGAGCAGGTCCCGGACGGCCGGCTCCTGGGCGATCGCCATGGACGTGAGATTGCCGCCGTACCCCTCCGCTCTGGCACCCAGCAGGATGTTCCAGACCAGTGGGTAGACGCTCGCCCCACTGACCACACCCACCCGGTCGAGGAACTGATCCACCGCGGCAACGCGTCCCAGATCCACCGACACAACCAGTACCACCGGAGCTCGGCGAATCGGCTCGACGAAACTCGCTGGGACAGCGGTTTCATCGATGATGTCAGGCGCAACTGCGGTCGGTACAACGGGATTCCACGGGTTCTCGCCCGCGTTGCGTTGCGCCACATAGCGTCGGACCGTCGGCTCACCCAGTTCGCTGAGACGCTGCTTGATCTCGGCATCACGGATGACGATGATGTGGGCTCCCTGACGGTTGCCGCCGCTGGGGGCGAACCGCGCGTTGTCGAGGATGCGCCACAGTATGTCATCGGGTAGCGGGTCGTCGGTGAACTGTCGCGCTGCGAAGGTGGTCCGCATGATGTCGTAGAGCTCCATGCGTCCACTATGCCCCGCAGGCCAGGCGCCGTCAGCGACCCGATCAGCCGTGCACCGCCGCCGACACTTTTCGCAACAGCGCGGCCAGTGACTCCCGCTCGTGCGCAGTCAACCCCGACAACGCGACCTCGTCGTCGGCGAGACGACGCGGTAGTTCGGCGTCGACCAGTGCCCGCCCGGCGTCGGTGGGTTCGAGCAGCACCACCCGCCCGTCGCGCTCGGACTTCCGGCGCACCAGCAACCCGCGGCGGGCGAGATTTTCGGTGATCTTGGTGATCGAGGCGCCGCTGAGCATCGTCGTGGAGACCACCTCGCTGGCCCGGAGCGGCCGCGGAGAGCGAGTCAACGCTCCAAGCACGTCGTACTCCGATCTCGACACCCCATGCGGCTCGAGCTGGCGGTCGAGGTGGTGGCTGCTCGCGGTGGCAATATGCTGGATGCGGCCCAGGATGCCGATCGGGCGCATATCGAACTCGGGGTATGCCTTCGCCCACTCGGCTTGAATTCGATCGACGAGGTCGGGCACTTCTGGGCCGGTCACAGCCGTCATCGTAGGCCCTGCCAGCTCGCGTCGATTTATTTCACTACTAAAATAGTGATAAAGTAACGACATGACCACATCCCTCGTCGAGCACGCGCGCGCCCGTCACGACGCGCTGACGCATGCGCTCCGGCCGTCGGTGTGGCGGGCCACGCTGTCGGCAGACCTCGCACGTCTGAGCGTCGCCGCGCCGCTACGGGTGGGATTCGCGGTGGCCTGCACACTCGTCATCGGCGGGATGACCGGGCACCGCGACGTCGCCGGCCTCGCTGCGTTGGGCGCTCTGATCGCCGCATTCTGCCGCGCGGATCCATTTCGGGTCCGCGCCGGTCGTCTCGCAGTGCTCGCGATCGGGATCGTCACGTCGGTGGGCGTCGGCGCAGTCCTGGGCCTCACCGACGCACCGATGGCAGCCGAGATCGCCGCCATCTCGGTACTGGCAGGCGCGGCCGCGCTCGGGGTCGCCGCCCTGCACATCACCGGCCCTGGCGCGATCGTCTTCGTGTTCGCGGCCAATGCCGCCACGGGATTCACTGACGACGCAACGGATCTCACGCGCGCACTTTCCGCGACAGCACTGGGCACCGTTGTCGGCGCGGGGGCATCGCTGGCACCGTGGATCTGGCGCCGGTACCGCGCGACGGCCATCGACTCGACACCGGTGCACTACCACTCCCTCTGGCGCACGTTGCGCCGTCGGCCGCAGCCCGACTTGCTGATCAACAGCGGTCGAATCGTGGTTGCCACTGCGGCGAGTGCCGCCATCGCCGTCGGTATCGGTTTCTCACATCCGATGTGGGCCGCGATGGGCGCCCTCGCCGCGATGCAGGGTGTCTCCTATCACCTGACCGTCCAGCGCGGCGTACAACGCCTCCTCGGCAACATCGTCGGCGCCGTCGTCGCCGCGGCATTGCTGGGTATGGGTCTCGGCTACTGGGGTGCGGTGATCGCGATCGTGGCGTGTCAGGTCATCGCGGAGATCTGGGCGCCGGTGAACTACGCGGTCACCTCGCTGGCGGTGACTCCGATGGCGCTGCTGCTCATCGCCATGAGTGCCGGCCTCAGCCCGCAAGCAGCGATCGACCGGGTCGCCGACACTCTCATCGGGGTGGTGTTGGGGATCGTGGTGGCTGCGATGACGATCTCGGTCGGCGACCACCCGGGCCGGAGGTCGGCAGGGATGTCATAGTGCGCCCGCGTGAATCTCTGTCAAACTACACAGTGGGCGCACACCGACCGGAGGTCGGCAAGAATGTCACAGTGCTCCCGGCAGGATTCGAACCTGCGACACCGGCTTTAGGAGAGCCGTGCTCTATCCCCTGAGCTACGAGAGCGGATCGACCGGACCGATCGAACACAGTGGAGTGTACGGCACCCCACACCCGACCCTGATGGACGCGTCCGTGGGCTGCGGACACCCGGGGAGCGCGTCGATCGCCAGTCCCCGGCCGCACCTCGAGGCGCGGCTGTCACCGCCACCTCGCCTGTGTCCCAGACCACAACTACGGTGCGGTTCACCGCTGTGACCAGCGAAAATCTGCCAGGCTGTGAGATCTGTTGATTCTCCTGCCAGGAAATGCCCGTAAACTGCGCGACGCATGACCGTCGAAAGACCAGGAGGGGTGGAGTTGCACAACGGCGCCGATACGACGCCGACGGAGACACGTGGCAGCGTCTCCGCTCCCGGCACCACCACGATGGCACCCAGCCCAGCCACAGCCGCCACTGCGCCGCCGTCGGCGAAGGCTGCGCGCGCCCACACCGCCGACCTGGTCCGTGTCCTGCTGTTCACCGGCGTCGTGATCGCGCACAGCATCAACGGGATCAACACCACCCCGGACGTCATCCGGTCCAGCAACCTCGTCGGCACCCTGCTGCACCTGACGCGCTACGGCTTCGTCGCGGTGACCCTGTTCGTGCTGGTGCTCAGCACTCGCGACCGGCCGATGGCGCCGCGCACCTTCTGGCGTCGCCGCTTCGGGCTCGTCGTCTGGCCCTATCTGCTGTGGACGATCATCTACGCGATCACCGATCACCTGGTGATCGCCGGCAACCCGTTCGGTTCACCCGGTCAGTTCTTCGGCGACCTCGCCGTGAACATGGTCGACGGGCAGGGCAAATATCAGCTTTACTTCCTGCTGATCTCGATGCAGATCTATCTGGCCTTCCCGGCCATCGCGTGGCTGTTGCGTCGCACCGAGAACCGCCACTGGGCAGTGCTCGGGGCGGCCGGGGCCATCCAGATGTCGATGTTCGTGGTGTATCAGTATCTCCCCCGGCCCAGCGGCGACGCGTGGACGGTCGTCTACGAGAACCTGTGGAAGACGCTGCCGATGTACGCCTTGTTCGTCGCGATCGGCGCGCTCGCGGCTTACCACCATGAGGCCGTCGAGCGGTGGCTGCGCGACCATGTCGTGTGGGTGATCGCAGCGGGATTGATCGGCACCGCGTTCAGCGTCTCCGCCTATCTGCTGGCCACCGCCCCGGGCGACGTCCCGCTGCAGGCCAACACACCGTGGAATCCCGCCACCCTGCCGTGGCTGATCGGCGGGCTCGCACTGTTGTGGCTGGCGGCGATGGGCTGGGACGACCTGCGAGCCGCCGGCCGCTCGGTGGGCGCGCGGGCGGTCAGCATCGCGACGATTCGCGCATTCGGTGTGTTCGCCGTCCACCCACTGATCCTGGACGTGCTGGCACGGATCGGGTTCATGTCCGCACTGTTCGACTGGTTTCCCAACTCGGCCGCGCTGCGGTCCATCGCGTTGGTGGTGGTCACGTTGGCATTGTCATTGGTCGTCGTCGACCTGCTCTTGCGGACGCCGCTGAGCCGCTGGCTGGTGGCCCGGCCCCGCATTCCACTCCGCCGCGCCGAGCGATCTTCAACGATCGTTCAGAATTCACACAAGTGACGCCAGTTTTCCTGGTCGTCACATCTGCGAAATAGCTCAGGTACCTCCTGCTCATAGCGTCGTATCGCTTGCACAACGAGCTTGTCGGGTGTCCGTGGTCCGGCAGGCGACGAACCCAGGAGTGACCATGAGTGGCAGCATGTCTCGCCGTCAAGCCATCGAAGCAGTGACCACCTACGAGGTGGAAACCGACGGCTTCCCCGAACCCTTGGCAGATACCTTCGGACGCAACGTCTTCACGCTCGGGGTGATGAAGAATCGGCTTCCCAAACATGTCTTCAAGGCGGTGTCGGCGACCATCGACAAGGGCGCGCCGCTCGACCCGGCATTGGCCGATTACGTCGCGGTGGCGATGAAGGACTGGGCCATCGAGAAGGGCGCCACCCACTACGCGCACGTCTTCTACCCGCTGACCGGTTTCACCGCCGAGAAGCATGACTCCTTCCTCGAGCCCGACTCCAGCGGCGCGTCGCTGGCGGAGTTCCAGGGCAAGACCCTGCTGCAGGGCGAACCGGATGCGTCGAGCTTCCCCAACGGTGGACTGCGCGGCACGTTCGAGGCGCGCGGCTACACCGGTTGGGATGTGACCAGCCCGGCCTACATTCTGGAGAACCCCAACGGCAACACCCTGTGCATCCCCACGATCTTCATCTCGTGGACCGGTGAGGCGCTCGACAAGAAGACTCCGCTGCTGCGCAGCCAGCAGGCGATGAGCAAGCAGGCCATGCGGGTGCTGGAGCTGTTCGGTCACACCGACATCGACACCGTCGTCTCCTACGCCGGCGCCGAGCAGGAGTACTTCCTGATCGACCGCCACTTCTACTTCTCGCGTCCCGACCTGATGTCGACCAACCGCACCCTGTTCGGCGCCAAGCCGTCGAAGGGTCAGGAGTTCGACGACCACTACTTCGGCGCCATCCCCGACCGGGTGCTGGCGTTCATGATCGAACTCGACCGTGAGCTCTTCAAGCAGGGCATCCCGGCCAAGACCCGGCACAACGAGGTCGCGCCAGGCCAGTTCGAGATCGCGCCGGTGTTCGAGAAGTCCAACCTCGCCCACGATCACCAGCAGCTCATGATGACCACCATGAAGAAGGTCGCCGAGCGTTACGGCATGGTGTGCCTGCTGCACGAGAAGCCGTTCGCCGGTGTCAACGGGTCAGGCAAGCACGTGAACTTCTCGCTGGGCAACAGCAACCAGGGCAACCTGCTCAACCCGGGCGACACCCCGCACGAGAACGAGCAGTTCCTGGTCTTCTGCGCCGCCATCATCCGCGGCGTGCACAAGTTCGGCGGGCTCCTGCGCTCCTCGATCGCCTCGGCGTCCAACGACCATCGCCTCGGCGCCAACGAGGCGCCGCCGGCCATCATCTCGATCTTCCTCGGCGACCAGCTCGCCGACGTCTTCGACCAGATCGCCAAGGGCGGCGCCAAGGAATCCAAGCAGACCGGTGTGCTCGAACTCGGCGTCGACACCCTGCCGCCGCTGAAGGCCGATGCCGGCGACCGCAACCGCACCAGCCCGTTCGCCTTCACCGGCAACCGCTTCGAGTTCCGTGCCCCCGGCTCCAACCAGTCGATCGCCGACCCGATGATCGCGATCAACGCGATGCTCGCCGACTCCCTCGATTACGTCGCCACCTTCCTGGAGAAGGAACTCTCCGACGGCACCGAGTTCAACTCTGCTGTGCAGAAGCTGCTCTCCGACATCATCGTCGAACACGGCAAAGTGGTGTTCAACGGCAACGGTTACTCCGACGAGTGGCAGGAGGAAGCGGCCTCACGCGGCCTACTCAACCTGCGCACCACCGTCGACGCGATGGCGCAGCTCGACGAGCCGGCCATCAAGTCGGTGATGAGCGATTACGGCATCCTGAGCAACCGTGAGCTCGAGGCGCGCAAGGAGGTCGTCCTCGAGCAGTACGCGCTCGCGCTGCTCGTCGAGGCGAAGGAGTCCCTCGAGATCGCGAAGACGATGATCCTGCCCGCCACCAACCGCTACCAGGGAGAACTGGCCGCAACCGCGGCGAGCCTGAAGGCCGCGGGCGTGGAGACCGACCATCCGGTGATGCTGACGGTGACCAAGAACCTCAAGGATCTCTACACCGCGATGGTCACGCTCGAGGAGGCCATCGACCAGTTCCACGGCGACTCGGTCGAGGCCGAAGCGGAGTACGCGCTGAAGTCGTTGATCCCGGCGATGACCGAGGTCCGAGAGGTCGCCGACAAGCTCGAGACCATGGTGGCCGACGACCTGTGGCCGTTGCCGACCTATCACGAGATGCTCACCATCCTCTGATCACCGCCCGCTGATCAGCGCCGGGCGGCGCTCGGCCGCCCGGCCACGCTTCGGCGACAAGTGCCTCAGAGAACAACCCGAACAGCGGGTGTTCTCTGGGGCACTTCGCTTTCCGTACGGGGTTCGTATCCGAGTGGGGTGCGCTTCGATGAGCGCAGCGTGGTTCTGCGTTGCCGGAGCGGCAGATCACCACCGACGCGTCGAACCTCGCGACGCGCAACCGATGCACAACCGCGCGGCCGGAAGGGCCTCGAGCCGGGCATCGGAGATCGGCTCACCGCAGCGCTCGCACCGCCCATAGGTACCAGCGTCCGCGCGGCTCAGCGCGGCGTCGAGTTCGTCGAGTCGCACCCGCGACCGCTCCAGCTGCGCGACCAGTTGGCCACGCTCCACCGCGAGTGTCGACCCCTCCGGGTCGTGCTCGTCGTCGGAGCTGGAGTCCGCGGTCGCCTCGATCACCGCCGCCAGACGCGCCGAGAGCTGTTCGATGAGTCGCGTCGTCTCGGTTCGTTCACTGTCCAGCACGCGCCTGATGGCGTCGCGGGCGTCGCCGGTCATCTCGATCCCCTCATCCACGTATAGCCCTCAACGACAGCGCCACCACGAGCCGCGTCGCGGGATCGTCCAGATCCATTCCGGTGAGCGCCTGTAACCGACGAATGCGGTAACGCAACGTGTTCGGGTGTACATGAAGCGCCGCAGCCGCCGTACGGACGTCGCCGAAGTGGTCGAGGTAGGTGCGCAGAGTGATGGTGAACTGGCTTCGCGTGCGTTCGTCGGTGTCGGCCAGCTCGACAACCCGACTGTCCACGAGTTCGGGGTTGGCTGCCAGATGCGCCACGATCTCACCGAGCAACACACCCGTCTGCGATTCCTCGACGGTGGCGACGTCGCCGATCAATTCGCCCTCACGTTCGGCCGCATCGAGGACCCGATCGACCTGGCCGCGCAGCCTCGGCACCGATTCGAGTCCGACGTCCGGGCCGGCGACGACCACCCGCAGGCGGGCGCCGAACTGTCGCTCGGCTGCGTCGATCGCCGCTCGCGCCCACGCCACCGTCGCCTGGGCGGCCACCCGGGGCGCGACCACATATATCCGGGAGCCCAGCGTCCCGGTCACCGACAACGGGCTGAATGCGCTGGCGTGCAGGGTGACCGCCGAAAGCTCGCCTGGGCCGATCGATCCGGCCGGCGACGACGCGAGACCGGCCACCACTACGGTCGCGTCAGGCACCATTCCGAGTTGCGCCGCAAGGTACTCGGGGTCCACGATCTCACCGCGTACCCCGAGTAGCCGGCGGACGGTCACGGCGTGGTCGTTCCCGCGGGCCCGGCCACGCGAGATCACCCGCGCCGCGACGGCGGCCGCGCCGGTCAACACGTCGTCGGTATCCTCGGCGAAGTCGACGGCGCCTCGTTGCAGCCAGATGGCCCCGAGGAACTCCCCCACCGCCGAGCCCGCCGCCCGGATCGCCACCGCACGCCGCGCGCGGATGCCGAGGTCGGCGTGTTCGTCCACCCGAATCACCTCCGACGACGTGCGCAGCGTGTCCATCACCCCCCAGGTCCGCAGCCAGGCCATCATCTCCGGCGGACCCTCGCGGCCCAGGATCGAAAGCCTGCGCAATTCGTCCGCTTCGTCGCCGGCGCGGCTGTAGGCCAGTACATGCGACCGTTCGTCCTCGATACTCACCAGAGCACGGGTGCGTCGAGCTAGTTCGGCCGCAAGGTCGAAGAGGTCGCCGGTGGCGCCCGTCCGCATCGATTCGCCCTGCGACTCACCGCCCGCCTCGGCCTCCAGCACGCGCATGATGAGGTGATAGATCCGCTCCCATCGGGCATGCGGGTCGACGGCGACTACCGCGGTTCCGGTGGCCTCTGCACGTACCACGACCTGCGCCGATGGCGATTTACAGAACACCGCGACCGGCGCGCGGGAGTCGAGGCCGCACAGCCAACTGTGCAGCGTGTCGTCGGGGACCCCGACGAACAGGAACATGTCCGCTCCACGCGCCGCGCGTCCCAGACCGAGACGGACGTCGTCGACATCCAGCAGCGCTGCGGAGGAGACGATCGCGTCGAGACCCGCGGGTGCGGTGATCAACTGCGCGACCGTACGGTCCAAGGCCAGTAGCAGCCGTCCGATGGATACACCTGCGGACACGGACATGATTCCAGTATGCCTGCGGTTCGTTGTTCGATCCGACAAAGAGTCCGATATCGCGTTGGCCGATGAGCCATGTCCTCGTCGCCGCACACGCGGTGAAGTAAGCACATGGATGCCGTCACCAGTCCCCCTCGACCGACCAACGAACCGGTACACACCTATGCGCCGGGTAGCGCCGAACGCAGCCTGATCGTCGCCGAACTCGACCGCTGCTCCGCCGCCGACCCGCAGCACCTGCCGCACATCATCGGCGGGCGTGAGTGCTCCGGCACCGGCCCACTCGTCGATGTAGTCCAGCCGCATGCCCACCACGAGGTCCTCGGCACCATCACCAACGCGACCCACGACGACGCCCGCGCGGCGGTCGATGCCGCGCTCGTGGCGGCGCCGCAGTGGGCGTCCACCACATTCGACGAGCGCGCCACCGTACTGCTGCGCGCGGCCGATCTGTTGAGCGGTCCGTGGCGTGAGCGCATCGCCGCGGCAACGATGCTCGGACAGTCGAAATCGGTGCAGCAGGCCGAGATCGACGCACCCTGTGAGCTGATCGACTTCTGGCGATTCAACGTCGCCTTTGCCCGTGAGATCCTTGCCGAGCAACCGATCTCATCACCGGGGGTGTGGAACCGCCTCGACCACCGGCCGCTCGACGGTTTCGTGTATGCCATCACCCCGTTCAACTTCACCGCCATCGCCGGCAACCTGCCGACGGCTCCGATGTTGATGGGCAACACCGTGATCTGGAAACCCTCACCCACCCAGGCATATGCCGCTGCCGAGACGATGGCACTGTTACGTGCCGCCGGACTGCCCGACGGGGTCATCAACCTCGTGCACGGCGACGGGAAGGAACTCTCCGAGGTGGTTCTACCCAACCAGAATCTGGCGGGCATCCACTTCACCGGTTCCACGGCGACATTCCAGCACCTGTGGCGCGAGGTGGGCGGCCACATCGACCGCTACCGCAACTATCCTCGCATCGTCGGGGAAACCGGCGGCAAGGACTTCATCGTCGCCCACAGCTCGGCCGACCCGGACGTCGCACGCACCGCCCTGATCCGTGGCGCCTTCGAATATCAGGGGCAGAAGTGTTCGGCCGCCTCACGCGCCTACGTGGCCCGCTCGGTGTGGGACCGCATGGGTGATGACTTCCTCACCGAAGCAACAGAACTGACCTATGGAGATGTGCGTGACCTGTCGAACTTCGGTGGCGCGGTCATCGACCGTCGTGCGTTCGCCAAGAGCGTTGCCGCCATAGATCGCGCCAAGACGGTACCCCATCTCACCGTGGCCACCGGTGGCGAATGCGACGACAGCGAAGGCTATTTCGTCCGACCCACCGTTCTGCTGGCAGATGATCCGACCGATGACGCATTCGCCACGGAATACTTCGGTCCCATCCTGGCGGTCCATGTCTTCGACGACGACACGTTCGACGACACCTTGCGCCTGGTGGATACGACCGCCAAGTATGCGCTGACCGGCGCAGTGATCGCCACCGACCTCGACGCCATCGCGAACGCGTCCGGCGTCTTGCGGCAGGCGGCGGGCAATTTCTACATCAATGACAAACCGACCGGGGCCGTCGTCGGCCAGCAACCCTTTGGAGGCGCCCGCGGATCGGGAACCAACGACAAGGCCGGCTCCAAGGCGAACCTGATGCGGTGGACCTCCACCCGCACCATCAAGGAGACCTTCGTGCCACCGACCGCATCGTCGTATCCGCACATGCGCAGCGATCTGTCATGAGTCTGTTCGACGCCACCCTGCGACCGATGATCCTCGCGGCCGCCGGCAGCAACCGGATCCGGGAGACCGCACAGCGGACGGCGATGACCCGGCAGGTGGTCGAGCGGTTTGTTCCCGGGGAGACGCAGGCCGACGTCCTCGCCGCAATTCACGGGTCGCTCGATGCGGGACTCGCGGTCAGCGTCGACTTCCTGGGTGAGGACACCACCGACGACGCGCAGGCCACGGCCACTGTCGAGGCCTACCTCGACCTCATCACAGCGATGGGGCGGCTTTCCCTGGCCGGGACCGCAACCACTGCCCTGGAGGTGTCGGTGAAACTCACCGCGCTGGGCCAATCCCTGTCCGACCACGGCGCCAAGATCGCCGAGGAGAACGCCCGTAGGATCGCCGCCGCGGCACACGACGCGGGTGTGCTGGTCACCATCGACGCCGAGGATCACACGGGCGTGGAGACACGTCTCGGCATCGTCCGCAGCCTGCGCAGTGATTTCCCAGAAGTCGGCACCGTCCTACAGGCATACCTGCGCCGCACCGAGGACGACTGTGTCGAGTTCGCCAGATCGGGTGCGCGGATCCGGCTGTGCAAGGGCGCCTACGCCGAACCTGCGTCGGTCGCCTATCCGACTCGCGAACTCACCGACGAGTCCTACCTACGCTGCCTGCGAATCCTCATGAAGGGCGACGGGTATCCGATGGTCGCCAGCCATGATCCGGTCATCATCGACGCGGCGCAGACGATGGCCGATGAACTCGAACGTACCCCGGACTCGTGGGAACACCAGATGCTCTACGGAATTCGCTCCGATGAACAGAAGCGGCTGGCGGCCACGGGTCGTCGTATACGCGTCTACATCCCGTACGGCAGCGAGTGGTACGGATACTTCGTTCGCCGACTCGCCGAGAAGCCGGCCAATCTCGGATTCTTCTTACGCGCGCTGGCCGGCTGATTGCACACAGAGAACCACGGCCATCACCGCAGCGGCTGAGCCCGTTTCACCTGATCGGCGGCCCGAGCAGCGTCGAGATCGACATCGGCGGTGAGGACGGCCGGACCCACGTGCAGAACACCTGAGGTCAGCGGTTGCGTCCGCAGGCCGCCGCGACCGATCAGCGCCTTGCGCACCCCTTCTCCGGCAACGGTGTCCATCCAGGAACACGGGTGTGCCGGGCGGCCGCCACGGAAGCGAATCGGGCCGCTCCCGGAGTTGATGGTGAACTCGTGTGCTCGCAACGGGTCGAGTTCGAGGCCGCGTACCACCACATTGCGTCGCGCCACTGAGGGGTCGACGTCTCCGGCGGCGGCCTGCCACGCCTCGAGTGCGAGAAAGGTGACCGCGGCCTCGGTGTGCGCACGGACGCCGAAGAAGCGATCGCCGCGAATTCCCTTGTCTGCGACGATCTCCACTTGTTCTGGCGTTGACGTCTGCACCAGCACGGCCGGACCGTCCTTCGGTCTGCCGAAGTACGCGTGGGCCGGTGAGACCAACAGCGAGACGATCTCGAAAGAGTACTCCACGCCCTCGAGAGTAGAGTCAACCGCGCTCGCGCGCCGAGACGTAGTGCAGCCCGCGGAACACCGCACTGCTCGCGAACACCGACGCATCGAGTTCGACCTCGCGGTGCCGCGCCATCCGCAGTGCCAGCCGCAACAGCATCTTGATGTCGCGCGGCGTGATGTCGGGGAAGCCGCCGACGAGGTCGTCGAGTAGATCCTCGCCGAGCACCACATCGTTGCCGGCCGCGAGGATCTGCCAGATCTCCCGGGCGTGTTTGGGCCCCGGCGGCTGATACTCGATGACAGCGGCACAGCGCGCCAGGATCGCCTCGTCGACACCGTCGACGCGATTGGTCGTCAGGAACAGCAAACCGTCGAAATACTCCAGAGTGCGCAGGAATTCGGCGACTATGGCGTTCTGCGCCAGATCCAGGCCGCGCTCCATCACGAACACGTCCGCCTCGTCGAGCAGCAGCACCGCATCCCAGCGCTTGGTCCGGTCGAAGATCACCTCGAGATTCTTGCGCACGAGTTCGGCGGTGGTGCCGAGTGAGCCGGAATGGATCGAGTACAGCGGGCGCTCCGTCACCTCTGCGTACACCTCGGCGGTGAGCGTCTTCCCCACGCCCGGTCGCCCCTTGGCCAGGATCACGTTACCGGCCGACTTGCCATCGATGATGTCTCCGGTGAACACCGAGATGTCTGTGGTCAAGATGTTCAACAGTTCCCGCTGCTCGTCGGGCAACACCAGCTTGTCCTGCAGATGCACATCGTAGACATAGGTATCCAGGTCGGCGGTGTTGACGTCCAGGAAATCCTGCGCCCCGAGATCGAAGACGCGCACTGCTGTGATGACCGGTACCGGACCGTAGTCGGTGCCGGACTCGTCGTCACCGAACAGGATCGACGGCGCGACCATCCGCAGGGCGGCGATCTCGCCCGGCGCGACGTCCTGGATCACCTTGCGGTTGTCGCGTTTGTTCGGTGCACGGTAGTCGTCGGTGCGGATCACCCGGCCGGTGAACCGGAACTGGGTGCCGAACCCGGTGTCGATCACCTCGTGGTATCGGTCGCGCCGAATCTCATACGCCGCCTTGAGCTCCGGCGTCTCCTTGTAGGCCCCGCCGGCGGCCAGGACATCGGCAGGTACCTTGCCGACCACCTCGGTCTCCTCGAACACCAGCAGCCGGGGTGCACGCGACGGGCGCTTGACCGTCGCGTTGTCGGCCTCCATCGTCACCTTGATGCGCGGCCCGTGGGTGCGGTCGGCGTGCTCCAGGGTGATGTCGGTGACCAGATACGGATGCAGATGTCCGTCGGATTCCCGCACATAAAGCCAGCCGTCGATCATGTCCGCACGCAGGAAACTGCGGAAGATCTCGGTGGCGGCGTCGATGTGCGGGATCACCGGGAACCTACCGGCGCGGGCCGACTGGATCGCATTGACCGCGCGGGCGAAGGACTCCGCCCCGTGTGCCTGCGCGGTCTCGGCCAGGTCGGCCAGCGCCGCGTCGGTCAGATCCCGATCGGCGATCGCCAATTCCGCGGACCGCCACGACTGAGCCTGGTGTCGCACGCCGGCGAGGTCAGCGCAGGACGTGGCACCGACCACCGCGGTGGGTGCGACGAGCATCCGTTCAGCGCTCGGGGTCGAGGACGAAGTCGTAGTCCACCACGACGCCTTCGCCGTTGGGGTTCTCCCTCGGATCCAGCATGAGTTCGGGCTTGACCGCCGACGCGATGTCGTCGTCATTGTGCGGATCACCGGGGAAGTACAGCTGGGTGGTGATCAGCTCATGGCCGGGTGCGCTCACCTTGAAGTGTAGGTGGGCCGGGCGCCAGGCGTGCCACCCGGCGGCCGCGATGAGCTGGCCGCACGCACCATCGGTCGGGATCTGGTAGGGCGCCGGACGCAGCGAGTGGATCTCGAATCGGCCGTCCTCGTTGACAGTCCAGGTACCGCGCAGATTCCACTCCGGCAAGCCCGGGGCGAACTGGGAGTAGAAGCCGAGGTCGTCGGCATGCCACAGTTCGACTTTGGCGCCGGTGAGCGGAGTGCCGTCGACGGCCCGCACCTGGCCCGCGAACACGAGTGGCGTGCCCGGTTCGTCGTCGCGCATCGGGATGGTGCCGTTCCACTCCAATTCCGGTGAGCCGTCCAGATAGTAGGGCCCCTCGATGGTGCCCTTGCTGCCCTCTCGGTGCTCGCTGGCGACCTCCTCGACGGAGTGCTCGAGCCAGACGTCGAGGAACAGCGGCCATTCGCCGTCCTCGCCGACCTTGATCAGCCACGCCTTGAGTGCGTTGTACTCGGCGTAGCTGACCTTGTCCTCGAGGATGATGTCGTTGAGGCCCTTGATGACCTTGGAGGCCAGGTAGTCGACGCGGGCGGTGTCGACGACACCCTCGCGGGTACCCGCCGATGCCATCCGTTCGCGGAATCGCGCCGAAGCGTTGGCGCCGGATTCGGCGGCCTTGGCGGTGACCTCGGCGTCAAAGCTGATGTCGGTCATGGGTCGTGCTCCTTCTTGATCGGCCGGTGGGCTGACGCATGCGGAATGAGGGCCGTCTCAGCCCGCTGCGATATCCGAGGGGTGGGTGGCCAGCGGGGTCACCGCGATGTCCATGTAGGCGAACAGCGGGAGCCCGGAGAGGATCTCGTGCAGTTCGTCGTTGTCGGTCACGTCGAAGATCGAGTAATTGGAGTACTCGCCGACGATCCGCCAGATGTGCGGCCATTTACCGCTGCGCTGTAGATCCTGCGAGTACCTCTTCTCGCGTGCCACGATCTCTGCGCGCACGTCGGGATCGAGGTTCCCGGGGATGTGGACATCCATCCGTACGTGGAACAACATCGTCAACTCCGATCGGTTCGATAGTGGGCGAGTTTGTCCGGATCGATCTCGATCCCGATTCCGGCGGAGGCGCACCGGTGCAGGTGGCCGTCACTGATCTGCAGCGGATGCGCCAGCAGGTCATCGGTCATGTCCAGAAAGTTCGACAGCTCACCGGCATTGCGCGAGGTCGATTCGAACGCCGTCCCGAATGCCAGCGCGCAGGCCGTGCCGACCTGACCGTCGATCTGATTGCCGATCACGACCTCGAGTCCGAGTCCTTCAGCGAGATGATGGACGCGGCGAGACGCGGTGAAGCCGGTGCGAGCGGTCTTGATGCTGATGGCGGTGGCGGCTCCCGCGAGGATTTCCCGCGTGACATCGGCGGCAGTCGGCACCGACTCGTCGGCGATGAACGGCACATCGAGCTGCCCGACCAGCCATCGCCGGCCGATCACGTCGTCGGCCGGACACAGTTCCTCGGCGAACAGCAAACCGAGGTCGGCCATCTCCTTCATCGCCCGCGCCGACTCCGACGCCGTCCAGCCGCGATTGCCATCCACGTAGAGATCGACATCGGCACCAAATCGGTCGCGTAGAGCGCGCACCACCGCGGTGTCGAGGTGTACCGGCCGACGCCCCACCTTCACTTTGAAGGTGGTGATGCCGTAGGTATCGCGCATCTTCTCGGCCTCGGCGACCATGGTGGCCGGGTCGTCGAAACCCAGCATGTGACTGACGCGCATGCGGTCGGTGTAGCCGCCGAGCAACTCGGCCACCGGTAGTCCCAGCGACTTTCCCAGTGCATCCCAGATCGCCATGTCCACTGCAGATTTCGCTGTGGGGTTACCCACGGTTCGGGCGAGCCGGCCGGTCACCACCTCACGCTCGAGCAGGGTCAGACCGATCACCTGCGGTGCGAACACCTTGTCGATCACCGCGACGATCCCGTCCTGAGTCTCGCCGTAGGTGAATGGGCGCGGTGGAGCTTCGGCGACCCCCACGATGCCGTCGTCGGTGTGCACCCGCACCAGCACATGTTCGGCGATATGCACTTCGCCGGAAGCGAACCGCAATGGTTTCGAATACGGGATGGCGAATGGTATCGCCTCCACTGCAGTGATCTTCATAGCTGTTCTCCAACGTAGGTGTCGTTCGGGGAGCGACGGGGCACGACCGAGTCCGCGGCGAATGCCGCCGCGATGACCTCGGCTACGCTGTGCACCACCGGGTTGTCCTGGTCGCCACGCCAGGCGAGGGCGAGTTCGACGCTGCCGGCGTCCACCAGGTCGCGAATGACCAACCCTTCCAGCGGAAGTGATCGCACCGACGCCGGCACCACCGCGACGCCCATCCCGGCGGCCACCAGCGCGAGCAGCACCGCCGTGCCCGGCGCCCGGTGCGCGCGGTGTGGCACGAAACCCGCGCGGTGGCAAGTGCGGACCGCCGCATCGTTGACCGCGGAGTCCTGGCTGTCGTACATCACGAACATCTCGTTGCGCAGATCCTCCACGGCGACCACCGGTTCCACCGCGAGGCGATGGTCCACCGACACCGCGAGCACCATCGGTTCCACGTCGATCAAACGCATGGCGATACCGTCGCCCACCACCGGCGGCCGTAGCACGCCGAGGTCGATGGACAGAGCACGCAGGCTGTCGCACTGCACCGGCGTCAGCATGTCGGATTGGATGTGCAGGTCGACATCCGGCAACTCCCGCTTGACCACCCGCGCGATGCGAGGAAGGTGGGAGAACGCGGCGATGCCCGTCAGACCCAACCGGATGACGCCACTGCGTCCCGCGGCGATGCGCCGGACACCTTCGACGGCATCGTCGACACCCGCGAGGATTCGTGCCGCCTCCCCCTGCAGATACTCGCCAGCGGGTGTCAGCGACACCTGCCGGGTGGTGCGTGTGAACAGGGTGACGTCGAGTTCGGACTCGAGTTGGCGAATGGCATACGACAGAGCCGGCTGAGCCACGTGCAGCTGGGTTGCCGCCTGCCCGAAGTGGCAGGTGTCGGCGACCGCTGCAAAGTAGCGAAGATGCCGTAGCTCCATGTCGTGCGACTCTCTGTCTCTCTCACCATTGAAAGTGGTCCGCTGTGATCGGCACCACGTCTGATCCCAACGGTAGGCCGTCGATCCATACCAGACAAGAACATGATTTCCCGTTATTCATGAATGGCATCGATCAATAGGATGCTGGGTCAGGACTGGCAATGTTCCCGGTGTGACAGAGGCCACGCGATGCGAGAGTGCAGAGGACAGCCCACACTCTTGGAGGTAGGACATGACCGCGTCGATCACCGACAACCTGCAGCATGTGCACTCGGTTCTCACCGATGCCGTCATCGACGACCGCGAAGCCGGCATCTACCGGGCCAACCGCCGTATCTTCACCGACGAGGACATCTTCGAACTGGAGATGAAACACATCTTCGAAGGCAACTGGATCTACCTGGCGCACGAGAGTCAGGTGCCCAACCCGGGCGACTACTTCACCACCTACATCGGCCGGCAACCGGTGATGATCACGCGCGACAAGAACGGCGAGCTGCACTGCCTGATCAATGCGTGCGCGCACCGGGGCGCGATGATCTGTCGGCGCAAGACAGACAATCGGATGACTCTCACCTGCCCCTTCCACGGCTGGACCTTCCGCAACGACGGCACGTTGCTCAAGGTGAAGGACCCCGACGATGCGGGCTACCCGGACACGTTCAATGTCAACGGCTCGCACAACCTCACCAAGGTCGCACGCTTCGACAACTATCGCGGGTTCCTGTTCGGCAGCCTCAACGACGATGTGCAGTCGCTCGACGATCACCTCGGCGACACCCGGCTGATCATCGACATGCTGGTCGACCAGTCTCCCGAGGGCCTCGAGGTGCTGCGCGGTGCCTCCACCTATACCTACGACGGCAACTGGAAGGTGCAGGCGGAGAACGGCGCCGACGGCTACCACGTCACCGCGACACACTGGAACTACGCGGCTACCACCTCGCGACGCTCCACCGGCGAGTCGAAGAACGACACCAAGGCACTCGACGCGGGTGGCTGGGGCAAATCCGGTGGCGGGTACTGGTCGTACCCGAACGGGCATCTGTGCCTGTGGACGTGGGCGGCCAACCCCAAGACCGGCCTCTCTGGGACAAGATGGATGAGCTCAAGAAGGAGTTCGGAGACGCCAAGGGCGAATTCATGGTGAAGGGCTCACGCAACCTCTGCCTGTACCCGAACGTATATCTGATGGATCAGTTCTCCACTCAGATCCGTCACTTCCGGCCGATTGCGCCGGACAAGACCGAGGTCACCATCTACTGCATCGCCCCGAAGGGAGAGAGCGATGCCGCCCGCTCCCACCGGATTCGGCAGTACGAGGACTTCTTCAACGCCTCGGGTATGGCGACGCCCGACGATCTCGAGGAGTTCCGTTCCTGCCAGCTCACCTTCCGCGCGCAGGCCGCGCCGTGGAACGACATGAGCCGCGGTGCCGAGCACTGGCTCAGTGGCCCCGATCCCGTCGCGGAAACCCTCGGCATGACCGGTGTCATCTCCGCAGGAGTCAGGAACGAGGACGAAGGCCTGTATCCCGTCCAGCACGGCTACTGGCTGGAGACAATGCGCAAGGCGGCCGCCCAGGAAGAGAACAGTCCTTCGGCGGTCGAGTAGCCCGAGGCGCTAGCCGAGGGCGTATCGAGACCCCGCCCCATCCCGCCGGTCGAGTAGCCCGAGGCGCTAGCCGAGGGCGTATCGAGACCCCGGCGACCTGACCCGCCAAACTCCGAACAGGACCCACCCCATGACGTCCACCCAGCCCGAAACCTCCACCACCACTGGAGAAAAGCTCATCACCCAGAACATGATCGAGCAGTTCCTCTACCGCGAGGCCCGGTACCTCGACGACCGCGAGTTCGAGAAATGGCTCGACTGCTACGCCGACGACGTCGTCTACTGGATGCCGTCGTGGGACGACGCCGACCGTCTGACCGAGAATCCACAGCGCGAGATCTCGCTGATCTACTACGGCAACAAGGGCGGCCTCGAGGACCGGGTGTTCCGCATTCGCACCGAACGGTCGTCGGCCACCTCACTGCCGGAGCCGCGGACGAGTCACAACATCACCAATGTCGAGGTGATCGAACGGCGTGGCGACCTTGTCGACGTTCGGTTCAACTGGCACACCATGTATTTCCGGTACAACACCGTCGACCCGTACTACGGGACCTCGTTCTATACCATCGACTTCTCCGGTGAGCAGCCACTCATCCGTCGCAAGACGATCGTGCTGAAGAACGACTACATCCACCATGTGGTGGACGTCTATCACTTCTAGGAATTCGAGCAGATGACTGTCACCACCGACCGAGACCTGTCCGCGCCCACCGGCGCCGACGACCGCACCCACCAGGTCGCGCTGGCCTTCGAGGACGGTGTCACCCGGTTCATCACCTGTCGTGAGGACCAGACCGTCGCCGACGCCTCCTATCGTCAGCGCATCAACATTCCACTCGACTGCCGGGACGGCGCCTGCGGAACGTGCAAGTCGTTCTGCGAATCCGGCGATTACGATGGCGGCACCTACATCGAGGACGCATTGTCAGCCGAGGAGTCCGCCGAGGGCTATGCACTCCCCTGCTGCATGAAGCCCACATCCGATCTGGTGCTGCAGATCCCGGCGACCTCCGACATCGCCAAGACCCAGGCCTCGACGTTCACCGGTACGGTCGTCGAGATCGAACGCCTGTCCGAGTCGACGGTGCGGCTGGTAATCGAAATCGCCAACCGCGGCGATCTGGCCTTCCTCCCGGGCCAATACGTGAACATCGCCGTACCCGGCACCGACGACGGCCAGGGCGAACTGCTCACGCGCTCCTACTCGTTCGCCAACGGACCCCATGAAGAACGCCTGGTCTTCCTGGTGAAGCTGACGCCGGGCGGAGCAATGTCGACGTACCTGACCGAACGCGCCACCCGCGGGGAGTCGATCACCTTCACCGGACCGCATGGTTCCTTCTTTCTGCGCGAGGCCGCCCGACCGGTGCTGCTGTTGGCCGGCGGTACCGGGTTGGCACCCATTCTGTCGATGTTGCGCAAGTTGCAGGACGACGACAGTCGTCGCAAGGTACACCTCATCTACGGTGTGTCCACCGACACCGATCTGGTGGCATTCGACGAGATCGAGTACTTCGCCCGCGAATTGCCCGGATTCACCTGGGACCACTGCGTTTCCGACCCGGACAGCACCGCTCCCAACAAGGGCTATGTGATGAGTCTTATCTCTCCGGACCACCTCTACGACGGTGACGTTGCGATCTACCTGTGCGGACCCCCACCGATGGTCGAGTCGGTCCGCACCCACGTGGCCGACGCCGGCATCGATCCGACCGGTTTCTATTACGAAAAGTTCGCGCTCGCGGTTCCGTCGGCATCCACCACTTCGGTCGCCCAAACTCCGGCAACCGACGTGGCACAGACTGCGATCACCGTCGAGGACAGCGTGATCCCCACGGGCGATGCACGCGCGATCGCCGGACAGATCACCTTGCCGGCGGTCGAGCTCTCGCCGTGGTGGGGGCCGGTTGCCGAATCCACCGACGACGACAGCCGATTCCGCATCGCGGGCCAGCAGGTGTGGCGTTCCACCGGGAACAACGCGGATATCGACCCCGACGATGGTCGACTCATCTTCGTCGACGCGCGGGGCATCGCGGGCCACGAGGTGTTCGTCCCCAGCGTCATCGAGCCGCTCTCGGTACCCGAAACGAGTTCGGCGTCAGCGGTGGCCGACGACACGCCGGCGGTCGGCACTCCCGGCACCACGACGATCACGCCCGAGGGCTACCAGATCGGCGAGGAGCATCCGGAGATCCACGAGTCCGACGCGCTCTTCGAGGCTAGGGCCGCACTCGAACTCGGCGCTTTGGAACTGACTTTCGGACGACTGACCAGTCAACAGCTCGCCGGGTACCGACTTCTGGCAGAGACCACGTTGCCGTTCGTAGACGGCGATCGATTCGTCGATGCCGCCGAGTACACCGAGACCAATGCCAACTTCCACGACTACCTGTTCAGCCTGACCGGCAACACTCATCTCCTCGACGCATATCAGGCTCTGGGCGTGAAAGGACGTATGAGTGAGGTGCTGCGCAACGCCACCTGGTGTCATCCGCTGTGTGCCCGCGACCACGTCGACATCGTCGCCGCCTTCGAGTCGGGCGACCGCGACGCCGCGCGGGCTCTGATCGCCGCGCACGCCGACCGCTCCAAGCAGACCATGCGGCGTGCGATGGCCGACGAGATGGCCGCTCGTCGGCCGCGTTTCGTCACCCCCGGTCGTTTCGCCGGCAAGGTCGTCGTGGTGACCGGCGCCGCGCAGGGCATCGGCGCGGCCACCGCGCGCCGCATCAGCGCCGAGGGCGGCAAACTGGTGCTGGCAGACCGGTCGGACCTGGTGGCCGAGTTGGCCGACGAACTGACCGCGTCCGGCGCCGCCGCCGTACCCGCGATCGCCGACCTCGAGGATTTCGGTGGCGCGGAAGCGGTGATGTCCTCGGCGCTCACGGCCTTCGACCGGGTCGACGTGCTGATCAACAACGTCGGGGGCGCCATCAATTTCAAGCCGTTCACCGAGTTCACCGACGGCGAGATCCGCGCAGAGATCGACCGTTCACTGATGACGACGCTGTTCGCGTGCCGGGCGGTATTGCCGTCGATGGTGGCCCACGGCGGCGGCGTCATCGTGAACGTGTCGTCGGCGGCCACCCGCGGTATCAACCGCATTCCATACTCCGCGGCAAAGGGCGGCATCAACGCGATCACCGCCTCGCTGGCGATGGAGTATGCGGAGTCGGGCATCCGGGTGGTCGCCAGCGCGCCGGGTGGCACCGAGGCACCACCGCGCCGGGTATCGCGCGGCACTCCGACGCCGGCCAATGCGACCGAACAGGACTGGTTCCAAGCGCACATCGACCAGACGTTGTCGTCGTCGTTGCTCAACCGCTATGGCACACTCGATGAGCAGGCTGCGGCGATCTGCTTCCTGGCCTCCGACGAGGCCTCCTACATCACCGGCACGGTGCTGCCGGTCGCGGGTGGAGATCTGGGCTGACGGTGTTCGGCACCGCGGGACCCCGGTTCGGACATACGATGGGGCGATGATGGTCGTCGCCGCCTGCGTCGGGCGGGAGCAGGAGATCGCGACCATCCTCGCCCGCAGCCACGCCGCCCGCCGGACCGAGTTCATGACGATCATCGGCGAGCGGGGCATCGGCAAGTCGACCTTGCTCACCCATCTTGCGAACCGGCACAACGAGTCTGCGGACACCGCACGCACGCTGTACGCGCAGGCGTCGGCTTCCGATCACCAGTCCGCGGGTGGTGTGCTGCGTCAGCTCACCCAGTCGTCCGACGCCAGCAGGGCGGCACTGGCCGACGTGCTCGGTGACCTCGACGCGCCCACCCTCATCACGATCGACGACGCCGAGTTCGTAGACGAGGAGTCGATGCAGACGTTGCTCGCGGTCATCCGCGAACAGCGTGATCATCCGACGCTGGTGGTGATGTCGATGACGCCGTCCACTATCGGCCGACCGCCCGGTCTCCTCGCCGACGAGCTGCGACTTGGTGGTATCGCTGCTTCCGCAGTGGCCGAACTCGCAGCGCAGCGAGGAATCGTGCTGCACCCGGCGATGCTCGAGAGCCTCACCCGCCACACCGGCGGGAATCCTCGGCACATCGTGTCCCTGCTCGATGAGCTGCCTGCCGGGACGTGGTCACGCACCGGGATCGCGCTGCCGGCACCGAGTTATTTGGTCGACGACGTCCGAACGCGGCTGCACAAATGCTCGGCGCCCGCACGTGCGCTGGTGGAGTCGCTGATGATCGTCGATGAAGGCGAACCGCTCTCGACGGCGGTCACGCTCGCCGGACTCGACGCCCCGCTGGCGGCGCTCGACGAAGCCGGCGACAGTGGGCTCATCACCCTCGGGGCGGCGCTGACACCCGCCGACGCACAACCGCGACCAACCGATCCGCTCATCCGTGCGGCAGTGCTCGAGATCATGGGGATGGAGGCCGTCGGTGCCGCACACCGACGCGCAGCCGAGTTGGTGAGCGACCCGGCACGTCGGATGCATCATCAGGTGTCCGCCACCCCGACAACCGATCCCGAACTGGCGAATGACCTCGATGACCTTGCGCGTCGTCGCTCTGCCGACGGCGCCTGGGCCGAAGCGGCCGGATTGTTCCGCCAAGCGGCCCGACTCACGTCCGACCCGGTCCCGCGTGACACCCGCGTCACCCTCGCGGTTGACGCCCTGCTCGCCGCAGGCGACTGTGTTGGCGCGGCAGCATTGGTACCCCTGGTGGAGAGCCTGCGTGAAACCCCCTTGCGCAACGCGACTCTCGCCTATCTGGCAATCCTCCGCGGTCGAGCCGCAGAAGCCCGGGTTCGTCTGGATCGCGCATGGGACATCGTCAACTTCGACCGTGAACCAGACATCGCCGCCCTGATCGCCCAGCGTTACGTTCTTCACAACCTGGTCCGCTGTCAGGGCGACGAACTCGTCGAATGGGCCGACCGGGCAATCACCATGGCGGGCAGCCAATCCCCGGCCGGGGTCGAGGCTGCGGTGATTCGCGGTCTGGGCCTGGCACGGTCGGGGCGACCGGCCGAGGCGACGGCCGAGTACGCCGATCTCACCGATCGGATCCGGTTCGGGGCGCAAGCGCAGCGGGCCACCATGGGTCGCGGCTGGCTTCAGTTGGGTCTCGACGATGTCGGGGCCGCGCGTAGCAATCTGGAGACTGCGGTCTCGATGGCAACACTCGGTGGTTCCACCCGCATCTCGTTGTGGGCACTGGCGTGGCTGGCGCGCACACAATTCCTCACCGGCGACTGGGAAAGCGCCCTGCACAACGTCGAGCAGGGTCGAGCACTGGCCCGCAGCAGCGGTATCGAGCTCGCGAGTCCGCTGTTGAACTGGACCGCAACCGCCATCCATTCGCTGCGCGGCGATTGGCCCAACGCCGAGCTCAGCGTTGCCGACGCCGCCACCAGCGTCGGCGACTACGAGATCATGCGTATTCCAGAGCTGTTGGCCCGGGCACAGATCGCCGAAGCCGCTGCCGACTACGAGAAGGTGCGACGCATCCTGGAACCGTTGGTGACGATGGCCGCCGACGTGCCCGGCCTGGCTGAGCCCGGCTGGTGGCCGTGGGTCGACGTGCTGGCCAACGCCCTGGTCATCGGCGGCGAACTCGAATCCGCCGATGCTCTGCTGACGCCCTACGAGACGCTCGCCGAGCAGCGCGGGCATCGGTCGGCGAGTGCGCGACTGAAGTACGCGCGCGGACGGTATCTCGGCGCCATCGGCGACATCCACCAGGCCAAACGCGCCTTCTCCGAAGCACTCGAACTGCTCGACGGCCTGCCGTTGCGATACGACCGCGCCCGGGTCAACTTCGCGTACGGCCAGACCTTGCGCCGAGCCGGGAAGCGACGCGCGGCCGACGCTGTGATCGGTACCGCCCGGGAACTGTTCGTCTCGCTTGGCGCGACCACCTACGTCGAGCGTTGCGAGCGAGAACTCAAGGCGGGCGGGCTGAATGTCAGCCGCGGCGAACGCGGTGATGTGGAACTGACGCCACAGGAGGAGGCGGTCACCGCACTCGTTGCGCGCGGACTGTCCAACCGGGAGGTGGCCGCGGAACTGTTCATCTCACCAAAGACCGTGCAATACCACCTGACCCGGATCTATGCGAAGCTCGGCGTACGCTCCCGATCCGAGCTCGCCGCGTTGCGCCGGCAGTCGACCGCAGAGTGAGCCAGCGGCTCGAGAGCCCGAGCCGGTGGTCGAGTAGTCCACGACCCACACAATCGCTGGTCGAGTAGTCGACGAGCCGCTAGGCGAGTCGATGTATCGAGACCGAGTCACCCCACCTGGCCTCGATACGCTGCCTCGCCTAGCGGCTCGGTAGCTACTCGACCAGCGACGAAACCGCTCAGTAGCTATCCTTGGATCGAGTCGGCACTGAGCCTGCGACAGGTCGGCTCGAGATCCGCCCAACCAATGGACGATTAGTCCACCATCCGCCCAACCGATGGTCGACGTATCGAGATCGACGAGCGACAGAACCACTCGACCAATGGGCCGCACGGCTCAGTTGACCAGAGCAGAGGTCCGATCAGTGAGTGGGGCACCGGTTTTGGCCTGCGCATCGGCGAGCGTCACGTCCGGCGCCAGCTCGGTGACATCGAAACCCGAACCGGTCACGTCGAATACGCCGAGATCGGTGATCACCCGGCTGACGACCGACCGTCCGGTGAGGGGCAGCGAGCATTCGGCCACCAGTTTGGGGTCGCCCTTCTTGGTGGTGTGTTCCATCAGGACGATGACCTGACCGGCCCCGTTGACCAGGTCCATGGCGCCGCCGATGCCCTTGACCATGGCGCCGGGCACCATCCAGTTCGCGAGGTCGCCGTTGGCGGCCACCTGCATCCCGCCGAGTACCGCGACGTCAACGTGTCCACCGCGGATCATCGCGAAACTCGTTGCGGAGTCGAAGAAGGAGGCGCCCGGTAGGACGGTCACGGTCTGCTTCCCGGCGTTGATGAGATCCGGATCGACCTGGTCCTCGTAAGGGTACGGTCCGACGCCGAGGATGCCGTTCTCCGCGTGCAAGGTGATGCCGGAGTCATCCGGCAGATGATCGGGAATCATCGTGGGAAGCCCGATTCCGAGGTTCACATAGTCCCCGCGGCGCAGCTCTCGGGCGGCCCGCGCGGCCATGTCGTTGCGTGTCCAGGTCATGGTTGTCTCCTAGGTGAGTGCCGGCTCGGCGTCTGCGGCGCTCGGCCGTACACGAGTGGTGCGCTGCTCGATCTCTTTGCGGGCGGCCTGTTCCGGGGTCAGTTCGACGACCCGCTTGACGAAGATGCCTGGCAGATGGATGTCTTCGGGTGCGAGTTCGCCCACCTCGACGACCTTCTCGGCCTCGACTATGGTGGTGCGTCCCGACATGGCGGCGGGAGGGTTGAAGTTTCGTGCGGCCGCATGGAATTTGCAGTTTCCTGCCTTGTCCACCACCGCGGCCCGGATCAACGCATAGTCGGTGACGATGGCTTCCTCGAGCACCATGTCCTGACCGTTGAAGGTCCGCACCTCCTTCGACGGCGACGCCAACGCGACGCTTCCGTCGGGGTGGTAGCGCCACGGCAACCCACCCTCGGCGACCAGGGTGCCCACACCCGTCGGGGTGTAGAAGGCGCCGATGCCACTGCCGCCGGCACGCATGCGCTCGGCCAGAGTGCCCTGCGGGGTGAGTTCCACAGTCACCTCGCCGGCCAGGAACTGCCGCCCGAACTCCTTGTTCTCACCGATGTAGGAGGCGATGACCTTGTCGATCTTGCGGGCTTCCAACAGAAGTCCGAGACCGGCCCCGTCCACTCCGCAATTGTTCGACACGATGGTGAGGTTGCCGGCGCCCTGCTCGAGGAGTGCCTCGATCAAGAACCAGGGGATGCCGGCGAGTCCGAAGCCTCCCACCGCCAGACTTGCTCCGTCGGGGATGTCGGCGACGGATTCCGCCGCCGATGCGGCCAGTTTGTCGATGCTCATGCCTGCTCCAGGTGTTCGATGAGTGCGGGAGTGATGATCTCGGGTTGTTCTGCATTGGCCAGGTGTGCCGACTGCTCGACGACCAGCAACCGGCCGTCCTTCACACTGTCGGCGATCTCGGCCAGTTTCGGCGGCGGAGTGGCCGGGTCGTCGGCGCCCGCGATGGCCAGGGTTGGCGCGCTGATCGTGGCCAGACCACCGCGTTGGTCCATCATCGCGATGGCCTCGCAGCAGCCGGCGTAGCCTTCGGCGGGCGTGGCAGCGACCATGTCCTCGTAATAGCCGGCCGAAGCCGGGTTGGCAGCGAGATATGCCGGAGTGAACCACCGCTGCACCACAGCCTCGGCGACAGCACCGGTCCCGTGCTCGCGCACGGTGGCCGCCCGGTCGGACCACGCCGATGACGGCGTGAGCTGAGCTCCGGTGCACAACAGCACGAGCCGGTCGACCCGCTCCGGATTGCGGGCGGCGAGCCGCATCGCGGTCATCCCGCCGAGCGAGAGTCCCACGATGTGTGCGTGCGTAACCCCGAGCCGATCCAGCAGCGCCACAACGTCGTCGGCGAGATCGTCGATGGTGTACGGCCCTGCCGGTACCGGCGTTTCACCGTGACCGCGGGTGTTGTAGCGCACGACCCGGAACCGTTGTTCGAGCGCCGACAATTGGGCGTCCCACATGTGGTAGGTGGATCCAAGCGAATTGGACAGCACCACAACGGGTCCGTCCGGACGCCCGGTGACGACGTGGTCGACCTCGACGGCGCTCACTCGACCACCTCGAAGATGGCAGCGAGTCCCTGTCCGCCACCGATACACATCGTCTCCAGCACGTGGCGGGCATCGCGGCGGCGGGCCTCGTGCGCGGCGGTGGCCAGAATGCGTGCCCCGGTGGCGCCGATCGGATGTCCCAGTGAGATCCCAGAACCGTTGGGGTTCAGCCGATCGTCCTCGGGGTCGACCTTCCACTCGGCCAGCACGGCGAGCACTTGCGCGGCGAACGCTTCGTTGAGCTCGATCAGGTCGATCTCGTCGAGGGTGAGGCCGGCCCGCTCGAGCGCTGACGCGGTGGCGCTCACCGGCCCGATACCCATCGTCTCTGGCGCACAGCCGGTGACCGCCCACGACCGCAGCGCGAGAACGGGGT
Organism: Gordonia sp. Z-3; assembly: GCF_036233855.1. Classification (NCBI taxonomy): domain Bacteria; kingdom Bacillati; phylum Actinomycetota; class Actinomycetes; order Mycobacteriales; family Gordoniaceae; genus Gordonia; species Gordonia sp. Z-3. Next base: position 210,141 of record NZ_JAZARS010000002.1, read on the forward strand.
CGAGACCACGCCGCTGCGCCTCGTCGCGAGTCGTCACCACGCACATGGCTGCGCCGTCGTTCTGGCCGGACGCGTTTCCGGCGGTGACGGTCGACTCCGGATCGATCTTGCCCCGGATCGCCCGCAGCTCGGCCATGGATTCCACGGTGGCATCGGGGCGGGGATGCTCGTCGCGATCGACCACCACGTCCGGTTTACCTCGTCGCCCGGGTACGGTCACGGGTACGAGCTCCTCGGCGAAGCGGCCTGCCTTGTGCGCGGCGATCGCACGCTCATGTGATCGCACCGCCAGGTGGTCTTGTTCGGCACGCCCGATGCCGTATCGCGCACGGAGATTTTCGGCGGTCTCGATCATGCCACCGGGCACCGGATGGCGCTCACCGCCGGCGGTGAGCCGCCCTCGGTCGAGCCGGTCCATCAGCTCGACGCCGCCTTGACGCACGCCGGTCCGCAGCCCGAGTGCGTAGTGCTCGACATTGGACATCGACTCGGCGCCACCGGCGATCACCAGGCGGGCACCCCCGGTGGCAACCTGAGCTGCGCCGTTGAGCACTGCCTGCAGTCCGGACCCGCAACGCCTGTCCACTTGCATTCCGGGCACTCCGGTGCCGAGGCCCGCGTCGAGCGCCGCGATCCGGCCGATCGCGGGGGATTCACCGTTTGCATATCCCTGCCCCAGCACCACGTCATCGATGTCGCCATCGCCCAGGCCGGTCCGCGTCGCGAGCTCACGCAGCAATCCGGTGGCCAGGTCAGTGACCGTCAAGCGAGCGAGCGCACCCCCCATGCGCCCGACGGGTGTGCGCAGTGGCGAGCAGATGACGATGTCGGTTCCGGAGGTCATACAACTACGATAAGAACCGGCTTCGATATTGAGAAGTATCTATTTCGAGCACAGTGATATGCGTAAAGTCTTAATGATGGAATTGCGCCATCTCCGATATTTCCGCGCGGTCGCCGAGGAACTCCACTTCGGCCGAGCCGCAGAGCGCCTGCACATCGCACAGCCGCCGTTGTCGCAACAGATCCGACAGCTCGAGGCCGAACTCGGGGTGACCCTGCTGGTTCGATCGACCCGCCGGGTGGAACTCACGCCGGCTGGGCACGCCTACCTCGAGCGCGTGGAGTCGATTCTGGACGCGGTCGACGTCGCGGGAATCCAGGCACAGCGAGTCGCCGAAGGTCGGGCGGGCACGCTCGCGGTCGGCTGTGTGGGCTCGGCGACGTACTCACTGCTGCCGCGGCTGGTGCGGGCGCTACGCGAGGAGCTACCCGACCTCGAGGTCAGCGTGCACGGCGAGATGCTGGCCCCGGCTCAGCTGTCGGCGCTGGAGACCGGGGAAATCGACATCGCGCTACTGCGTCCACCGGTGGGTAGCTCCGATCTGGTGGTGGACATCATTCGCCACGACAAACTGTTCGTCGCGGTCCCCGAGGACCTGCCCATCGGCGCCGCCGATGGCGTGCACGCCGAGGACCTGCGTGATGCCGAGTTCATCGCCCACGTCGGTCATGGCCGATCGGTGATGAACGGGGTGCTGGCGACGATCTGCGCCGGAGCCGGATTCGTGCCGCGTATCCGCCACGAGGTGGCCGAGACCTCGACGCTGGTCACGCTGGTGGCTGCCGGGCTCGGTGTCGCCCTGGTTCCCGAACCCACCGCCGCGCTGGGGATCGCCGGTGTGCGCTATCTCCCCCTTCGGCCGGGCGCCCCGACCGTCGAGCTCGCGGTGGCCCGACTCGCCGGTGAGCCGTCGCCGGCGATCGAGCACGCGCTCACCGTCCTACGCCGTGTCGCGGTTGGCTCCTGACTTCAGCGGCCGGCTGCGGCAACGCGCGCCTGGATGGCGTCGACGAACACGTTCTGGATGTCCTCGGGGGTCTCCGCGACGTAGGTCGACCCGCCGGGCGTGGCCTCGGCGATCTGCTCGAGCGCGTCGGTATCGGCGTCATCGGAGATACCGATGGTCAAGATCAACACCGGGCGGGCGGGATCCTCCAGCGACTTCAGCTCCGACAACAACTCGTCGAGGCTGATGCTGTCCGGATCCTCGTTCTGACCATCGGTCATGATGATCACCGAGTTCGAGTAGTTCGGGTCGTAGCTGTTCTGAACCTCTTTGAAGGCCGCGAGGGTTGTGTCGTACAGGCCCGTACCACCGCCGAGCTGCGATGGCGCCAGACCACGCTGCACCGCGCGGCCGAGCTGGTCACGATGCGTTCCGCCGCCGGCCGAGTTCGCGTCGAGACGCTTGATGGGCGACATCCACTTCCAGTCCTGACCGGGACCACCCTTGTCGATACCGAACGCCCACCCCCCGATCGAGGCGTTGTTGGGGAACAGATTCAGCCCGGTCATCGACGCGTCGATGAGCAACTCGGCGCGGGTGGTATCCCCGGCAGGCGCGGCCATCGAACCGGAGGTGTCCTGCACCACCAACGTGCGGATCGGCACGCCGAGCACCTGCCATTGCCGAATGGCCTTGTCGACCTGGGAGGGATCGTCGAGCTGCAGTCGCTGCACCTGCCCCACGCCGGCGTTGTCGGGCAGCGGGTCACCGTCCGGATTCCGGTAGCCGGATTCGTTGAGCGCCGCGAGTCCGTCGTCGGAGGCGAGTCGGTCCATCAGCGCCTGTCCGGCCTCGGCAGCCGTGTCCTGACGGGACGTGCTCGCCGTGTTGACCATCGGATAGTCCAGCATCACGGTTCCGTCTGCCGGCACAGACGCGGTCAGGCCGGCATCACTGTGTGTCCGCATGTACAGCAGATACTGCTGCTCGGTGGTGACCACCGGAACACCCGTGGCGTTCGCGAGGTTCAGCCGGGCGCCGTCGCTGTCGTTCTCCAGACGTGCGTTGTTCTGCTGGACCGCGAGCACCGTCATCGCCGACGTCAACTCGTCCTCGGTCAGTGCGCCCCCGTTGACCTCGGTGAGTGCACCGACGATGGGGGCATCCCCGGTGCTCGTGTCGATTGGGCTGCCGGTACGCAGATCTGGCAGCTTCATCACGTCGACCCAGCTGTTGAGTTCTGGAACGTCCTTGCCGACGACGACTGTCGGCGAGGTGGCGATCGACGGGGAGACCAGATTCAGGTCCCGACGCACCTGGGTCAGGACCCGGCGAGCCTGGATCTGCGAATCGGCCACCCACAGGTCCGGCGCCTGCTCGCCACTGGTGAGCTGCCCGGGAACCTCCGCGCCGGCAACCCCGCTGACCTGATAGTCGAAACATGAATCCGCGGACGCCTGCTGCGCGACCGACTGCAGTGCGCTGGTCATCGCCGGATCGGAGGCGACCGCCACCGTTGTCCGGTCGCCGCAGCCGACCGCGCCGGTTCGCCACAGGACGAACCCGGTGACCAGCGCGACCACCAGGATCAGCGCCGCGATGCCCCAGATCAGGCCCCCGCGGCGACCCGACGATGACCGGCGATGTTCGAAACCGAATCCGTCATCGCCAGATGCGCGGCGCGCAGGCGCGGCAAACGGTCCACTGGCCGACATGTCGATCGGACCGCTGCGTGATGCCGACGGTTCATTCGGCCCGCCCGATCGCGGCGAGCGCGGTTGATCCCCGTCCGAACTATGACGCCCCACGCCGTCTCCCCCTTGTCACGCAAACAATACGCGGTGGATCAGCCGAAAACCGTGCGGAATGTCGTCAACGACTTGCGCAGATCCCCGGACACCGCCATCGCCGCCGCCTTGCCTGCGGGGCCGATGAGCGGCAGACCACCCAGATCGACAGTGAACGTTACTGTCGAACCGGCATCGGTGGGAAGGATGCCGAGATCGAGCTTGGCCTTCACTCCACCTTTGCCATTGCCTTTGAGGCGCACCTGCTCGAACGGTTGGTACGTCTCGATCAGCCAGTCGAACCGGACCCTGGTGCCCTTGACCTTCACCACCGACGCCAGCGTCACGCCGGCCGCGAGTTCATCAGCACTGGGCACTGGCGAACGCCACCCGTCGTGCAGCAGCAGCCACTCGGAGAACCTCGACAGATCCGACGCTGCCGCCCAGGTATCCTCGACGGACAAGTCCACGTCGATGGAGTCACTCGTCTTGGCCATGGTCAGTGAGCCTAGCGTCAGCCTCGAGGCCCGAGCCCTACTGGGCGCCGTTCTCGTCGGTCACGGAGTCGCCGCCCGCATCACCGAGGTCGAGGCCTACGGCGGCCGCGACGACCCGGCGTCACACGCGTACCGGCGTACCCCCCGCTCGGAGATCATGTACGGGCCGCCCGGACGCCTGTACGTCTACCGCATCCATGGCCACCACTGCGCGAACGTGGTGACCGGCCCCACCGAGCAGGGGGCGGCGGTCCTGATCCGCGCCGGGGAGATCGTCGACGGCCTGGCGACCGCGCGCGACCGACGGCCCACCGCCGGCAACGACGCTGCGCTGGCGCGCGGCCCCGGCAACCTGACCCGCGCCCTCGGGATCACGATGGCCGACCTCGGCACCGACCTCGGCGAACCCCACCCGGTTCGCCTCGACGCGACGGGGCGACCGGCAGGTGTGCACATCGCGGTCGGCCCGCGGGTCGGGGTGCGGTTGGCCGCCGACGTCGCATGGCGCTACTGGATCGTCGGCGACCCCTCGGTGTCGGCCTACCGACGCCACCCGCGCGCTGCTGCCGCCGGCGATCCCGAGGCAGGCCTCACTGCTGAGGCGGATTCGGGTTCTGCTGGGTTGGGTTCTGCTGGGTCGGGTTCTGCGGGTTCCGCTGGGGCGGTTGCGAATTCGGATCATTCGACGACTCGGCGCCGACGGCCTTCTTGACCGCGTCCTGCGCCTTGTCGACGTGACCGGCATACTTGCCGCCGGTCGCTTTGTCGATGTAGGAGCCACCCTTTTCGATCAGGTGCGGGTTGCCCCGGAGCGTGTTCTTGGCCTTGTCCACGAGTCCCTTGAGATCCATACGGACCACCCTAGTTATTTCTCGGCGAATGCGACGCCCGCGCATCCCGAACCGCGATCAATCCGGGTACCACTCGTGACACCGCTTCGACGGCGGCCACACCGACGGCGCCCACCATGACCGCCACCGAGACCATCTGTACGTTCGACGAGTCGAGTCGGAAGAGTTCCTGAGTCCACGACCAGGTGAAGATGAGCACGTAGGCCCCCACCGACAGCGCCAGCAACACGACTTTCCACCAGGTGTACGGGCGGGCCACCACCGCGAGCACATAGAGCGCAACCATCAGCAGGGTGATCAGCGCGGCAGTGGCGGCCTGCGTCTGTTCCGGGGTGAAGTCGATCGAGTCCTTGGCCCCGACAGCCATCTCGTTGCCGCCCGGGTTGACGATGATGTAAGTCGCGAAGGTGGCGAGCCCGACGATGATCCCGTTGGGTACCGCCTGCGCCAGGACCCGGCGGACGAATCCGGTTCGTGCGCGCTCGGAGTTGGGCGCCAGGGAGAGGACGAACGCCGGTATCCCGATGGTGAACCATGCCGAGATGGTGACGTGGATCGGCTGGAACGGATAGCTGATCGACCCGAATCCGAACACCTCACCGCACACGCCGGCCAACCCCACCAACAGGGCAAGCAGGACGGCGTACACCGTCTTGGTGAGAAACAGGTTCGAGACGCGCTCGATGTTGCCGATGACCCGACGCCCCTCGGCCACCACGTATGGAAGGGTCGCGAACTTGTTGTCGAGCAACACGATCTGGGCCACCGACCGCGCCGCGGAACTCCCGGAGCCCATCGCCACCCCGATGTCGGCGTCCTTGAGTGCCAGCACGTCGTTCACGCCGTCACCGGTCATCGCCACCGTGTCCCCGCGGGACTGCAACGCGGCAACCATGGCCCGTTTCTGATCGGGCCGCACACGGCCGAAGGTGACGCCGCGGCCGACGACGTCGGCGAGTTCGTCGGTGTCGGTTGGCAACGACCGTGCGTCCACCGAAGTCGCCGGGCTACCGAGCCCGAGCGAGGCCGCGACGGCTCCGACCGACGCAGCGTTGTCCCCGGAGATGACCTTCACCTGTACCCGTTGTCCGGCGAAATAGTCGAGTGTGTCGCGTGCGTCGGGTCGGACCCGCTGTTCGAGCACCACCAGCGCGATCGGTGTCACGGTTCCCGGCGCCACCTGGTCATCCGATGGAGGTGTGTCCACGGCGACGTCGGTGCGCGCCAACAGCAGCACGCGCAGGCCTTGCACACCGAGCTCGGCGGCGTCGGCGGCGACGTCGCTGTCCGCATCGAGCAGCACGTCGGGAGCACCGATCAGCCAGTTACCCATGTCGGCGTCGGTGGTGTCGTCGCGGAACGACATCCCGCTCCACTTCTTTGCCGAGGTGAATGGCTCGAGCGCGCTCATCGTCCAGCGAGGCGGATCGGGATAGGCCTCGGCAAGTGCTTGGATGCTCGCGTTGGGGCGCGGGTCATGCGCCGCGATCGCTGCCAGGACACGGTCGACCTCGCCGACTTCGGTCGCGTCGACGGCGTCGACTCCCCGGGTCAACCGAACCTCGGCGAGGCGCATCCCGTTCTCGGTGAGCGTCCCCGTCTTGTCGGCGCAGACCACGTTGACACGCGCCAGGCCCTCGATGGCGGGCAGCTCGTTGACGAGACACTGCCGCTGACCGAGCCGGACCACGCCCACCGCGAACGCGATCGAGGTCATCAGCACCAGCCCCTCGGGCACCATCGGCACGAGTGCGGCAACCATGCCGAGCAGCGCCGCGCGAATGCCGTTATCACTGATGAACAACTGATTGATGATCGTGAGGATGCCGGCCGGGATCAACAGCCAGGTGATCACCTTGAGGATCTGATCGATACCCGATCGCAGTTCCGAGGAGACCAAGGTGAACTTCGACGCCTCGGCGGCCAACTGCGCGGCATAAGCGTCCGCACCGACCCTGGTGGCGCGGTAGGCGCCCGCCCCCGCGACCACGAAGCTGCCGGACAGGATCGGGTCGCCGGGCGTTTTGTCCACGGCATCGGCTTCACCGGTCAGCAGCGACTCGTCGACGTCGACGGCGAGCGCCTCGACCATCTCACCGTCGACCACGATCTGATCGCCGGGGCCGATCTCGATGATGTCGTCGAGCACCACCTCGTCGGGAGCGACGTCGGTCGACTCACCGTCGCGGCGAACGACAGGCCGGGCCTGACCGACGATCGCCAGTTTGTCCAGCGTCCGTTTGGCCCGGACCTCCTGGATGATTCCCACACTGCTGTTGGCCACGATCAACAACCCGAACAGGCCGTTGATGAGCGAACCGGTGGACGCGACGATGACGAACAGCACGCCGAGGATGGCGTTGATGCGGGTCAGCACATTGGCGCGGACAATGTCGAAGACCGTCCGCCCGGAGCGGTCCGGCCGGTCGTTGACCTGGCCGTCGGCTACCCGGCGCGCGACCTCGGCAGCGGTCAACCCGGGGTTGTCGGCAGTCTCGGTCGTAACCTGTGTCACGCGCTCTTCTCCCACCAGCGCGGCATCTCGAGCCCCGTCCCGGTCCGGTGGAGCAGATGCACGGTGCCGCCCGGCGGCGGAATCAGTACGTCGGTGGGATTGGCCACTGCCGCCGGCAGCAGCCGTGCGATCGGATCGCCCCAGGAATGTCGGGCCAGGTTGAAGGTGCCCCAGTGGATGGGGATCATCACCGATTCGCCATCACGTGCAAGCATCCGGTGCACCACGACGGCCTCTTCCGGCGTGACGTGCACATCGGGCCACACCGGGTCGTAGGCACCCACTGCCGTCAGCGACGCATCGACCGGGCCGAGCCGGGCAGCGACATCCTCGAAGTGTTCCGAGAACCCTGTGTCGCCCGAGAAGAAGACACGGTGTACCGGGCCGGCCATCACCCAGCTCCCCCAGAGCGCCAGATTGCGGGACAGCGAACGTCCGGAGAAGTGCCGCGCCGGGCAGCAGATGAAGGTGATGTCGCGTCCACCGGCCGACACCGTGACCTCGCCCCACCAGTCGGCCTGATCGATCCGGTCGGCGGCCACGCCCCAGGCGATGAGATGTGCGCCTACCCCAATCGGTGCGACGAACCGTGCCTGCGGATGCAGCAGCGCCAGGTCGACAACGGTCGCCATGTCGAGGTGGTCGTAGTGGTCGTGGCTGATCAGCACCACATCTATGGAGGGCAGGTCGGCGACGGTGACCGGCGCCGCATGCATCCGGGCCGGTCCAACGGTCTGCGACGGCGAGCAGCGACGACTCAGGACCGGGTCGGTGAGCACCCGCACCCCGTCGATCTCGACGAGCACCGACGCGTGCCCGAGCCAGGTGATCTGTAGGTCTTCGACGTCGTCGGAGAAGGCGGGCGCCAACACCGGAACGGGCCGACGCGGCTTGCCCGGGCGACGGGCCATGTCGAGCACCACGCGCAGATCGGCGTCCACCTGCGACGGCGAATGGTCGAGGTTGCGGAAGAACCCGTCGCGCAGATTCGGTGAGCCATGCGTGAAAGCGCCGATCTCAGTGGCACTTGCACCAAGGGCGCGTGCCGCCGGCACGCCCCCGCGGGCCAGGGAACCGGTCGCCGACTCCAGCGCAGTCCGTCCGGCCGCCGCCAGGGTCGTTGCGGCGCGTCGTGCCAGGCCCGGGGACACTGAGCCGATCGTCGAGGTCACGGACCCAGGGTAATGCCGTCGCGCCCGATGCCGCGGATGGATCGCCCGCCACGGCGTTCATGGCGCCGCGCCAGGCGAAACTGTCCCCATTCATGGGGCCATCCAGCACATCCGGTCCGATCTGCACTGATAGTCTGCTTCGGATATGTTCACCGCGCATGCGCAGGTCGCAGGCGCTCAGGGGGGTAATGCGGTTTGGCACGGATGTCAGTCGAGCAACGACGGACGGCGTTGATCGAAGCCGCCTACCGGGTCATCGCCGACCACGGTGTGGAGGGGGCGACGACCCGCCGCATCTGTTCGCACGCCAATATGCCGCTGGCGAGCTTTCATTATGCGTTCGACAGCCGCACATCGTTGTTGAGCGCGGTCATGGAAACCGCGGTCCCCTCGGACATCGGCCGGATGCTCGAGGCGATCCTCCCGATGACGGCCGACTCCGAGGCGCGCGGCGTCGAGGCGATGCGCAAGAACATGCAGGCTCACCTCGAGGCCTTCTACCGGCTGCTCAAGGCCGACCCCGGGCGCATGCAGGCGACGATCTCACTCGGCATCTACGCCCACAATCACGCCGAGCTGCAGGCTGTCGGCAAGCAGATGTACCAGCGGCTCTACGAGGTCGCCACGATCGGCCTCGAGGTTGCTGCCGAGCGGTCCGGAGTGCGCTGGATCGAGCCGACAGCGAACCTCAGTCCGGTGATCATCGCGACCACAAACACGATCACCTTGACCTATCTGAGCACGTCTGACGACGTGGCCATCGCGAAGATCATCGAATTGATGGTGACCGCACTCAGCGCTTACCTCATCGAGGACTGCCCGAACGGAGATGTCGAGGCGCTGCCGGATCGTTCGGTGAACGATCCGGCAGCGACCACAATCAACGTGTGATGACGCTCAGTGCGATGTCATCAGGCCGGCGGTTGAGCGGGCAGCACATGTTCGCCGGTCTTGTCGCAGGACAGAGCCAGCGAACTGATGTACTGCTTCTCGCCGTTGGGCCCTGGCACGTTGGAGGCGATCATGTCCGGACGCTCGAAGTCGATCCCGGTCACGCAGCATGTGAGGCGAACGTCGGTGGGGTTACCGTGCTCGTCGTACATCGGGATGTTGATCCCGTCGTCGGTGCGGCGCAGGTAGTACTTGCCCTGTGTCGCCGTGGCGATGATAGGCGGCAGCACCAGCGCGAGGATCAACGCGACCAACGGTGAGTACGGCTGGATGGCATCGCCGAACACGTGGAAGTACACCATGATCGACACGCCCCCGGCCACGATCACCGACACGAAGCCGACCGGGTTCACGTTGTAGAGCATGCCGCGCCGGAACTCTGGCTCCTTGGGCGAGATCTTCAGCAGATACTTGTTGATCGCGATGTCGGAGGCGACCGTCACGATCCACGCGATCGCGCAGTTGGCGTAGAAGTTCAACAGTTCGTTCAGGAAGCTGAACATGTTGGCTTCCATCAGCGCGATTGCGATGGCGACGTTGAACACCAGGAAGACGAGCCGGCCCGGGTAGGTCTTGGTGACCCGGGTGAAGCTGTTGGTCCACGCCAGCGAGCCCGAGTAAGCGTTCGTGACATTGATCTTGACCTGGCTGATCACCACCAGGATCACCGCGAGGGTCATTGCCAGCCAGTGCGGCATGAACTCTTCGTAGACGGCGAGGAACTGCTGGACGGGCTCATTGGCCACACCCGCCTGTTCGGCGAAGTTCATGATCAGATAAACGGCCAGGAACAACCCGACGATCTGCTTGATGGCGCCGAAGATGACCCATCCGGGGCCGGCCGTCAGCACAGCGGTCCACCATTTGCGATTGTTCTCCGGCGTCTTGGGCGGCATGAAGCGCAGGTAGTCGATCTGCTCGGCGATCTGGGCGATCAATGAGAGACAGACACCGGCGGCGAGCATCGTTCCGGCAAACGACACGCCATGGCCTGCTTGGCCATCGGTTCCGCCGCTGAACGCGAAGAAGTCACCGATCGCGTCGGGATGCTTGATCACCAGATAGAGGAACGGGAAGACCATCATGATCAGCCACAGCGGAGTCGTCCAGACCTGCAGCTTGGCGAGGGTGTTCATCCCGTAGATCACCAGCGGGATGATCAACACCGACGACAGCAGATAGCCAAGCCACAGTGGGATATTGAGACCCAGTTTGAGACCTTGAGCCATGATCGAGCCCTCGAGCGCGAAGAAGATGAACGTGAAGGACGCGAAGATGACGTTGGTCAGGACCGATCCGTAATAGCCGAAACCGCTTCCGCGCGTGATGAGGTCGAGATCGATGTTGTAGCGCGCCGCGTAGTAGGCCAGCGGATAGCCGGTCAGCACAATGACGATCGCGAAGAACGCGATCCCGAGCAGTGCATTGCCGGTACCGTTGGCGATGCCGACGTTGGCACCGATCGCGAAGTCGGCCAGATAGGCGATGCCACCCAGGGCAGAGATGGCGACAACACCCGGGCCCCACTTGCGATAGCTCCGTGGAGCGAATCGCAGTGTGTAGTCCTCGAGCGTCTCGCGTGCGGCGGCGGCCTGCGCACCGGTCGCGACGATACTGTGTTCAGCGCTCTCGATCTCACCGATGTCCTCGGTGAATTCCGATTCTCTCGACATACCTCTCCCTCACCGGACCCGGCATCAACCAGGGGTGGTCAACGCCTTGGCTGAAAGTAGGGACCAAGGGTTTCGGTCACTTGATCGATATGTTTCGTCTGTGAAAACTGCGGCGCGGCATGGAGTTCGAGGCTCTTAATGTCCGATTTGGGCGTATTTTGGGATTCATGGGACACGCATTCGTGGCGATGCGCACGTGTCCAGTCGCGCGCATGTCGAACCGACGAGATCTACCGCTGACCTGTGCGAACGTTCTTGTCGGTGCCGTGTCGTAGGTTGGTTTCAGCGAGATCGACGAAGTGATGTGAGCCAGGTCGGGCCGGTGATTGAGCGGTCTGTTCCTTCCAGAGATATGTGGGTTGTGGTCTCGTGCTGCCCCTGTTGCTGTCTCTGAAAGGTGCGTATCTCGTGTCGGGTCCGGGTTGGTCGATCGTGTCGTGGTGGAGTGACCCGTCGCCGTGGCCGGACCTACCGTCGCTGTTCACCAGCGGGTTACCGGCCGAGCAGGTCGGGTCGCGGGAGACGAATGATCTGCTCGGCGCCTTGATCTCCGATGCACACGGTGAGGCATTCCTGGCGTGGCATCGCTATCAGATCGCCGCCGAACTCCACACCCGCCTGGTCGGATCAGAATCCGAAGAGCACGCCCTGTTGCTGCATGACGGGTTCGCCGACTGCGCCGCCCGGATCGCGGTGAGCCAAGCCATCAGTCAGGGTGCGGCCGAAAAGTTCCTGCATCAAGCGGTCGCGTTACGCGACCGTCTGCCACAAGTGGCGCAGCGGTTGCGCGAGGGGCGGATCACTGCCGAGTTGATCGTCAAGATCATCTCCCGCACCGAACTGATCGATGGGCAACCCTATGCCGCGGCGGTCGATGCCGAGATCGCCGCCGACATCGACGCCCACACCACCGCCTGGTCGGCGCATCGGCTGCGCGACATGATTGATCGGATCATCTTCCGGCATCACCCCGATGCGGTACGTGAACGCCGCCGCCAGGCCCTCGACAAGCGTGGTGTGCACTCCACGAACACCGGTGACGGGATGGCCGAGATCTCGGCGACGATGGCCGCCGAAAACGTACGCATCGCCGCCGAGGCGGTCCGTAAGCTGGCCGACGCGGTGTGCGACAACGACGAACGAACCCGCCAGCAACGGGCCTCAGATGCGATGTTCGCCCTATTGTCGGGCACACCGTTCGAATGCCTATGTGGTGTCGACACCTGCACCGCCGTGATCCCGGAGGCGACCACGGTGCCACCGGCGGATGCGAAGATCGTCATCCACGTGGTGTGTGACGAGGCCACCCTGGATGGTGCTGAGCATGCCGGGTTCATCGACGGCTACGGCGTCATCGATGACGCACATGTGCGTGAGTTGGCGGCGCGTAAGGACGCGGTCATCAAGCCATTGGTGCCCGAGGGCACCGAACCCGACCCGGATGGCGGGTTCACGCTGGATGCGCACCTGCCGTCGGATCCGTATCGGCTGTCCTCGGCGTTGGAGACGTTCATCCGGATTCGGGATGCCTACAGCGTTATCCCCGGCAACGACACCCCCGCGTGGCGCTCCGATATCGATCACGTCGCCGAATACAACCATGCCGATCCGGCCAGGGGTGGTCAGACCGAACCGGACAACCTGAACGTCAAAGACCGCTTCTCCCACATCCGTAAGACGTTCGGGTCGTGGCTCGACGACCAGTACCGCGACCGCCACGGCCGGTTACGCACCGAGTTCATCACCCCCGAAGGCCTCGTCATCGCCGGCGATACCGAAAGCATGGAGAAACTGTTCCCCGGACTAGGACGTATCCGATTCAAACCGCCACCACCGGCGGCCGACAAAAGCACCGACACACCGCCACCGCCGCCGACACCACCCACCCGCTCCACACCTCGGGTGGCAGCCAAACACACCCGCCGACAGCAAGAACGCAAACGCAACCGACAACGACGAGAGGAAGCCGAAGCCGCCGACGACCGTGATCAGGACTAGTCGGACACTAGCGTCCGGAGAATCTCGGCGCGCGCTTCTCGGCGCGTGCCGCCCGCCCCTCCGCGAGATCATCGCTCTCCCAAGCCTGCATCATCGCCGCGAGCCGATCGGCGGCGGGCTCGGTGCGCGCACCGTCCTCATTGAGGACCATCTTGTAGTGCCGCAGGGTCAGCGGCGCGAGATCGGCGATCATGGACGCCCAATGCTGCGCGTCGGTCAGATCCCCGATGCGATTCGCAAACCCCAGCGCATGCGCCCGATCGGCCGACAAGGGATCACACCCGATGAGCATGCCACGCGCCTGACCGGCGCCGACCAGCGACACCAGGCGCCGGATGGTCCACTCGTCTACTGCGACTCCGATCTTCGCGGCCGGGATACCCGCTATCGCATCGGGCGCCATCACGCGCAGATCGGCCGCCATGGCCAGCTGCAGACCCGCCCCCAGCGCCGAACCGTTCAACGCGGCGATCACGGGAATCGGGGTGGCCTCGATCTGCTGCAGCGTGCCCACCAGTCGGTCCAGAAACCCCGGGTCGTAGACGGGCCCGGACAGATCAGCGCCCGCGCAGAACACCGATCCGCGCCCGGTCACCACGATGGCCCGCGCGCCCGCATCGACCGCGGAGGTGAAGGCGTCCGACAATCCGGCAAGCATCTGCTCGTCGAGAGCGTTGCGCTTGTCGACCCGGTCCAGCTCGATGGTCACAACGGTCCCAGTGGCAGACGAGTGGATCATGAGCCGAAGCCTACCCATCCCCCGGGTTCGGCGTCTGTGCCCACGGCGGCGGGCACCACACCCGAGCACGATGCCAGACTGAGAACCGTGGACATGGCTGACCGAACCGATGTGGTGGTGATCGGCGGCGGACAGGCGGGGTTGTCGGCGGCCTACTTCCTGCAGCGATTCGGTCTCGGCAACCGCTACCTGTTGCTAGACCACGCGCCCGGCCCCGGTGGCGCCTGGCAGTTCCGTTGGCCCACCCTGACCCTCGCGACCGCCAACGGCGTGCACGATCTCCCCGGACTCGGGTTGGTCGAGGCCCTGGGCCGAGACTGCGAGGCCTTCCCCGCCGCCACCGCCGTGCCCGAATACTTCGGCAGGTACGAAGAGAAGTTCGGACTCGCCATTCGGCGTCCGGTCAGCGTCGAGATGGTCGACCACGCTGACGACAACTACACCGACGGCGAATTCGCCGTCACACTCGGCGACGGAGCCGTCATCGGCGCACGCGCCATCATCAACGCCACCGGCACCTGGGAGCGGCCTTTCGTCCCGTATGTCCCCGGTATCGCAGACTTCCGCGGCCGACAACTGCACACCCATGACTATGTGGGCCCCGACGAGTTCGCCGGCCAACGGGTCCTGGTGGTGGGCGCCGGAATCTCTGCGGTGCAGTTGCTGATCGAGATCGCACGGCATGCTGTCGGCGTCGAGACGTACTGGTGTTCGCGCACCGAGCCCGTCTTCGACGCCACACCGTTCGACCCCGACAAGGGCAGACAGGCGGTGGCCCGGGTCGAGGAGCGAGTACGCGCCGGCCTGCCGCCCACGTCGGTGGTGTCGGTCACCGGGTTGGCACTGACCCCGTCGATCGCCGCCGCCCGCGATGACGGCATCCTGACGTGGCACCGGATGTTCACCCGGATCACCGAGACCGGCGTGTGCTGGGACTGCGGTACCGGCCCGGCCGGGAGTGATCATCTCGACGTCGACGTCATCTTCTGGAACACCGGTTTTCGCAGCTCACTGGATCATCTGGCACCACTGCGCCTGCGCTCGTCCGGCGGTGGAATCACCATGACGGGTCGGCTCGCGACCACCGTCGCCGATGATCCGCGGGTGCAGTTACTGGGGTACGGGCCGTCCGCGTCGACCATCGGGGCGAACAGAGCCGGCCGCGAAGCTGCACGCAATGTCGCAGAATTCCTCGATTAACAGCATTTCGATGTATCCCCTTGACATGTTGTTGTGTTTTCACAACACTTGATCAGGTGAGTCCAGTGCGGCGGGGTGACAAGCTCCCCATTTACAACCGGATCGGCGTGTTACGCGCCGAGCGCAAGCTCACCCGCGCCCAACTCGCCGAGATGGTCGGGGTGAATGTGCAGTCGGTGGGCGCACTCGAACGGGGGGACAACTATCCCAGCCTGGATCTGGCCTTCCGCATCTGCGCCGTATTCGATCTACCCGTCGAAGCCGTGTTCAGTCGCACTGAATTCGGTGCGATGTCAGCGGAACTGTATCGGCGTCCGGACAGCCACGATTCACCGACTTCAGACCTTGGAGGTGCACGATGAGGGACCCCAACTCCGCCGTTCCCGAGGAGGCGACTCCGGAATTCTGGCGTCGCTACGATCTCTGGCGAGCCCAGCGGCATCTGCGTTTCAACACCAGGCATGCCGGCTCACTCCGACGGTGGCGCAACCGTCGTGGCTATCGCACATTGGTGGTGTGCCAATTGGTGATTCTCGCCGTCGCCGGCATCGCCGCCGTCCTCTCCTACTTCACCGAGTGGTTCATCGTGCCGTTCGGGGTGGCCGTGGTCGGCTCGCTCGTATGCCAGTACCTGCTCCGTATCGTCACCGGGTCGATCGCCGACACGCCCGTCTCGGCCCTCGACGAGATTCAAGCGGCACAACGTAACTCGGCACGATCGATGGCATTCATCGTGCTGTACTCGCTGATGTTCGTGCCCTACTTCATCTTGGTCGCCCTCAGTACCCAAGACCAGGTCAGCGGCGACGCGGTGTACGGCACCGCGATCGTGCTGATCACGCTCGTGTTGTGCGCGGTGATGCTGCCGACACTGCTGACCACATGGTGGATGTCCGACCCCGATCCCGAAGATCTCGAAGTCGCCCCCGCCTACCCCGAGGACTCCGCGCACCACCCCGGCTCCGCGCCCCTCCCCGACCCGGACAACCCGGACACCGCCGACCCCGAACGGAGCACGCGATGAACGAACCGTTGATCATCGACGGCCTACACAAACGATATGGCGATCTGGTCGCCCTGCAGGACATGACTTTCCAGGTGTCACCCGGGGAGTTGTTCGGATTCGTGGGCAGCAACGGCGCCGGCAAATCCACCACCATGCGCATCATCCTGGGTGTTCTCGCAGCCGACGCAGGCCGCGTCACGCTCGGTGCGAATCCCATCGATCTGCACACCCGCCGTCAGATCGGGTACATGCCCGAGGAGCGCGGCCTGTATCCGAAGATGAAAGTGGGTGAACAACTCGTATTTCTCGCTCGCCTGCACGGTATGTCCATCAGAGCCGCGCAGGAAAGTGTGGACCGTTGGACCACCCGACTCGGGGTCGACCAGCGTGTCAATGACGATGTGGGCGATCTGAGCCTGGGCAACCAGCAACGCGTGCAACTCGCTGCCGCACTCGTCCACGATCCTCGCGTACTGGTCCTCGACGAGCCTTTCTCCGGTCTCGACCCAGTGGCCGTCGATGTGATGAGTGATGTCCTCAAAGAGAAAGCTGCCGAGGGTATCCCGGTGATCTTCTCGTCGCATCAGCTCGACCTGGTCCAACGGTTGTGCGATCGCGTCGGCATCGTGGCGCGCGGCCAGATGCGTGCGCTCGGACGCGTCGACGAACTGCGGGCCCGCGACGGCGTCACCCTGGAGATCACCGGGCCGACGACCACGACCCGATGGGCCGACGATCTGCCCGGCGTTCTGGGCGCCGATTATCGGCGCACAGACAACATCACGTCGCTGCGCGTGGACCCGACGATCGCCGACGACCAGTCCATCCTCGCCGCAGCCCTGCGCACCGGACCGGTACACCGGTTCGCGCCCTCGACTCCCGATCTGACCGAACTGTTCCGAGAGGCCGTTTCCGCATGAACTCCTCTGTCCCGCAATCCTCAGCCGCCCAATCGATCTGGCTGGTCGCCCAACGAGAAATCGTCACACGCGCCAAAACCCGATCATTCCTCATCAGTACCGGGCTACTGATGGTCGTGATCATCGTCGGCGCAGTCGTGTGGTCGGCATTGGCAGGCGATTCCGAACCCGACAAGGTCGGCGTCGTCGGGGGTGGCCCCGCATTGTCGAGCACGATCGAGGAATTCGGGAACGCGACCGGCAGCCCGGTCGACGTGCAACCGGTGGCGACGGCCGAGGACGCGCGCAATCAAGTGGCCGACGGAGGACTCGACGCCGCGCTGGTCGTCGGGCCGAACGCACAGTTCGTTGCGATCTCCGACAGCGGTCTCAGTCCGACGCTCGATGGCATCCTCCGGTCCTCGGTTGACCAGGCGTCATTGAATCAAGCCCTCTCCGATCGTGGTGTCGACGCGGCCATGCTGCCCCGGGCATCGCTCACCGTGGAGCAGACGACCCCCGACCGACCGGATGAGGGACAACGTATCGTCATCGCGCTGGTCGGGACGATCCTGCTCATCACGGCGATCATGATGGGGGGTTCCATGGTGGCCGTGGGCGTGGTCGAGGAGAAGACCTCACGCGTCGTCGAACTGTTGTTGGCCACCATCAAACCGCTGCACCTGTTGTGGGGAAAGATCATCGGGATCGGCGCGATCGCGATGGCGCAGGTTCTGTTGCTGGGAGCGACCGCGTTGATCGCCGGCATGGCCACCGGGTTGCTGACCATCCAGGGCACGGCTATCGGCATGTTCGCCGCCGTCATCGCGTGGTTCGTGCTCGGATTCCTGTTCTTTGCAACGCTCTACGCCGCGACAGGCGCACTCGTCTCCCGGCAGGAGGAACTCAACGCCAGCTCCGCGCCGTTGACCATCCTCGCGATGGCGGTGATGTACTCGGGGATCTTCGGCATCCAGGCACTGGATTCCACGTTGATTCAGGTACTCACGTGGATTCCGCCGTTCAGCGCCGCGCTCATGCCGATTCGGATCGCGACCGGCGACACCTCAACCATGCAGGTCATCGTCACCTTCGTGCTGATGATCCTGGCCTGCGCCGCAGCAACCTGGTTTGCCTCGCGGATCTATCAGCGGTCGATCTTGCGTACCGGCACCCGCATCAAGTGGAGTGAGGCACTGTCGCTGGCTCGCTGATCAGGGTCAGATCTCGCCGAAACGCCGGAGTGCTTCTTCTCGCTCCGCCTTGTGGTCGACCATGGGGTCGGGATAGTCGTCCGACCCGTACTCCGGCACCCAGCGCTTCACATACTCGCCGTCCGGGTCGAACCGCCCGGCCTGAGTATCGGGATTGAACACCCGGAAGTACGGCGCCGCATCGGTTCCCGTACCGGCAGCCCATTGCCACCCATGCTGATTGGAGGCCATGTCCCCGTCGATCAGCTGGTCGAGAAACCACTGGGCACCCCACCACCACGGCAAGTGCAGGTCCTTCACCAGAAACGATGCGGTGAGCATGCGTACCCGGTTGTGCATGAATCCCGACTCGGCCAGCTGGCGCATACCGGCGTCGACCAGCGGGAAGCCGGTACGCCCCGCCTTCCAGGTGTCGAAGCGTTCATAGGCCGACTTGTCGGTGTCCAGGGCGATGTCGTCGAATTGGCTGTTCCAGTTGTGCCAGGCGCTCTTCGGCCAGTGGTAGAGCACGTCGGCGTAGAAATCGCGAAACGCCAGCTCCCGCAGATACGCTTGCGCGCCTTTCGATCTGCCAAGATCGGCGGCCAGCGTGCGCGGGTGGATGTTGCCGAACTTCAGGTAAGCCGACATCCGGCTGGTGACGTCGAGATCGGGTCGGTCACGGTCCTCGTCGTAGCCGGGGAGATCGTCGTCGACGAAGGTCCGCCACCGCTGCAACGCGGCCCGCTCCCCGGCAGGCAGCGACAATTCGGTGGGGGCAGCGGGAATCTTGATGCGGCCGGAACGCTTGATGGTGCTGGGATCCACGAGGTCGGTAGCGGAAACCGACGACGACGCCGGAGCGCGCCACCCGTGGCTGCGCCACTGCTTGAAGTACGGCGTGAACACTTTGTAGGGCTCGCCATCGGATTTGGTGACCCGTCCCGGCGACACCAGGTACGGCGAGCCCACCGCCTCGAATGGGGTGTCGCCCAACGCTTCGGCCACTGCCCCGTCACGCCGACGACCGAACGGCGAATAGTCCTCGCTCACATGGACCGACATCGCATCGACGGCGCGGGCCAATCGGGGGATCTCCTCGTCGGGCCGACCGCGGACCACCAGGAGCCGCCCGGACAACTGCTCGTCGAGGTCGCGCAGCGAGTCGAAGAGAAAACTCAAACGTCGTGGACCCGACGACTTCTCCAGTCGCGGGTCCACGACGAAACAGATCAGTACCTCGTCAGCGGCTTCCTGCGCCGCGATCAGCGGCGGAAGATCGCCCAGGCGCAGATCGCGCCGGAGCCACAGCAGCGAGGGTCGTGCGGAAATGGACTACCCCACACCCAGCAGGTCGATGACGAACACCAGCGTCTTGCCGGACAGACGGTGGCCGGCACCGGCCGGGCCGTAGGCCAACTGCGGCGGCACGGTGAGCCGACGCCGACCGCCGACCTTCATACCGGGGATGCCCTCCTGCCAACCGGGGATGAGGCGCTCGAGCGGGAAGTTTGCGGACTGGCCGCGATCCCAGGAGGAGTCGAACTCTTCACCGGTCTCGAACTCGACGCCCACGTAGTGCACGTCCACGACGCCACCCCGCTGGGCTTCGGCGCCCTCGCCGACCACAAGATCGGTGATCTGCAGTTCGGACGGGGCAGGCCCCTCGGGGAAATCGACTTCGGGTTTCTCAGCGCTGGTCAACGGGACTCTCCTTTGAGTCGTCAGTCGGTATCTGTGGGCGGACGGCTTGTCGATGTCGTCCGCCGGCTCCCCGCGGGTCGGTCAGCGCGCATCCATGGCGACATAGTCGCGCTCGGTGTAGCCCGTGTAGAGCTGGCGCGGACGACCGATCTTGCCTGCCGGGTCCTCGTGCATCTCACGCCAGTGCGCGATCCAGCCGGGCAGCCGGCCGAGTGCGAACAGCACGGTGAACATCCGGGTCGGGAAGCCCATCGCACGGTAGATGACACCGGTGTAGAAGTCCACATTCGGGTAGAGCTTGCGCTCGATGAAGTAGTCGTCGTTGAGTGCGACCTCTTCCAGACCCTTGGCGATATCGAGCAGATCATCCTGCACGCCAAGGGATTCCAGGATCGAGTCCGCAGTCTTCTTGACGATGGCGGCACGCGGATCGTAGTTCTTGTAGACGCGGTGCCCGAAGCCCATCAGCTTCACGCCGGCCTCTTTGTTCTTGACCTTGTTCATGAAGGCCTGAGTGTCGCCACCGGAGAGCCGGATCTCCTCGAGCATCTCCAGCACCGCCTGGTTGGCGCCGCCGTGCAGCGGACCCCACAGGGCGTTGATGCCGCCGGAGATGGACGTGAACAGGTTGGCCTGCGACGAACCGACCAGGCGCACGGTCGAGGTCGAACAGTTCTGCTCGTGGTCGGCGTGCAGGATGAACAGCATGTCCAGCGCCTTGGCGACCTCGGGGTTCACTTCATAGGGCTCGGCCGGGAAGCCGAAGGTCATCCGAAGGAAGTTCTCCACCAGACTCAGCGAGTTGTCCGGGTAGAGGAACGGCTGTCCGGCCGACTTCTTGTAGGCGTACGCAGCGATGGTGGGCAACTTTGCGAGCAGCCGGATCGTGGACAGCTCAACCTGCTCCGGGTCCTTGGGATCCAGCGAATCCTGGTAGTAGGCCGAGAGCGCGTTGACCGCACTGGAGAGCACCGGCATCGGGTGCGCGTTGCGCGGGAAGCCGTCGAAGAACCGTTTGAGGTCCTCGTGCAGCAGGGTGTGTCGACGGATCTTGTCGGTGAAGTCGTCGAGCTGGGACGGCGTCGGCAGCTCACCGTAGATCAGCAGGTAACTGACCTCGATGAAGGTGGACTTCTCCGCGAGCTGATCGATGGGGATGCCCCGGTAGCGCAGGATGCCCGCGTCGCCGTCGATGTAGGTGATCGCCGACTTGGTCGACGCGGTGTTGACGAAGCCACCGTCGAAGGTGGTCAGCCCGGTCTCGGCGAGGAACTTGCCCAGCGCGACGGAATCGGACCCCTCGGTGGCCTTCAGGATCGGAAGCTCCAGCTGCCCACCGGGGTAGGTCACGGTCGCTGATGCCGTATCGGATGCCTGGTCAGCTGGGACTGTTTCAGCGGACACACGAACCCCTTTACTCAGGTTTGAGCCTATGTTCAACGCAGATCCGGGTAAGGATGCTGTTGGCTACAACCTAGTCGCTTGCCAGCTCGCTCGCCCACGGAGGGTCCGCGCCGGGCCTGGAAACGGTCACCGCAGCGACCTCACCTGCGAATTCGGCGGTCGCGCGCCATTGATCGGCGTCGAGCTCGGCCACCGCCACCGATGACAGCGCACCAATCCGATCCAGGTGTCGCAGCACACCGCCGACAACGCTGTCACCTGCACCGATGGTGTCGACAACCTGAGTGGGCGGTGCGGGTACGGTCAGTTCGGTGTGGCGGGTCCGGACGGTGATTCCGGCCGCCCCCGCCGTCGTTATGATCGCGCTCACACCTGCCGCGAGCCATTCGTCGCCGGTCGTGCCGTCGGGTCCGCTCGCCAACCACCCGGCGTCCTCGTCGGAGAGTTTCACGATGTCGACCGACGACGTCCAGGACGCGAACCGACGACGGTACGCGTCGGGATCTGCGATCACCGCCGGCCGGATGTTCGGGTCGACAATCACCAACCGCCCCTCGCCGTGAGCTCGCCGCAACAGCGATTCATACACCGACGCACCAGGTTCCAGCACCATCGACAGGGTGCCGAAACACACCGCGGCCACCGTGCTGGCCAACGGGCCGGGGTCGCTCACCTGACGGTCCGCGGTGCCCTCCACGTAGAACGAATACTGCGCGCCGCCGTCGGGTCCGATCGTCGCCAGGGCCAGCGACGTGGGTTCGGCCCGCCGCTGCAACAGCGACGTGCCGACGCCCGCGGAGCGCAGCGCAGACACGATGGCCTCGCCGTAGGTGTCGGTGGACACCGCCGAGCACAACGAGACCGCGCTCCCCAGCCTGCCGAGGGTGACCGCAACATTGAACGGGCCACCACCGAGCGCCGGCTGCAGCGGCGACAAGCCACCGCCGGCACCAGCCGGACTCGCCGACGTTCCCACCACGTCGACCAGCGCTTCACCACACACCACGATCTCGCGCATTCGCACCTTTTCGTTGTCGAGCATCTCGGCCGGACCGGCAATCCGCCACGCCGACAGATCCGGCCACGCCGCTGTTCGTGGTGTCATCATGGCCGCTGAGTGGCCGGTAGGTTGGACGTATGCGCGAGTTGCCCGCAGGTCACGACGCGGTGATGCTCGACTTCTCCGGCCACCCGGCGCCGACCGAGGCGGTTTCGCGCGCCACCGCCGCCCTGCATGCCGCCCGGACGGCGGGAACCCTCCTCATCGCCGACGTGGTACCCAGCGCGCAGACCGTGCTGGTGCAGGCCGATCGAGGGAACGGCATCGACACCCTCGGCGTCCACCGGGCACTGCGCACCGGCGATGCGAGCGTGGCGACCGCCGGCGGGGCCGACGACGAACTGCGGATTCCCGTCGTTTACGACGGGCCCGACCTCGCCGACGTCGCCCGACTGCTCGATGTCGACATCCCGCGGGTCGTGGAATTGCACACGAACACCCTGTGGCAGGTGCAGTTCATGGGATTCGCCCCCGGCTTCGGCTACCTCATCCCCCACGACGAACCCGACCATCCGTTGCGCACGGTGGGCCGGCGGTCCGAGTCGCGCACCCGTGTCCCGCGCGGCGCGGTCGCGATCGCCGCGGGCTACAGCGCGGTGTATCCGCGGGTCAGTCCCGGTGGCTGGCAGCTGCTCGGCGCGACGTCGATGACGATGTGGGACGAGGCGGCGGTCCCCCCGGCCCGACTGCGGCCGGGCAGCCTGGTGAGGTTCGTCGCGGATGAGTGATCGACACCGGCAGGTCACCGTCGTCGCGCCCGGCCCGCTGGCCACGGTGCAGGATCTCGGCCGCGCCGGATACGCCCACCTCGGGGTCCCGGTGTCCGGTGGGGCGGACCGCGGGGCGTTGACCTTGGCCAACCGACTCGTCGGCAACCCGGAATCGGCAGCCGTGATCGAGACCACGTTGGGTGGCTTGCACATTCGACTCCACGGCGATGTGCTGATGGCGGTGACGGGGGCCCGCGCCGAAGTGCGCGTGGACGGAATACCGGTCGGCGTCGACGCTGCGCTCCCCGTCTCCGACGGCGCCGAGGTGACCATCGAGAGTCCGACCCGCGGGTGCCGCAACTATGTTGCGATTCGCGGCGGCATCGACGTCCCGCTCGTGCTGGGGTCCCGCTCCACCGACACCCTGTCCGACCTCGGTCCGCCCGCGCTGCGTGCCGGTACCGAACTGCCGGTGGGCCAACCCACCGAGGACTGGCCGGCCACATCGTCGGCGCCCCGGGCGGCCGCGCACTCGGCGGTGACCGAACTCGAGGCCACCGAGGGACCACGCCGCGATCATGTGCAGACCCCCGCGCATCTGACCCGTGGCGTGTGGGTGGTCGGCGCCGACAGCAACCGGGTGGGTGTGCGACTGTCCCGTCCCGAAGACAGCGATGACCCGCTGGTCGTCCATCGCGCCGGCACCGCAGAACTCGCCTCCGAGGGCATCCCGCATGGCGCTGTGCAGATCCCACCCAGTGGACGTCCGGTCGTGTTCCTCGCCGATCACCCGGTCACCGGCGGATACCCCGTCGTCGCCGTTCTCACCGCAGCGTCGTCGGACCGCGCGGCGCAGCTCGTCGCGGGCGATAGGGTGCGCTTCCGCATTCGGTGAACATTGACACCCCGGGTGAGACGATTCTAAACTTTCGTCTCATGACCGAGGTGCTGACGAACACGCCAGAGGACTCATCGATCGAGCGCCGGCGCCCGGCGCCCATCCGCGCCGAGGACTACACGCCGCTCGGCCCGGACTCGTTGACGTGGCAGATCTGGGGCACCTGGACCGGGATGTTCCAGGGCCTGTGGGCCGGCTCCATGCAGAACATGCACCCCAAACTCGGCGCGGCCGTCTGGGAGCACTCGGACTTCTTCGGCGAACGCTGGCAACGGTTGATGCGCTCGCTCTACCCCATCAGTGGCGTGGTGTTCGACCCCGTGCCCGACTCGGGTCCGACCACCGGCGAGGAGGTACGCGACTACCACCGGGACGTCAAGGGCGAGATGGAGGATGGTTCTCGGTATCACGCCCTCGATCCCGACGTCTTCTACTGGGCGCACGCCACATTCTGGTACGGCAACGTCCGACTCTGCGAGCGGTTCGGCCCGTGGCTGAGCGAGGACCAGAAGCGGCAACTATTCGAGGAGTCGAAAGCCTGGTACGCGATGTACGGCGTCTCCATGCGCCCGGTCCCGGATACCTACGAGGACTTCCTCGAGTATTGGGACTACATGTGCCGCAACGAGCTTCGCGATCATCCGGCCGTACGTACGGTGCTCGACATCAGCAAGCTCCCACCGCCACCGTTTCTCTCGTTCATCCCGGAGTGGTTCTGGTTCCGCTACATGGCCGAACAGAACCAGCGATTCTTCACCTGGATGACCACCGGCTTCTACGACGAACCGGTGCGTGAGATCCTCGGGCTGCCGTGGAGCGAGACCGACGAGCGACGATTCCGCCTACTCGGCCGGGGCGTGAACCTGGTGATGCACCGCCTGCTGCCGAAACGGTTCCTGCGCCATCCGCGTCCCCGCGACGCCTGGGATCGCGTGCACGGTCGGGTGGCTGACGACGCCCCGCTGGTGCACACCCCCGCCCGCAACCTGCCGCCGGAAGCCGAGCGCGACAACCCGATGCACTACTGTCCGGTGCACGCCGCACGGCGCGCCACCTACCCGGGCCGCATCAGCTCCGACTGAGCGGGTCGGGGCTACTGCTGGCCCATGCCGCGACGCATCGCCTGGCGGACGCGTTGCGCTTCGCGGCGCGCGTAGGGATTCGACAGCCCGGCGCGCGAGCCGGCCAGCTTGGCGCCGATGTGCTCGCCGACCGTGATCGGCGAATAGCGACTGCCCGCACCCACACACGACGGGAGGGTGGAGATGGTGGCATCGATGTTGCCGTCGTGGAAGAACGCGGCGGACCGACGACGTTCGATGGTTCCGTCGATCACCGGCGGCTTCACGCGGTGCAGCGTCGACATCCAGCGTTCGTTGGTCCAGCGCGCCATCAGGTCACCCAGGTTGATCAGCAACGCGCCGTCCGCGGGCTCCACATCGTGCCATTCGCCGTCCCGATCGAGGACCTGCAGTCCACGCACCTGGTCGGCCCACAGCACCGTGACGATCCCGTAGTCGGTGTGCTCACCCATGCCGGTCAGCTCACCGTCGAGCTCCACCTCGCCGGGCGGCAGCGCATAGTTGTTCATCCGCAGCACGTCGAGGGAATGGTCGGTGTATCCGTCGAAGAAATCCGGCGGGAGATCGAGCGCCTCGGCGAAGATCCGGGTGAGGGTGTGCGCCACCCGCGAGGCCTCGGCGAAATACGCGGACACGGCCGCCTCGAAGTGGTCGACACTCGGCCAGGTGTTGCCGGCGTACTGATCGTCGGGCAGTTCGAGGTCCGGGTAGGCGGCGGCCTCGACGCCCACGTTGTAGGCCTCGAAGAAGTCGTTCATGCCCTCGGCCGGCTCCACGCCGAGGCTCAACGACAACGACTCCGACTTCGGCGGCGAATACCCGCGATTGATCTCCGGCGGCGTACGGTAGGCCTTCTTCTCCTCGAGCGGCAACGCGAAGAAATCATCCATCACCGCGGTGAACTCCTCGATCACCGCGGCCGGGATCTGATGCCCGATGATCTGGATGAAACCGACCGTGCTGGCGGCGTCGTCGATCTGGGCGGCGACGACTGCGCGTTGCGCCGCGTCTCCGTTGGCCGTGTACGGCGTGATGTCGATGATCGGCACCGCGAAGGTGCCCGTGGGGTTGTCGACTACCGCACTCATGGCACCATACTGGCACCGAATCCGCGGCTTCGCTGAGCAGGCACTTTGTCCGAGTCGCGACGGACTGCCCCATCACTCAGGCCAGCTGACCGGCCCGGTATCGGACGAACGCCGGAATAGCCAGCGCGGCAACGATCGTCAGCACGATCACGGCCACCCCGCCGCCTGCGGTCGCCACCGCGGTGCCGACCACGGCCGCCGTGGCCCCGTGCGTGACGTCGGCGATGCGGGGCCCACCGGCCACCACGACGATGAACACGCCCTGCAATCGGCCACGGACGTTGTCGGTGGCCGCGGCCTGCAGCATCGTCTGCCGAAATGCCGCCGAGGCCATATCCGCCGCCCCGCCGACCATCAGCGCGACCACCACGACCGGCAGCATCGGCAACGCCGTACCGTGCGCGAAGAACAGCGCCCCACCGGCCACCGAGATGGCCGCACCCCAGATCAGGATGCACACGATCACGGCCAGACCTTGACGGCGCACCCGCACGACCCACCCGGAGAACACCCCACCGATCACCGATCCAAGCGGAATCGCCGCGAACAGCAAGGCGAACGCGAGACCACCACCTTCGGGACCGCCGAAGCTCTCGTGCGCCATCTGCGGGAACAGTGCCCGCGGCATCCCGAAGATCATCGCGATCAGATCCACCAGGAAGCTGGCCAACAACACCAGGTGATCGCGCAGGTATCGGAATCCGTCGAGCACCGACCGCAACCCGGCGGCAGGACGGCGCTGCCCGTCCGCGAGTTCCGGACGCAATACGGGCAATCGGAGCACCGCCCAGAGCGTGGCCAGCAGACTCAACGTGTCGACCAGGTACAGCGTGGCGTAGCCGAGCACCGGGATCAGCGCGCCACCGACAAGTGGACCGGCGATGGCACCGGCCTGCATCACCGTCATGTTCAGCGAATTGGCGGCGGGCAGTTCGGTGAGCGGCAACAATCGCGGGAGCACGGCGGTGCGGGTGGGCTGGTTGACGGCGAAGAACGCCTGCTGAACGGCGAAGACGCTCAACAGAAGCCAGACATTCCCGACACCGAGCGCCGCTTGCGCCCAGAACAGCGCGCTACAGCCGATCAAACCCAGTGTCGTCACGATCAGGATGCGCCTGCGGTCGAACACGTCGGCCAGCGCACCACCCCACAAACCGAACACGATCAGCGGAACCAGGCCGAACACGCCGGTCAGGCCTACATAGGCCGAGCTGCCGGTGATCTGGTAGATCTGCGCCGGCACCGCGACGACGGTCAGCTGCGCGCCGACGACGGTGACGATGTTCGCGGTCCACAGTCGCCGGAAGTAAGGATTCCGCAGTGGCGTGGTGTCCGCGAGCAGTCGTCGACTCGACAGCCGCCTCGGCCGGGGAGCGGTGGGCACCAGCGAAGCCTAGTAGTGGCTCACGGCTGCAGTCGCACGGCCTCCCACCCGCCGTCCGATCGGGTCAGGCGAACCCGATTGTGCAGGCGGTTGGCACGCCCCTGCCAGAACTCGACGGTCGTGGGCACCAGTCGATAGCCGCCCCACGCCGGCGGCACCGGAATCTCTGCGCCGGCATCGAATCCGCCGAACTGCGCGGCGACCCGGGCCGCGAGATCCTCGAGGTCGGTACGGGTCTCGATGGGTTGCGACTGCGCAGATGCGTACGCGGAGAGTTGGGAGCCGCGTGGTCGCATGTACCAGTACTCCGCGGTCTCCTCCATCGTCACGTGCTCCACCGCTCCGCGGAAGTGAACCTGGCGCTCCAGCGCGATCCACGGGAAGGTCACCGACGCATACGGATTGGCAGCCAGGTGGTGCCCTTTGTCGGAGTCGTAGCCGGTGAAGAAGACGATGCCCGACGCGTCGGCCCCTTTGCACAGCACGGTGCGTGTGGACGGGATGCCCTCGGCGTCGGCGGTCCCGAGCACCATCGCGTTGGGTTCGGGGATGCGCGAGTCGATGGCCTCACGCAGCCACACATGAAACAGGTCCAACCAGGGCGGGTCCCCGCGTAGCCAGCTCGGATCGAGGTTCTCGCGGATGCCGTCGGCACCCGCCGCGCGGTCACCTTCGCCGATGTTCGGTGGGATGCCGCCGCCGTAGCCTACCCGCATGTTGGGTAGGTCAATCGCATCATCGGCCACGAGGTGAGGCTACTCCGCGACGCACGGTTACTCCCCGGTATGCCGCCGGTGTGCTCCTGTCCTAGAGTTCCTGGTGAGATTGCGGGTCGTGGTGGATCGCGGTGTGGTATCCCCACGACAGTGGTCCACACGATGTGCGTGTCGAGGTGAGGTGGTCTTCGATGTCCAACACGGTGCCCGACGATTTCGTCGCCGGTCTCGAAGGAGTGGTGGCGTTCACCACCGAGATCGCCGAACCCGACAAAGACGGCGGTAACCTGCGCTACCGCGGCGTCGACATCGAGGACCTCGTGGAAAACCACGTCACCTTCGCCGATGTGTGGGCGTTGCTCGTCGACGGCCGATTCGGCGACGGACTACCCCCGGCCGAACCCTTCCCCCTGCCCATCCATACCGGCGACGTACGCGTCGACGTACAGGCCGCCCTGGCCATGCTCGCCCCCATCTGGGGCTACCGGCCCCTCCTCGACATCGACGACGACACCGCCCGCGCCAACCTCGCCCGCGCCTCGGTGATGGCACTGTCCTACGTCGCCCAATCGGCCCGCGGCATCCATCAACCCGCCGTCCCCCAACACATCATCGACCAATGCGACACCGTCACCGCACGTTTCATGACCCGCTGGAAAGGCGACCCCGACCCCCGACACATCCGAGCCATCGACGCCTACTGGGTCAGCGCAGCCGAACACGGCCTCAACGCATCGACATTCACCGCACGCGTGATCGCCTCCACCGGCGCCGACGTCGCCGCCGCGCTGTCGGGCGCGATCGGCGCGATGTCCGGGCCACTGCACGGCGGCGCACCGGCCCGAGTGCTCCCGATGATCGAAGAAGTCGAAACCACCGGCGACGCCCGCGGCCTCGTGCGCGGCATCCTCGACCGCAAAGAAAAACTGATGGGCTTCGGCCACCGCGTCTACCGCGCCGAGGACCCACGGGCCCGCGTACTACGCCGCACCGCCCAAGAACTCGACGTCCCCCGCTACGAAGTGGCCGCAGCCCTCGAACAAGCCGCACTCACCGAACTACGCGAACGCCGCCCCGACCGCGCCATCGAGACCAACGTGGAATTCTGGGCCGCAGTCATCCTCGACTTCGCCGAGGTCCCACCCCACATGATGCCGGCGATGTTCACCTGCGGCCGCACCGCCGGATGGTGCGCCCACATCCTCGAACAAAAACGCCTCGCCAAACTCGTCCGACCCGCCGCCATCTACACCGGACCAAGCCCACGACGACCCGAGGACGTCGCGGGCTGGGGCGACGTCAAACCGGCGCCGGGACTCTGATCCGCACCCGATCGCGGGTAGGTGCGCCCCGCCCCGCCCCCGCGCATAGGGCAAGCCGGTGTCGTAGGGTCATAAATCAGACACATAACGATTGCCCGAATACCACTGATTGCACACCCTGATCCTGCAGTAGCGTCCGATTAGGTCGCGAACACGTCGCGGAACCTGTCGGTTCGCCGCCGATGTGAGCAGGTCGACTGCCGTCGATGCCGAGCAGCACGCTGTGCCGCTCCGCGTCGACGACGATCGTCGATGTGCACGAGTTGCAAGGGAGCGAGATATGTTCCGGTCCGCCTGGCGGGAGCAGCACAAACCGGTGTTCGTCACCGCGTCGCTGATCATCTTCGCCTTGATCATCTTCTGCGTGATCTACGCGAGCACGGCAGCCGACGCATTTCAAAAGCTGAACGGGTGGATCACCTCCGGCGTGGGTTGGTGGTACATCCTCATCGTCACCGGGTTCGTGATATTCGCGATCTACTGTGCGATCAGTCGGATCGGAACGATCCGACTCGGCAAAGACGACGAAGAGCCCGAGTTCGGTGTCCTGTCCTGGTTCGCGATGCTGTTCGCCGCCGGCATGGGCATCGGCCTGGTGTTCTACAGCGTCGCCGAACCGCTGTCGCACTACATCACGCCACCCGAAGCCGGTGGCATCGAAGGTTCCACCGACGCCGCCGCCAATCAGGCGATGGAACTCACGCTGTTCAACTGGGGCCTGCACGCCTGGGGCATCTACGTCGTCGTGGGTCTCGGCCTGGCGTACATGACGTTCCGCAAAGGACGCCCGCTCGCGGTGCGCTGGCTGCTCGAGCCGTTGATCGGCCGCGAACGTGTCGAAGGCTGGATCGGGCATCTGGTCGACGTCGTCGCCATCGTCGGCACTTTGTTCGGTGTCGCCACCTCGCTGGGCTTCGGCATCCAGCAGATCTCGGCCGGCCTGGAGTATCTCGGTTGGCTGACGGTCAACAACTGGGTGGTCGTCATCATGATCTTCCTGATCACGAGCCTGGCGATCTTCTCCGTGGTCACCGGTGTCACCAAGGGCCTGCGATGGCTGTCGAACATCAACATGGCGGTCGCGGCGCTGTTGGCCGCGTTCGTCCTGGTCCTGGGGTCCACGCTGTTCCTGCTGCAGTCCTGGGTGCAGAACATGGGCAACTACATCGCCACGCTGCCGGACATGATGTTGCGCACCGCGCCGTTCGCCGACGACACCTGGATGGCCGATTGGACCATCTTCTACTGGGGCTGGTGGATCAGTTGGGCCCCGTTCGTGGGCATGTTCGTCGCCCGGATCTCCCGCGGCCGCACCATCCGTGAGTTCATCGCCGGTGTGCTGCTGCTCCCGACGTTCATCAGCGCCATCTGGTTCACCATCTTCGGCGACTCCGGCATCCTGCGTCAGCAGCAGGAGGGCAACATGCTCGATGACGGCAGCGTCAACGCAAACACGTCGCTGTTCCAGTTGCTCGACGGGTTCCCGCTGGCCGCGGTCACCAGCGTCATTGCGATCATCGTGGTGGTCATGTTCTTCGTGACGTCGTCGGACTCCGGGTCGCTGGTCGTTGACATGCTCGCCACCGGCGGCAAGATCGAGACCCCAGTCCTGACCAGGGTCTACTGGGCCAGCCTCGAAGGGGTGACGGCAGCTGTGCTGCTGCTGGTCGGCGGCACCGACTCGTTGACCGCCTTGCAGACGATGTCGATCGCCACGGCGGTGCCGTTCTCGATCGTCATGGTGCTCGCGTGTATCTCGTTGCTACGGGCGTTCCACTACGACATCGCCGTGCAGCCGAGATTCCTGCACCTGAGTCTGGGCAATGGGAGCGAGGCGGCCGCCGTCGCCGCAGCCGCCGAACCGGCGCATCGTCACGAGAAACGCCGGCGTCCGATGTCGGCGACCTTCGCGGGACTGCCCGACAACGCCGACAAGCCCGACACCGGCGAGCTGATCGTCGCGGTGCACGAGGTACCGCATCACGCGGTGACGGTCGACCCGGAGACCGGATCGTTCGCGATGGGTGCGTACGAGGAACCCGAGGATCCCCTCGCAGATGGCGACGGGTCCACCAACGGCGAGGTCAGCCGATCTGTCGACGACGAAAGATCGCCCAGCCAGTCGTGACGAACATCGCCGCGACCCCGATCAGCACGACGATCGGGGTCGCGCGCATCGGGTCCACCGGCACCAGCGGGGTGTGGGTGAACGGCGACAGATCGGCGGCCCACTGCGGCAGGTCGAACATGCCCGACAGCGGCCCGAGCAGCAACGCCCCCACCACGACCACCCATCCGACATGGGCCAGCGACGGTCGGATCGCGTAGAGCGCAAGCGCTATCGCCACCACGACCAGCATCGCCGGAACCTGCACTGCGCCCGTTTGCGCGGCGTTGGTCGCGGCTCTCGACCATCCCCCGCCCGCGATGCCGGAGCCGAGCACCATGCCGGCCGCCGCCACGATCACCAGGGTGACGCCGCCCACCGCACCGATCACCGTGTAGGTGAGGAAATAGCGGCCCCGAGCAGTCGGCGTCGTGAGTACCACCTCGGCGCGACCGGCCGACTCCTCGGCCCGCAGACGTTCGGCCAGGTTGACTCCCCATGCCGAGGCGGCGACAGCGAGGAAGCCCAGCATGGTCATCCCGAACAACGTGCTCAACGTCGCGTCACCGAGTGCGGCGCGCATGACCTGATCAAACTGTTCGTTGCCCTGCGCGAGGTCGGCCACTGAGGGCTGCATGAAACCGATGATCAACGCGTAGACGAATATGCCTGCAGCCCAAGCCAACAGCAACGACCGAGACAGCCGCACCGCCAACGACTCGACGCGTGGCAGGCGGGAACTCGCCGCCGGACCGCGGCGCTGGGCGATCAGCCCGGCTCCCAGATCGCGGTGCACCGCGACCCGCCCGGCGATGGCCGTCCCGCCGACGAACACCGCCACCGACAACACGGCGGGCAGCAGATCGTTGTTCCCGAACGGGTCGATCTGCTCAGCCCATCCGATCGGGTTGGTCCACCTCAGCCATGCCCAGTCGTCGGTTGCGTCGGCTGCACCGCGAAGCAGATAGCCCAGTAGGACAACCGAACTGGCGGTCAGGTTGGCGATATGGGAGGTGGTCGCGATCTGCGCGGCGATCAACGCCACCCCGATCGCAGCCAGCCCGGTCGAGGCGTACTGCGCGAACACGGCGACCGCATCGCCTGCATCGGCCCCCAGCGGGAGCAGGATCACTGCCATTGCCACCGAGACGATGCCGACGAAGAGGGTAGCGACGGCCGCGGCCGCGACGGCCGGTGCCAGCGGGCCCACGGCGGCCGCCCGGACGAGTTCGGTACGGCCGAGTTCCTCCTCTTTGCGGGTCTGCCGCACGGTCATCATCGCCGCGCAAACCCCGAGCGCGGCGATCAGGAACAGCCCCGCGCGCCAGGAAACCAGCGCCGCAGTAGGTTCCA
The DNA here is from genome assembly GCF_036233855.1 of Gordonia sp. Z-3. Lineage (NCBI taxonomy): Bacteria > Bacillati > Actinomycetota > Actinomycetes > Mycobacteriales > Gordoniaceae > Gordonia > Gordonia sp. Z-3. The sequence continues at coordinate 243,240 of NZ_JAZARS010000002.1, forward strand.
CGTGGGTCAACTCACCGAGCAGAAATCGGAAGGCCGGGTTGGCACCGGGCCCGGCCTGCAGGCGCAGCCGCTGCTGGGGTGTCTCGTACATCCCTGAGATCGCCTGTGCGGTCGATACGTTGATCAACACGAACAACACAACCGTGATCGGCGCGAGAATCCGTTCGCGTCGTAGGCCGAGTCGCACGAGCACTCCGACGTGGGCCAGTTGATGCGACACCACGCTCGCGCGCACGCCGGCGGCTCCCGCCGTCCCCGCCGTCATGCCCCGACCTCGCGGGGTTCGGAGTAGACGTGCAGGAAAAGTTCCTCGAGACTCGGCGGCTCGACCGCCAACCCCGTCACGTCGAGTCGGGCGAGGACGCGGGTGACTTCGGCCAGTCCGGCGTCGGCGACGGTGAAGCTGACCTGATCGTGGTCGACGGTGAAGTCGTGCACGCCGACAATCGAGGCCAGGTCGTGTGCGCCGACTCCGATAGTGGCGGTCACCCGTGAGCGTCGCAGGTGGCGCAGTTCGGTGAGCGGGCCGGACCGGATCGTCTTGCCGGCCCGGATGATGGTGACCGTCTGGCACAGTTGCTCGACCTCGTCGAGGAGATGGCTCGACATCAGTACCGCCGCCCCGCCGTCGGCGACTTCGCGCACGCAATCGGTGAACTCGCGTGTCATCAGCGGATCCAGTCCGGATGTGGGCTCATCGAGCACCAGCAGTTCGCATGGCGCCGACAGCGCGGCGATCAACGCCACCTTCTGGCGGTTCCCTTTCGAGTATGCCGAGGCCTTCTTGGTGGGGTCGAGGTCGAACCGGTCGATCAGTTCGTTCTTGCGACTGCCGGACTCGACTCGCAGACCCCGCAACGACAGGAGCAGGTCAATACATTCGCCGCCGGACAGTTGTGGCCATAGATTGACGTCGCCGGGCACATAGGCGAGACGACGATGGATCGCCACCGCGTCGGCCATCGGGTTGCGCCCGAATACCGCGACTCGCCCGGCATCGGGCCGGTACATCCCGAGCATGGTGCGGATCGTGGTGGACTTCCCGGCGCCATTGGGACCGAGAAATCCTGCGATCTCGCCGGCGCACACGGTGAGATCGAGGCCGTCGAGGGCGGCGAACGAGCCGAACGTTTTCCGTAGCCCCTCGATGTCGATCACCGGATCAGTCAGAGTCGTGGTCATTGCGTTCCTCTCGATAGGCCAGTACCGCGTCGAGCAATGACTCGTCGGTCATCACCCCGTGAACGGCGAGTTCGGCTGCGGGCAACACCACCCGGTCGACGTAGGACTGCAGGATCACCCCGGCATCCGACCAGTCCGCGGGCGGATTCATCACCACGTCGACCAGCAATGCACCCATCGACTGCGCGACCATGTACCGGGCGCGGGCGGCCTCGTCGCGGGAGGGCCGGATGGTTCCGGCGGCCACGCCTTTGCGGAAGGTCTGTTCGGCGTCCTCGGCCAGGTGCGCCAGCAACTGACGGGCCATCTCGCCGCCCGCCTGCAGACTGCGGATGAGATAGACGATGCGCGGGCCATCGGAGTCGATGTCCTCCATCCGCCGCACGAATCCGGCGAACGCGTGCGGACCGGCCTGCTCGTCGAGCCCCTGTTCGTTGGCCTCGCGGGTTTGCCGCAGGACATGTTCGTCGCACTCGGCCCGCAACTTCTCCTTGCTGCCGAAGTGATGGATCACCAACCCCGGACTCACCCCGGCGGCCTCGGCGATCGTGCGCACGGTCGCGGTGAAGCCGTCGCGGGCGAACACCTCGATGGCGGTGTCGCGGACCCGAGCGCGGGTGGTGCGGTCGTCGGCGTCAGCTAAACGCATGTACAAGATGCTAAACACACGTTCAGCCGGGGTCAACAGATACTCGGTGGGGCCTGACCGGGGTGGTCGGGGCCACAACCTTAGACTTGCGGACATGAGTGACACCGCCACCGCACCGATCACGATTCCCGCCGACCTCCTGCCGTCGGACGGCCGCTTCGGATGCGGCCCGTCCAAGGTGCGCCCGGAACAACTGCAATCCCTCGTCGACACCGGTGCGTCGGTGTTCGGCACCAGCCACCGTCAGGCGCCGGTGAAGAATGTCGTCGGCTCCATCCGCGCCGGCCTGTCGGAGTTGTTCGCCCTGCCCGACGGGTACGAGGTGGTGCTCTCCAACGGCGGCACCACCGCCTTCTGGGATGCCGCTGCGTTCGGACTGATCAAGCAGCGTTCCCTGCACCTGACCTACGGCGAGTTCTCGTCGAAGTTCGCCACAGTCGCCAAGAAGGCCCCGTTCCTCGACTCACCCGCGGTGATCTCCACCGACCCGGGGACCGCGCCTGATCCCGCCGCGCTGACCGCCGACGACTTCGGCGGCATCGACCTGATCGGCTGGGCGCACAACGAGACCTCCACGGGCGTGGCCGTGCCCGTGACCCGTCCGGCGGGCTCTGACGATGCACTCGTGGCCATCGACGCGACCTCCGGCGCCGGCGGCCTCCCGGTGAACATCGCCGACGCCGACGTGTACTACTTCGCACCGCAGAAGTGCTTCGCCTCCGACGGCGGCCTGTGGATCGCGTTGATGAGCCCGCGCGCCCTGGAACGGATCTCGCATATCGCCGAGACCGACCGGTGGTGCCCCGAGTTCCTCTCGCTGCCCACCGCTGTGGACAACAGCAGCAAGAACCAGACGTACAACACCCCAGCCGTGGCATCGTTGCTACTCCTCGACAACCAGGTGCAGTGGATGCTCGGCCAGGGCGGTCTCGATTGGTGCGTCTCGCGCACCGCCGATTCCAGCGCACGCCTCTACCAATGGGCCGAAGCGAGCGAATTCGCGACACCGTTCGTCGCCGATCCGTCGCAGCGCAGCCAGGTGGTCGGCACCATCGACTTCGACGACGAGATCGACGCGGCGACCGTCGCGAAGACGCTGCGCGCCAATGGCGTGGTCGACACCGAGCCGTACCGCAAGCTCGGTCGCAACCAGCTGCGCGTCGGCATGTTCCCGGCGATCGAGCCGGACGATGTCAGCAAGCTGACGTCGTGCATCGACTTCGTCGTCGACAAGCTCTGAGGGCCTCCTGCTGACCGTCCCGCTGATCGAGTAGCCCGCGAGCCACCGTCCCGCTGATCGAGTAGCCCGCGAGCCGCTAGGCGAGCGGGCGTATCGAGATCCCTTGCATCGCGCCGGGTCTCGATACGTTGCCTCGCCTAGCGGCTCGGCAACTACTCGACCAGCGGGGAGAGCGGCGGCCCACCGGCGGGGAGGCGCGGCCCACCGACGGGAGGCGCGCCCACCGGCGGGGCTGGGGCGGCCGCCGGCCGGCCGGAGCTCACAGACCGTGAGTATCCCTGTTATCACCTGTAGCCTGTGCCCCATGGGTAACATCTGCCACAACCTTGCTGATCTGCGGTTTTACCGCGTGTCAGACAGTTCGGCAGGCGAGGTCTGGATTAACCTGACCCCAATGCCCGCACTCGTGGTCACCGGAGGAGGAGCAGATGCGTGAGCTTCGCGTCGTCGGCGTAGAGGCCGACGGCACCCATGTGATCTGTCAGGATCCCGAGTCGGGTGAGAAGTACCGGATGGCCGCCGATGAACGGCTCCGGGCCGCCGCACGCGGCGACATCTCACGATTGGGGCAGATCGAGATCGAAATGGAAAGCACACTACGGCCCCGAGAGATCCAGGCACGCATCCGCGCGGGCGCCACCGTCGCCGAGGTCGCGGCGCTGGCCGGCGTACCCGTCGACAAAGTCGAACGCTTCGCCCACCCGGTTCTGCTCGAGCGCGCCCGCGCCACCGAACTCGCCTCGATGGCCCACCCGATCCGCGAAGACGGCCCTGCTGTCTCCACCCTCGGCGAGGTGGTCGGTGAGGCCATGACCGCGCTGGGTCACAACAACCAGGACGTGGACTGGGATGCCTGGAAGGGCGACGACGGCTACTGGGTCGTCCAGGTGTCGTGGCATGTCGGCCGCACCGACAACCATGCGCACTGGCGGTTTCAACCGGGTAGCCATGGCGGCACCGCCGACCCGCTCGACGACCTCGCCGACGAGCTCACCCATCCCGAGATGATCACGCCGCGTCGGCGGTTGACCCCGGTTGCCACCCCCGACCTCGCGCCGACACCCGCGGTCGAGCACGAGCCCGAAGGCCACGACGAGGTCACCTTCGACGCCGACCGACTCATCGATGCACAGCGCACGCGGACGGGCCAGATCCCGCCGAGCCACGACGAGCACGGGACCGTTGCCATCGACTTCGGCACGCCAGACTCCGACTCGACCCCCTCCGGTTCGACCGATCAATCCGGCGACGACCGCGAGCCGGACTCGGCGGTCACCACCGCATCCGGTGAGCAGGCCACCGACGATGCGGCGACCAACGGCAAGCCCCGCCGTCGGTCCCGCAAGCCCGCGGTGCCTGCGTGGGAGGACGTTCTGCTCGGCGTCCGCAGCAACGGCAACGGCTGATCGCTGACGTGTCGGCCCGCGCAGTCACTCTGTGGTTCATCGACAGTGACGACCCCATCGCACAACTGTCCGCCGATCCCCTCAACGATGTGGTCGCCGCGCAGAAACTCGCCGCGACGATCTACGGCGACCGGGTGCTGGTCCCCGTCGCCGACACCGATCTCGCCACTGCGGCCGCTGCGGCCGACGCGCATGTCTATGCCGGCTGGTATGGACGTTTGTCGGTGTTGTGCTGTTCTCTCTTCGACACCACCGAACCGTCCACGCTGACCCGGACACTGGCGTCGATCCGGCCCAGTTCGGCCGCGACGCTGCTGGTCACCGACCCCGACCGGTCGGCCGGAGCCTTCGCCCGGTGGGAACACGGCGAGCTGCGCCGGTCCTTCGCGGCCGACCCGGTGACGATCTTCGAGGACTCCGGCCTGCCCTACCCGTTCGAGCGGCCGTTCTGGGCAGGCGAACACCCCCTTCGCTATGCGCCCGGGGTGCCCGCCGAACCGCTCGCGCTGCCGTTCCATCCGCAAGAACTCGCCGAACAGGCCAACCGGGAGTGGCTGGGCTTCCGGTTCACCACCCCGCTGGCCGACACCGATCTCGATCCGACGCGAATCCCGGTCACCGCGTTCGCGATCCATCCCGCCGATTATGTTCCTGCCGAGGAGGACTGGGCTCGATACCAGGGAAATCTGACCGTCTCGGGCAGTGCCGTGGCCGACGACGGCGCAGACGCGGCGTCAGGATCGCCCGCGCCGCCGCCCAAACGCCGCGGACGCCTCGCGCGCTACTTCGGATTCGGCTGACCCGCCGCTGGGACATCGGCCGTCAACGGCCCAACGCCAGCAGCACGATCGACGACCCGAGTCCGGCCAGCAGGCCGATCAGCGCACCCCAGACGATCCAGCGCCACACCGGGCGTGCGCGCAGGTCCCACAACGTCCACCCCATCCCGAGCGCCACGACGAGCACCGCAGCCAACCCGAGCCAGGTCACCAGCGACCCGATCAGTTCGTAGACACCGACGAGGAGCAACGTCGCGAACACCGCGCTGATTAGGGTCACCAGCAGACCCAGCACCCAGGGTGTCGGCTCGTCAGCCACCCGGTCGTCGGTGCCCGGGCGGCGGGCCGGCCACGACTGCCCCCACCTGGTCTCATCGCGCTCGGACGGTGCCATGGCCTCATTGTTCCCGATGTCGGCCGCGACCTCGGGCAGACACCCGCCACAGGTCGGTGACAGGGCGCGACAGGAGTACGGATCAGTGTCCGTGGCCGGCGACAACGGGCATGGGCACCGCGATCCCGGAACCCGTGACGGCACCCCCGTCGACGACGAACTCGGCACCGGTCGAATACGACGCCTCGGTGACGATGAACCGGATCATCGCAGCAACCTCATCGGGGGACCCGAATCGGGCGATCGGTTGCCCCGCCGCGATTGCCTCGTCCATACCGGCGGTCATCGGTGTGCGGATGGGTCCGGGATGGATCGAGCACACACGGATGTGCCCGCCGGACAGATCCAGCGCCGCCGCCTTGGTCAGGCCGCGCAGGCCCCATTTGGACGCGACATAGCCGGCCAGGTTCTGATAGCCCATCAACCCCGCCGTCGAGGAGACGTTGACGATCACGCCTGCGCCGGATTCTCGAAGCGACTCCGCCGCGCAATGCATGCCGAGAAAAGGGCCCACCAGATTCACCTCGACGACTCGCCGGAACTGCTCCGGCGACAGCGTCTCCACGCTGCCGAACCCGAGCACTCCCGCGTTGTTGATCAGCGCCCGGAGCGGTCCGTACTGGTGCCGGGTACGCGCCACAACATCGATCCAGCCGTCAAGGCTCGTCACATCCAGGAACTCGAAGGACGCCCGGGATCCGATCGATCGGGCGACCTCATGACCGTCGAGCACGTCGGCGAGAACGACGTCCATGCCGACGGCCGAGAGCGCGCGGGCGGTTGCTGCGCCGATTCCGCGCGCCGCACCGGTCACCAATGCGACACCTGCCGGGTTAGGAGCCATCGTCTCCTCCTCAGGACGTCGTGACGTCGATCTTCTTCGCCGAGGCCTCGGGCTCGGAGATCGGTACGGTCACGGTCAGGATGCCGTCGTGATAGTCGGCCTTCATCTGGTCCTGGACATGGCCACCCGGTAGCGAGACAGTGCGGGAGAATGATCCGTAGGAGAACTCCGATCGCCCGTCTGTCTCCTTCTTCTGGGTGCGTGTCGCGCTGATGGTGAGCAGACCGTCGTGCACGGTCACCTCGACATCCTTCGCCGGGTCGAGGCCCGGGAGTTCGGCGCGCACAACGTACTTGTCCTCGCCCATCTCGTCCTCGACGCGGATCAGGTGACGATCTGCGTGCAATGTGGCGAATGTCGGTACCGCACCGAAGAACTCGGCGATGTCGGGCAGCAAGGAATGACCGGTTCGGCGGCTGGTGGTCGTGCTCATGATGATCCTTTCTCCGCAACTTGTCGTTACCACCGAATTGCACCGCGCGGGCGGCATATCGGGTGAGAGGACAAAGACCCTTCCCACGGTTGCGAGCGGCCCTTGGCGTGCTCGCCGTTCCGCGCGATGATGGCAGGGAGCGGAATGGAGAGACCGATGTTCGGTGATATTCCCGGCGAGATACTCGGCGAGGTCCCCAGCGACACAACGCTGCACGAGATCGTCACGCTGGCCTGTCGCGCGCCGTCCATTCACAACAGCCAGCCCTGGATCTGGCGGTTGCAGGGACCCGAGTTGAGGCTCTACGCAGACTATGACAGAGCGGTCCCGGTGGCCGACCCCAACAATCGGCAGCTGATCATCAGTGTCGGTGCGGCACTGCACCATCTGCAGGTCGCCGCGGCGGCACAAGGACTGCGGACCGAGGTCATTCGATTACCGAGCCCGCCACGGCCGGACCATCTCGCGACAGTGCAGTTCGTGGGTCGGCAGACACCGACGCCCGCCGATCTGGCGCGCGCTCGCGCAATCACCGAACGATTCACCGACCGCCTTCCCCTGGGCGCGGCTCCCGAGGATCGACTGAGTGATCTGGTCGATGCCGTGTCGACCAGATCTGGTACGCACATCGTCATGCTGGCTTCCGACACTCATCCCACGCTCGCGCACGCGTCTCGGATCAGCGCATTCCAGCGGCGCTACGACGCGACCTATCACGACGAGTTGGCATGGTGGACCGCCGAAGACACGGACCGTCGTGAGGGTATCCCACCGTCGTCGCTGACCTCACCGAGCGAGGCGCAACGCGTGGAGGTCGCCAGGGACTTCCCCCTCGTGATCACCGACCACTCCCGGCGGTCGGCAGTCGAGGTGGATCATGCCACGGTGCTGGTGATCACCGGCCCCGGCGAGAACACAGCCGACCACCTCGCGTGTGGTGAAACGCTCTCCGATCTGTTGTTGGAGGCGACCATCGGCGGACTCGGCACCTGCATCATCTCCCATGTACTCGAGGTCGAGTCCAGCCGGACGATGATCGACAATCTGCTGAGCCGCTCCGATCCGGCACAGGTACTCGTTCGGGTCGGTGCCGGTGAGGGTCACCGACCGGCGCTCACGCCGCGTCGTCCGGTCGATGAGGTGTTCTCCCGCAATTGATCGACGGCGACCTAGGGTCATCGCTGGCGACGACTGGGTGGGTCGACGCAGAGCGGTATCGCCCACCGGATCAGTGTGCCGGCGCCGGTGGGTGGCGTGGTCACGGTCAGCTCACCACCGTATGCCTGCGCCCGTGCCCGTAGATTCGCCAGTCCACTGGCGGTGACGTCGGCGGGCATCCCGACGCCGTCGTCGACGACCTCGACCGTGATCTCGTCGCCGACGGCCACCGAGACCGTCACGGTGTCGGCGTGCGCGTGCCGGACGGCATTGCTCACCGTTTCGGAGATGACGGCCAGAACCTGCTCGGCTGCGGAGCTCTCGACCACCGACAACGGGCCGGACAGTCGTACGTGGGTCCGCAGGGGTTGGTCGTCGACGTGGGTGTCGACGACCTCGTGGATGCGTTGGCGTAGGCGGGTCACCTCGTTCCCGCCCTGCTGGAGATCGAAGATGGCGGCCCGGATCTCCTGCACGATGTCCTGCAGGCTGTTGATCGAGTGGGTCAACCGGTCACGAACATCGGGGGCCCGGACACGCTGCAAGGTCGCCTGCAGGGCCATACCTTCGGCGAAGATCCGTTGGATCACGTGGTCGTGCAGGTCGCGGGCGATGCGCTCCCGGTCGGCGATGACGTCCACCTCGTGGGCCCGCGCGGAGGCCTCCGCCAGTTCCAGCGCGAGCGCCGCCTGGCCGGCGAAATTCGAACTCAACGCGAACAGTTCGTCGGAGAACGGCGCGGCGTCATGCCGGCGCATCACGACCAAGACGCCCTTGGTTGTCTCCGACGTGCGCAGCGGGACGACCATGACGGGCCCGAAGAGCTCGGCGGGGTGACCGCTCGGCGTGAACTCGAGCTGGTCGCGGCGAACCGGCCGCCGGGTTCGAAATGCATTCCCGGACGTCGATCCACGGACCGGGATCCGGCTTCCCAGGAGGTCGGCGCCGTCCGCGCCCTCGGCGATCGTGATGAGCAGATCCTCCACCTCGTCGGGCGGCAACTCGGGGTCGTCCGGCGTGGCGATGAACACCAGATCGGCTTCGGTCAGCGCAAGCGCTTGCCGGGCGATCATCTCGAGAACCTCATCGTTGTCCGCGCCCGACAGCAGCTCGGTGAGGACGTCGTGCGCCGCCTCGATCCAACCGAGGCGCGACTGGGACTGCGCGTAGAGCCGGGCGTTGTCGATCGCGATGCCCGCCGCCGATGCCAACGCTCCGATGACGACCTCGTCGTCCTCGGTGAACCGGGCACCGCCGCGCTTCTCGGTGAGGTACAAGTTGCCGAAGATCTCCTCCCGTACCCGGATGGGTGCGCCGAGGAAGGTCTTCATCGTGGGGTGATCGGGTGGAAATCCGACCGAGTCGGGATGTGTGGACAGGTCGTCGAGCCGCATCACCTTCGGCTGCGCGGTGAGCGCACCCAACACCCCACGGCCCGTCGGCAGCGGACCGATACGCATCCGCGTCTCGTCGTCGATGCCCTGATAGATGAACTCACTGAGTTCCTGGCCGGTGCCGCGCACCCCGAGCGCACCAAAGCGGGCGTCTACCAAATCCACCGCCGACGACACGATCGCTCGCAGTGTCGCCTCGAGATCCAGCCCCGAAGTGACGACGAACATGGCCTCCAGCAAACCGTCCGTGGTGTCGCGCATCTCGGCTATCCGACCGATCCGCTCGGACACCTCGTCCAGCAATTCGTGAAGGCGCATCTGCGAGAGTGCGTCCCGCAGCTCCCGTGACCGGTCCCCGGCGTCTCCCGACCCCGCGCTCATGGAGGAGATAATAGTGTTCTGACCTGCGGGATGCGACCGTCCTCAGCGACGACTCGGCGAATCCAGGGCTGCCCACCCACGCTCCCAGAGCCGAAATCGGTGCCGATCAGCGATCCGCCGTATCCACAGCGACAGGACGAACCAGATCGTGACGACGACCGCAACCGCCATGGCCGCCGCGGCGACACCTGCGGTGAGGGCATCCGCGTCCGTCCTGGGTGCGGGCACCACCACGCCGCTGTCATCGAGCCAGATTGTCTGAACGCTACCGGTTTCGGCGTCGGACGGACTGCTCGTCGCGCCGGGGGCGGGAACCGGCGACGCATCTATCCGGCCTGTCACCACCCGGCCACCGGGTTCGGTCCAACGCGCCGTCACCGGCGCCCCCGGCTGCCGCGGAAGGATCGTCGCAGTCACCGAATGCCGTTGCTGCTGTTCGAGTACCACCCCATCGCGCACGTCTGCGAATGCAGTACTTCCGACCATGAGGGCGGCGATCACGCCACACGCCGCAGCCATTCCCAGCGCGATCAGTGTCATCGATTCCAGCCGATCGATCGGACGGACGAGTCCGTTCCTCGACAAATGCATGACGCGCCACCAGCGCAACTGCCGAGCCAGCGAACCGAACATGACCCCTCCAGAATTCGACGACGGCGATTCCTCATGTCGAACGTTGCCAGAGGGCGGCAGTCAACTCTCCTGGCGTTGGTTGCCTACAACAGGGACTTTGGTCATCGCTGCGGGTCAGCGGTCAGGATTTGCGGCTGCCGAGCTTCGTCGCGTAAACCGCCGCCTGGGTGCGTCGCTCCATACCCAGCTTCGCGAGTAGCCGCGAGACGTAGTTCTTCACTGTCTTCTCCGCCAGATTCATCCGGGCGGCGATCTGGCGATTGGTCAGCCCTTCACCCAGCAGCGACAGCAGAATGCGCTCCTGTTGCGTGAGCGCGTCGAGCGGGCCGGGGTCGCGTTCATGACGCAACTTGTCCATCAGTGCGGCCGCCGCACGATTGTCGAGCAGCGATCGGCCGGCACCGACATCGTTGATGGCCTTGGTCAATTCCATCCCGGTGATGTCCTTGACCACATATCCACTCGCGCCCGCCAAGATCGCGTCGAGCATCGCCTGGTCCTCTGTGAAGGAGGTCAGCATCAGACATTTCAGACCGTCGACCTTTCCGAGGAGTTCCCGACACAACTCGATGCCGTTGCCGTCGGGCAGTCGGACATCGAGCACCGCGACGTCGGGGCGCAGAGCGGGAATCCGCGCCATCGCATGTGAGTACGAACCGGCTTCGCCGACCACGGTCAGACCGGGGTCGGAATCGATCAGCTCGATCAGGCCACGGCGGACGATTTCGTGATCATCGACGAGAAAGACAGTGATCATGCGGCTCTCCACCCGTGGTCTCGCATCGGTTGCGAAGATTCTAGCGCCGGTATCGAAGACGTGGTTTCCGCAACGGGACGTCGACGTCACCGGACCACCAGTACCGGGCACCTCGCGTGGTGGATGACGTTCTCACCCACCGACCCCAGCAGTGTGGAGGTGACCCCGCCGCGGCCGCGGGAGCCAACGACGACCAGTCCCGCGGTCGCCGAAAGGCCGACGAGCCCGCGTCCCGGAGAGCTGTCCTCGTAGGCGTAGTCGACTGCCACCTCGGGGTACTTCTCACATGCGGCCGCGCAGCGTCGAGCGAGCCACCGCTCACCGTCAGTGCAGATCGTGTCCCAATCGACCAGGGTCGTCGCATAGCCGACGCCGACCAGGGCGGAAACCGGCCAGAACGAGGCGATCGTGACCCGCGCGCCCGTGGACCGCGCGTGGTCGAGCGCCGCCAGCAGCGCGTCCTCCGCGCCGGCGGATCCATCGAATCCCACGACGATGCTGCCGGTCTCGGTCCGCTGCGCCGGCGGCTCGCGCCAGGCCATCACCGGACACTGTGCCCCATGGATGATCGGCATCACGTGGCTGCCCAGCACCAGGTCGCGAAGCCGTCCGGAGTGACCGACGCCGACAGCGATCAACCGCGCCCGAGCGGAGAGATTGTGTAGGTGATGAACGATCGAACCGTCGAGGAGTGACGTGACGACATCGACGCCGGGTGCGCTGTCGTGCACGATGTCGACTGCTTCGGTCAGCGCCTTGTCACCGGCCGCACGCAAACGCTCGTGCACACCCTGGCCCCCGAGGAGCAACGAACCTTCGTGCGCCGCATACCACTTGCTTTGTACCACACCGTGAATCAGATGGAGCGGCGCCTGTGTACGCGCGCACAGATCGGCAGCCCACCGCACTGCGCCGAGCGAGCTCTGGGAGCCGTCAACACCCACGAGCACCGGCATGTTGCGCCCGTGTTCGGTGGCACCGTGTTCGGTGTCGTGGCGGTCGCTGTCCCCGTGTTCCATCGGTGGACTCCTTTCATAACCATCACCTCGACCGTAAAGCGGCGCACCCGGGCGGCAATGCTGGACTTCAGCCCTCGATCAGGGGCCTTTGGTCACTCCGCACGGTGCTCAACGGCCGCTGCGTGAACGTGAGCGGGGCGGTTGACTGGTGACCACGGGACCGGACTTCGGGCTTGCGGCACGATGGGAGACGACCATGTCGACAGTCACCGAGATCGTTGTGGGCGTGGATGGTTCACCGTCCGCCCAGCACGCTGTGACATGGGCTGCGCATGAAGCGGAACTCCACGGCTACCGGCTGCAACTGATGTCCTCATATGCGTCACCGGTCAGCGCCCGGGTACCACCGAGTTACGAGGAGGCCCTGCGAGCGTCGGCCGAGCGTGACGTCGCCGAGGCCCGCACGATCGCTCAGGCCGCTCTCGACGACGCGGAGGCGATCGACATCAGCATCGAGGTCGCCTCCGGCGCGCCTATTCCCGAGCTGCTGACCCGGTCGGAGACGGCAAAAATGGTTGTCGTGGGAAGTCGCGGACTCGGCGCAATGAGTCGTGCCCTGCTGGGGTCGGTGAGCGCCGCGATGACCGCCCACTGCCGGTGCCCACTCGCGGTGGTCCGCGATGCACGCAGCGCACCCGCGACGGCACCCATCGTCGTAGGCACCGACGGGTCGCGTGCGAACCGACCGGCCCTGGAATTCGCCTTCGAGGAGGCCGGTGTCCGCAAGGTCGGACTCACCGTGCTGCATGCGTGGGCCGACGGTGATCTCGCCTTGATCCACGCAAGTCAGGGTATGCCGCTCTGGGATTGGCCGACCCAACGTTCCGAGCAGAAAGCGCGCCTGGACGCCGAGATCGCCTACCTCTGCGCCAAATATCCCGATGTGCCGATACGCTCTGTGGTGGTGCGTGACCGACCGGTGCGGGCGTTGCTCGACCACGCTCAGGCCGCGCAGATGGTTGTGGTGGGCAGCCGCGGTCGTGGCGGCTTCTCCGGCATGCTGTTGGGCTCGACCAGCCGAAATGTCGTCTACTCCGCCCAATGTGCAGTCGTGATCGTCCCAGACGGTCGATGACTCCGGCTATGGCGGAGCAGTGGGGTCATAGGTCCCACACTCGGTGACCTTGGCCGCTAACCGCCTTGTGGAAACTCGCGCGATGATCAAGTCATGAACGCCACATTCGCGATCCTGTTCGTCATCGCCTGGCTACTTGCCGGGCTGCTGTCTGCTCTGTGGCTCGCCCGTCACGGCCACTCCCCCATGTGGATTCCCATCGGGTTGGTGCTCGGCCCGTTCTTCGCGCTCATCGCACTCGACCGGGCGAGTCGTCATCCGGAGCTGGTGGCCGGTGGCCCGCCGGATGCTGACGCACAGCGAACGGGCCCACGTGTGATGGTGGGGATCGACGGTTCGGCGGAATCGGAGCATGCGCTCGCGACGGCTGTCGACATCGCTGCGGCCCGACGTGGGACGGTGACGTTGGCTGAGGTGCTGTCGTACGACGACGTCGTCGAGGGCGATTCCACACCGATGATCGAGACCGCCACACGCAGATTGGCGGAAGTGACCGGGAAGGTGGCTGCTGTCCCGGCCGAGTACGAGATCCTCGTCGGTCCGCCCGGTGAGGCGTTGCGCGACTTCGCGGACAAGCAGGACGCCGATCTGATCGTCGTCGGCCGGCATGGCCGCGGATTCTCGGAGCGGTTGCTGGGCAGCGTTTCCGCTGACGTGGTGGCGCACTCGACGGTTCCGGTACTCGTCGTCGAGCCACATGCCTCGCGGACCGAGAGCCATCCGGTTACGCATTCCTGAGTAGCTGCCGCACAGAGCGCTCGAGTCCTCAGTGTTCACACCGAGACAGTTCAGGTCGTCAGCGAGCGTTCACGCTCGTAAAACGCGATCGCCGCGGCCGTGGCCACGTTGAGTGAATCGGTGCCCCGGCTCATCGGGATACGGGCGCGCACATCACTGGCACGCATCACGGTTTCGGACAACCCCGGGCCCTCCGCGCCGACGAGGAATGCCACCTTGGGGGTGTCAACCGTCTCCGACAGCGGTTTCGACCCCTCTCCCGGGGTCAGGGAGATGGTCCGGAAGTCGTTGTCGCGCAACACCGACAGCCCACGCGGCCAGTCGTCGAAGCGGGCGAACGGAACCAGCAGGGCGTGTCCCATGGAGACGCGCACACAGCGGCGGTAGAGCGGGTCGGCACATCCGGCCCCGAACAGAACCGCATCCACGCCGAGTCCGGCCGCGTTGCGGAAGATGCTGCCGATGTTTTCGTGGTCGTTGACGCCCTCGAGGACGGCGACCGTCTGTGCCGATTCGATCGCCTCACCCACCGACAGCGCGTCGGGACGCCGAGCTGCACCCAGCACGCCGCGGTTGAGGTGAAATCCCACCACCTCGGCCATCACCTCTGCTGATGCCCGATAGAACGGCACCCCCTGCACCGACGGGACGGTGAGAGCATCGGTGAGCTCGCCGAGCCGCTTGTCGACGCCGAGGAAGGCGTGCGGGGTGAACCGGGAGGCGATCATCCGCTGCGCCACCAACACGCCCTCGGCGATCACCAGCCCCTTGCCGACGCGCCCGCCCGGCAGGGCAGGGAGATCGGGTCGTCGGTCGACGGAATTGAGGTCACGGAAGTCATCGACGCGCTGGTCGGCGGGGTCGTCGATGTCGATCACGTCGACACAGATGCTGGACACGTGACCAGTCTGCCAACCCGGGCCGTCCTCGCCGGCGGTGGCCCGCCGGCCTGATCGGGAAAGGCGGGGCTGATCGCTCGCACAAACCCGCACTGTGAAACGGTTGACCGGTGAGTATCTCGCAAGCCACCTCGTCCGATCTCACCCTGGCGCGTGCCACCGACGCCGATTGGGACGAGATCTTCGCGACGGATGCCCGGGCGTTCCTGATGACCGATCCGCTGTCGGCGGCAGAGCAGGCCGACCTGCGCGGCAAGGTCGACAACCGCGACGTCGTGCTGGTCCGTGACCCGCAGGGACTGGTGGGGGCGCCGCTGGTGGGCGTGTCGATGTTCTACCGGATGGCGATGACGGTGCCCGGCGGCGGCCAGACGCCTGCGGCCGGTTTGTCGTGGGTGTCGGTCGCGGCCACCCATCGTCGGCGGGGCATTCTGCGCACGATGATCACCGAGCTGTTCGACCAGTGGGAATCCGAGGATCAGGTGTTCGCCATCCTCACCGCCAGCGAGGCGACCATCTACGAACGCTTCGGGTTCGGACCTGCATGTCATGCGCACGACGTCTCGATCGATCTCGGGGCCGCGAAGATGCGCCATCGGGCCGACAAGCACATCTCGCCGGTGAACTACGCGTCCGGCGAGGACGTGGCTCGCCGCGTTCCCGAGATCCATGCTCGATGGGTGGCGACGCGGCCCGGCGCACTGAGCCGCCCGGCGTCCTGGTGGGAGCCGATTCTCGCCGACCGCCGATCGCAGCGGCCCGCGCAGACCAGCGGCCTGCATTACCTGCTGCATGCCGACGGCTACGCCAGCTACCGGATCAACACCTCGGTGGAGCCCGCGCGGGGTGACATCTCGGAGGTGGTCGCCGTGACCGAGGCGGCACACACCGATCTGTGGCGGGTCCTGGTCGGCCTGGACCTGATGTCCTCGGTGACCGCATCGATTCCCGCCGACGACCCGTTGCCGGAAAAGCTCACCGATCACCGGGCGGTGTCGGTGACCGGGGTGCACGACAAGATGTGGCTGCGCATTCTCGACGTCGACCGTGCGTTGCAATCACGCACCTACTCCGCCGATCTGGATGTGGTCCTCGAGGTCACCGACGAGTTCCGCGGCCGGGGCGGAGTGTTCGACCTGTCCGTGCGTGACGGTGCGGCGACGGTCACCCCGAGTACGTCGGCGCCGACGATCCGCATGGACATCTCGGCGTTGGGGTCGGTGTTCCTCGGCGGGACCCCGGCGCGCACGCTCGCCGCCGCCGAACGAGTGTGGGCTGCGGACGCGGCAACGTTGCGGGCGTTCGACCGCGCTTTCGCCACCGATCGGGCACCGTACTCGGGCACCTTTTTCTAGCTGTCCGCAACTGGTAGCGCGGCCCGCTGGTCGGGATTCACTCAGCGATCATCGTCGCTGGTGATGACCTTGTTGATAATCGGCACGACGGCCGCGAGGGTTAAGCGCTCCTCGGGTGTGAGTTCGTCGAGGCGCGCACTGAGCCACTCCTCCCGCGCATCACGCTCGGCGGTGATCACATCGCTGCCCTTCTGCGACAGCGTCACGATCGCCTGCCGCCCGTCGGTGGGATGCGGCTCGCGTTTGACCATGCCCAGGTCGGACAGCGAGGCGATGACCCGGGTCATCGAGGGCGGCTGCACCCGTTCGGCCAGGGCCAGGGCGCCAGGAGTCATCGGACCCTCGTGGTGCAGTGTGTGCAGCGCGGAGAGCTGTGTCAGCGAGACGACCTTGCTGGCGCGCCTGCCGCGCAGCCGTCTGGCGAGTCGGACCACCGCCAGCGACAATTCCCCAGACAGCGTCCGGTCCGAGAGGATGGTGTCTTCGCGAGTGAGCTGTGAGATCGTCATGCCGCCGTGTCCGTTCCGAGCGAGTCAAATCTGAGACCACGTGGTTCCCAACGCTAAGCGTAATTCACTTCCGCGGTCTTGCAACGGGTTAACGTCAGTTTTTGCGAATGCGAACCGGCGTTGTCGTACCAACGACGTACACAACGGGGCTGACCGCGCTCATCCGACGAGGTCGTAGATCGGTCCGCGCGCGAAGTAGGCGAGAAACACCGCGGCGATGATCCACAGCAGCGGATGCACCGACCGCGCTCGTCCGGCCGCCGCATTGAGGACCACCCAGCTGATGAACCCGACGCCGATGCCGTTGGCGATGGAATAGGTGAACGGCATGATCACCACGGTCAGGAACGCCGGCAGCGCGTAGTAGAACTTGGTGAAGTCGACCGTGGTGAGCTGGCCGATCATCATGGCACCCACCACCACCAGCGCGGGTGCGACGGCTTCGAGCGGCACGATCTCGTACAGCGGCGTCAAGAACATGGCCAGCAGGAACAGACCGCCGGTAACGACATTGGCCAGGCCGGTGCGGGCGCCTTCGGCGATGCCGGAGGCCGATTCGACGAACACCGTGTTCGACGACGAGGATGCGACGCCGCCGGCGATGGCGCCAGTGCCCTCGACGACCAGCGCCTTGCCCACACCGGGCAGGTTGCCCTTGGCGTCGGACAGGCCGGCTTCTTTGCCGAGGCCCGTCATCGTGCCCATCGCGTCAAAGAAGTTCGAGAGCACCAGGGTGAACACGAGGACCGAGGCGGCGAGCACACCGATACGTGTGAACGCACCGAACAGGTCGACATCACCGACCAGCGCGAGATCGGGCAGGCCGCCGAGCCCGTCAGGGATCTGTGGAATCGACAGACTCCAGCCGTCCGGGTTGACCGCACTGGACCCGAGGTCGAGGGTTGCTTCCAGGATGATCGAGAGGACGGTCGTGATGACGATCCCGATCAGCAGACCACCGGGCACTCGGCGGACGACGAGCACTCCCATCAGGAGTACCCCGATGCAGAAGATCAGGGTGGGGACGGTGTTGATCGAGTTGTCGGTGCCCAGCTGCACCGGCACCGTGGTGTTCGCGGCATCTGGGACGCGCCGCACGAATCCCGCGTCGACGAAACCGATGAAGGCGATGAACGCGCCGATGCCGGCGGCGATCGCGGCCTTGAGTTCCGGCGGCACCGCGTTGAACACCGCGGTGCGAAATCCGGTGACGGCCAGCAGCACGATGATGATGCCGTCGATGACGACCAGGCCCATCGCTTCGGGCCAGGTGACCTGGGGCGCGATGGTGACTGCCAGGAGGCTGTTGATGCCCAGTCCGGTGGCGATGGCGAACGGGTAGTTGGCGACCAGCCCGAAGATGATCGACATGACACCGGCGACCAGCGCGGTGACCGCCGCGACCTGGACCAGCGGCAGCACGTTACCCAGAACGTCGGCGTTCTTCGGTTCACCGGGGATGCCGCCGATGATGATCGGGTTGAGCACGATGATGTAGGCCATCGTGAAGAAGCTGACGAGTCCGCCGCGGACCTCGCGGGTCAGTGACGATCCCCGTTCACTGATCTTGAAGAAGCGGTCGACGCCACCGGTCGGTTCACTCGGCGGCCGATCGGGTTCCACAGCCGCCGGGTTGGTCGCCCTCGGCGCCGGTTCGGAAGCGCTGGGCGAAGTGTCGGATGATGTCGACGAATGTGCGGGTTCTGGCGACCCTTGTTCTGTCGACGCAGTGCTGGGCTCGCTCGACGGATCGGTGGGCACAGTCGAAAGTTACTCTGAAGCCATGGCCGACGCACGAGACATACCGGAACTCCCCCGCGCGCTGCGCGCCCCCGAACCGGTGATCATCGTCGGCATGGCCGCGTGGCTCGTCGCCACGGTAGTGGTGTGGATCGGCGGATGGGGCGGCGATCGCACGCTCGCAGTGTGTCTGGTCGGGCTCGCGGTCGGGGTCCTAGGGACGACGATCGTCCTCATCCAACGCGCGGCCGTGCGCCGCGGTGACCGAACGGCCCAGCAGGGCCTCGACTGACGCCCCGAGGGTCTGGACTGACCCGCCGAGAGTCTGGACTGACCCGCCGAAAGTTCTGGCCGCAGCTACAGGTTCCGGCCGCAGTTCTGGCTCCAAGCCGGAACCTGAAACTGCGGCCATAACCTGACGGGCACGCGGACGTGAGGGTCACACGCCGCTGAACACCGGGAACGCGGCGGCATCTCCGTAGTCCTCGATCCGCATGGTGCGCAGGGTGGCCATGTCCTCATCGGAGATGGTGAAGTCGACCTGCGCGTTGCTACGCATGTGCTCGGGGTTGGCAGTCTTCGGTAGCGACACCGCTCCCAGCTGCAGGGTGTAGCGGATGCACAACTGCGGCACACTCACCTCGTA
This sequence comes from Gordonia sp. Z-3, assembly GCF_036233855.1. Lineage (NCBI taxonomy): Bacteria > Bacillati > Actinomycetota > Actinomycetes > Mycobacteriales > Gordoniaceae > Gordonia > Gordonia sp. Z-3. The sequence continues at coordinate 262,471 of NZ_JAZARS010000002.1, forward strand.
GCGGTGTGCAATTGACGCAACCTCGTCATTCTTGAGCACCTCACCGTGCCCGATCGGCGAGTACGCCTCGACCAGGATGTTCTTCTGTTCGCAGTAGTCGATCAGGTCTACCGGGGTGTTGCCCGCGTGCACGAGGATCTGATTCACGTGCGGGGCGATGGTGCCCTTGGCAAGGATGTTGTCGAGGTCGCTTGCCTGGAAGTTCGACACACCGATCGCGCGCAGCTTGCCGGCCTGGTGCGCCTCCTCAAGCGCACGCCACGCCTCGAGGTTGCCCTCGGCGTAGTCGCCTCCACGCCAGTCGGCCCACGGCTGCGGGCTGTGGATCAGCATCAGATCGATATAGTCGAGGCCCATCGTGCGCAGTGAGTCATCGATCGCCGCCGCCGCCTCCGTATGGTCCTTGATCTCGGCGGCCAGCTTGGTAGAGACAAACAGGTCGCTGCGGGCGACGCCGCTCGTGCGCACCCCTTCGCCGACGCCGCGTTCGTTGCCATAGGCCTGGGCGGTGTCGATGTTGCGGTATCCGATGTCGATGGCCGACCGGACGGCGTGCGCGGCCTTGTCGTCGTCGATGAACCAGGTGCCCAGACCGAGCTTGGGGATCTGCACGTCGTTGGCCAGTGTGTAGGTCTCGTTGAAGATCATGGCTTTTCGCTCCTGTTCTCTGTTCGCGTCAGGCCGTGTACTCGGCGTCGGTGACGTGGTCGAGCCACGTGACAACCTCGCCGCTCTCGTCAGCTTCCTGCATCGCCACATGCGCCATGAAGCGATCCGGGGTGGCCCCGTGCCAGTGTTCCTCGCCCGGCTCGATGTAAACGACATCGCCGGGACGGATCTCCTGAACACCGCCCTCACGGGTGGCGACCAGTCCTATCCCGTCCGTGACATACAGCGTCTGCCCTTTTGGGTGGTGGTGCCAGGCGGTGCGGGCACCCGGCGCGAAGCGGACGTGCGCGCAGCCGATCGCCGACTGCTCGTCCGGGTTACGAATGCCATCGATCTGAACCGTTCCGGTGAACCACGCCTCGGGTCCGGCGCCGGTTTGTCCGCCACTCTGCGTGTACTTCATGCCATTCTCCTCACGACTTAACGGATATCGTTCATCCGGTTACTACCGTATGCCAATAAGCGGATACCGTCAATCCGTTTCACTGCTACAGTGGCTGTATGGCGAAAGCGCACTCCTCCCGACCGCTGCGCAAGGATGCATCGATCAACCGCGAGCGATTACTGGACGCGGCTCGGGAACTGTTTGCCGAGAAGGGACTCGGCGTCACCCTCAACGACATCGCCCATCACGCAGGCGTCGGGGTGGGTACCGCGTACCGTCGTTTCGCCAACAAGGAAGAGGTCATCGACACCCTTTTCGAAGAGCGACTACAAGCCGTCGAAGCAGTGGCACGCGAAGCTCTCGACGAGCCGGACCCGTGGACGGCGCTCGCCGGCTACCTCCGACGCACCCTGAAGATGCAGTTCGGCGACCGCGGCCTGCACCAGATCCTCGACGACCCCACCCTCGGCGACGCCAGGATCAACGACGTCCGTGTCCGGATCGCCCCATTGATCGTCGAGTTGGTACGCCGAGCGAAGGATGCCGGCGTTGTCCGCGAGGACTTCGAGCCGACCGACGTGACATTCATCCAGTCGGCAATGGCACCAATAATCGACAGCACGCGTGACGTGGCGCCGGAGGCCTACGAGCGCTACCTGACGTTCTTTCTGGACGGAATACGCAGCGATGACCGGGGATTCACCCCGCTACCGGTGCCCGCACTCAACTCGGAAACGACGCATTCGGCGATGACACGGCGGCGGCGCAACACGTAGCGTCAACCGCCTTCGCCGCGCGTGGTAACCACTTCGGCGATCGCTGTGACGAGTCGGTCGGCCATCTCGGCGAGTTCGTCGCGCTTCAATTCGATTCGCCCATCGAGCCATTCGAGGTAGAGCGAGATCGATACACCCGCGAGCGCCGCGGCCAACACCGACAATTCGGTCGAGTCACGTGGAAGCAGCTTATCGTCCACGCCCCCCAGCGCGGGGATGATTGCGCTCAGGAACGCCGGCGACCGACCGGCTTGATGTGCTCGTAAAACGTCATCCGACAACGGCTCTCGCAACAGAGTGCGCGCTCGACGCGGGTCTTCTTCGAAATACTCGGCGCATATGTCGATGATCTCGCGGATCGACAGCTTCGGCGCGGCCTCGTTCGCCGGGACCAACCGCGCGAGAAGACCCGCCTCGGCGTGGTCGTACACCGCTGTGAGCAGCTCCTCTCGATCGGCGAAGCTCTCGTAAAAGTAGCGCGGACTCAGGCCCGCCTCCCGACACACCGCCCGGAGCGTCACGCTCGGTGCGCCGTGGGTTCCGATCATGTCGAAACCCACGTCGAGAAGCTGCGCTCGGCGTTCCGCGGAACGGTCGTCCATGGTTTGACCGCGCCAGACAATCGGCTCGTCCATGAGCCAATCATGCACGCTGAGGTCGATGGGGTTGCAGCCAGGCGACGCTGGTTGCCACTGCGATCCGGGTTCCGCGATGCTCGAGTCGCTCAGCAAGCGAGCTGCGACCGCCGGATGGCTTCTGCGTTGCCCTCTCCGATGAATGCATCAACCAACCGCGGACCGAGTCGACCGACGTGGAGCAGGGCGAACGCAGGCAGAGAGGCCAGATAGAGCAGATCCAGTAGCGGATCGGCGATGCGCGGAATGCGGTGCAGGCGTCGGCATGGACGCGGAATCGCGCCATAGGCCAGAAACGTTGTTCCCACCAGCAGGAGGTCGGCGGCCATGGTGCCGGCCGTGTCGGCATCTGTCAGCCTGAACTGGCTCTTGGCCGTACGTAGCTGACTACCGAAATAACCCTGCCGCTTGCGGTATTTGTACGACTGCGAGCGATAGTAGTGGGCGACATCTCGCGCCGTAACCGGTATCCGATCCCTGGGGACACCCATGAGGACCGCGAGTTCTGCGGTTTCGGCGAAGAACTGGTCCCGATCGCACTCGGGCAACCGGCGCGGGAACCGCCTGTCCCGAAACACGAATCGTTCGTATGCAAGGAGAGCCCCGTGTGCGATGGTGACGGACGCGAACAACATGGTGTCGGGGTCGACCGCTGAGTACATCTCGCCGTCGTCGCTGTTGATTCCCTGCATCGGGCGGTGGTACGCGACAAGCCTGTCGGCGCATCGCCGGGCCGTCTCGCGGTCGCCGAAAATGATCGGTAACGGACCGACGACGGTCCGCCGCAGCCTGTCGGTTATCCGACCCCCTTTTGTTGCCGGATCGCCGCGCCAGGCTCGCTGCTTCTTCCGGTTCGTCGGGTACAGCGGATCATGATCGAGCATCACCGATTGAAAATCGACATGTGGCGCCTCGAGGAGATTGGTGATCTGCGCAATCATCAGTGGCACGGGCGTAGCGCCGAGGATCGTCCATGACAGTGACCGACGACCGAAATACCCGTCGTCTTCGACGCTGTCTACAGCCCATACCCTATGGTGCTTGCGTTGCGGCGCAGCGGATTCGGAGGACCCCGGAAGCCCCGCAGCGCCGACGAAGGGCTCGACACCCTGCGGATCAAACGATCTGTCAGCCATGGGAAACATGTGTATCCCATGGCTGCGGCTGCGTCAATACGCAGCCGGCAACAATCACCCCTTGACACGTCTCAAAGCGTGAATGTACGTTCACTCACTATGAGAGTGCGGTCACGATCCGCGCCGATGGAAGGAGTTGGAGTTCATGAACTACGAGGACATCGAGTACACCGTCGAGGGACCGACCGCGATCATCACGATGAATCGACCACAGCGCTACAACGCCTTTCGGGCCACGACGGTCGAGGAGATGATCAACGCATTCCGGCGCGCCTGGGCCGACCGCGACGTGCAGGCGGTGATCCTGACCGGTGCCGGCGAGAAGGCGTTCTGCACCGGCGGCGACGTGAAGCAACGCGCGGAGACCGGTGACTACGGACCCTCCGAGAGCGGCATGTTCGAGATCGGGAACCTGCACAAGACCATCCGCGACATCCCCAAGCCGGTGATCGCGGCCGTCAACGGCTTGGCCATCGGCGGCGGGCACGTGCTGCACGTGCTGTGCGACCTCACCATCGCCGCCGACACCGCCCGCTTCGGCCAGTCCGGCCCCAAGGTCGGTTCGTTCGACGCCGGGTTCGGCTCGGCGTTCCTCGCCCGCATTGTCGGCGAGAAGCGCGCCCGCGAGATCTGGTACCTCTGCCGCCAGTACGACGCGGAAACCGCTGAGCGCTGGGGCCTGGTGAACTGGGTGGTCCCGGCCGCCGACCTGCTCGACGAGGCCAAGAAGGTCGCCGCCGAGATCGCGGAGAAGTCTCCCACCACCATCAAGTTCCTCAAGCAGAGCTTCAACGCCGACACCGACCACCAGGCGGGCCTGTCGAACATGGCGATGAGCGCGCTGGATCTGTTCACCCACTCCCCCGAGGGCCTCGAGGGCGCCACCGCCTTCGCCGAGAAGCGCGTGCCGGACTTCAACAAGTACGTCGGTGCCTGAGCCACACGATCGACTCTGAACAACCCGACCGACAAGGACACACCATGAGCAGCACCAACATCGCGGTCGTCACCGGCGCCGGATCAGGTATCGGACGGGCCATCGCCCTGGCTTTCGCCGAGCAGGGCACCACCGTCGTGGCCGCCGACCTGAACCTCGACGCTGCCAAGCAGACCGCCGAACAGAACACGACGATCGTGCCGATGAGCGTCGACGTCGCCGACCGCACCACTGTCGATGCACTGCGCGACGCGGTCCACTCGGAGGTTGGTGTACCCGACATCCTGGTCAACGCCGCCGGCTGGGACCGAACCGACCAGTTCCTCAACGCGACAACAGAGTTCGCCGAGAAGGTGGTCGCCATCAATTACCTCGGCCCGGTCCACATGGCCAGCGCGTTCCTGCCCGGCATGGTCGAGGCAGCCAAGGGCGACGGCTGGCAGGGCGGACGCGTGATCAACCTCGCCTCCGACGCCGGTCGTGTCGGCAGCTCCGGCGAATCGATCTACGCCGGAGCCAAGGGCGGCGTCATCGCACTGTCGAAATCCCTGGCACGCGAGATGGCGCGGCACCAGATCACCGTCAACGCGGTGTGCCCGGGTCCCACCGACACCCCGCTGTTCCAGGCACAGTCCGACAAGCTCAAAGAGGCCCTGGTCAAGGCGATCCCGTTCCGTCGCCTGGCCCGCCCAGACGAGGTCGCGGCACCGGTCCTGTTCTTCGCGTCGGCCGCAGCATCGTTCATCACCGGTCAGGTGATCAGCGTCAGCGGCGGTCTCACCATGGCCGGCTGAGCGGCCAACCACCTCCCCCGGATCATCGGAGATCTGCCATGAGCACCAACGACTCCCAGAGCTACGTCTACGACGCCCACCAGTACCGGAGCTTCTTCGAGAACGAGTTCACCTACCTGAATGGCTTTCGCCGCAACGTCACCCGGTATGCCGGTGCGGTCGCGATGATCGACCCGGTCACCGACACCACCTGGACCTACGCCGACCTCGGCCGAAGCGTTGATTCTCTCGCCGCCGGACTGCGTGCCCGCGGCGTAGACGAGGGCGATGTGGTGGCTTATCAGTTGTTCAACGGACCCGAGTTCGCGCAGCTGTATCTCGCCACGCAGGCGGCCGCAACGGTCGGCTCACCGGTCAATTTCCGTCTCGCTGCCGGGGAGACCGCTGTGATCCTCGACATCAGCCGGCCGAAGATCTACGTCTACGACACCGACCTGACCGCGACGGTGACCGAAGCGATCTCGCTCGCCCGGCACACCCCGCACGTGCTCGTCGGTGTGGGCGACGGCCAATTGGTCGACGGCCCGGTGTCGATCCGGTTCGATGACCTGCGCTCGGACGCGGCGGTGCCCGCGCCGAGTCCGTCGATCTACGACGAGACGACTCGCCTGTACACGTCCGGCACCACGGGAATGCCCAAGGCGGTGCCGATGAACAGTGCCATCGAGATCTTCTCGGCGCACGACGTGATCATGCACTTTCCGCTGTCACCGGAGGACCGGACGCTGAACATGACACCGTGGTTTCACCGGGGTGGGCTGTACTGCGCTGGCCCGAATCCGACGTTCTACCTGGGCTCGTCGCTGCTACCGATGCGCACCTTCGATCCGGAACGCACGCTCGACTGGGTGGAGCGCTACGCGCTGACCTTCCTGATCGGTGCCCCCACCAATCTCGCCATGCTCGCCAACGCCCAGCAGGCGAATCCACGAGATCTCTCCAGCCTCAAGGGCATCGTCACCATGGGCGCACCGCTGGAACGTGATGCCGCCCTGCACTATCAGCACGTGCTGACGCCGCGGATCTTCAACGGGTACGGCAGCACCGAGGGGTTCTGGAACACCTTCCTGCGGCCAACAGATCTGCCCGACCACGCCGGAACGGCCGGACGCGCTTGCGTCGATGACGAGGTGCGGGTGGTCAAGGTGCGCGACGACGGAAAGCTCGCGAGCCCCGACGAGGTAGTCGACCGTGACGGTATTGAGGTCGGCGAGGTGATCATCCGGTCACCGAAATGTGCTGCTGCCTATTATGATTCACCGGCACAGGAAGAGGCCAAGTACCGCGGAAGCTGGCTGCATATCGGCGACCTCGCCACTTGGGACACCGACGAGTTCGTCACCATCGTCGGCCGCAAAGACGACATGCTGATCTCCGGCGGCGAGAACGTGCACCCCGTGCAGGTCGAGGAAGCGCTCAACGGCCACCCCGACGTGGCCGACTCGCTGGTCGTGGGTGTTCCCGATGAACGTTGGGGCCGACTGGTGGTCGCCTATGTCCTTCCGGCGGAAGGGGCATCGCCGACCGCGGAGCAGCTCGACGACTACTGCCGCAGCCACCCGATGCTGTCGCAATTCAAGCGACCGCGCGCCTACCGGTTCGTCGATTCGCTACCCGTCTCGGCGACCGGGAAGAAACTGCACTACAAGGCAACCGAATCTGCGGCAGCCGAGATGACCGCCGGCGACTTCGTCACACCGACGGCGTCACACGCTGGGTGAGAGGTCGGGGCATCGGAATCATGGAGCGTCACCTGGTTTCGATACGTCCTCGCCCAGCGGCTCGGACTACTCAACCAGCGGATGGCCGAGGCTCGGACTACTCCGTGGATCAAGTTGCGGCAACCGAAGCGGCGCACCTTTGTCGCTGGTCGAGTAGCGGCGAGTGAGCGCAGCGAACCCGCCGCGTATCGAGAACCCTGCCACCACAAACACACCAGGACACGACACATGACTGCATTGACCCACGACATCGAGCACAAACACTTCCGCGAGACCGTTGCCAAGTTCGTCGCCGAGCAGATCACCCCCGCCCACGAGAGCTGGGAGGACGCCGGACTGTGGGATCGCAGCCTGTTCACCGAGGCCGGCAAGAACGGGCTGCTCGGCTTCCCGGTGCCGGAGAGATTCGGCGGACCGGGTGTCGACGATTTCCGCTATCACGCCATCGTCATCGAGGAGACCGCGACCACCGGTGCGGCTGCGGAGGCCATCGCCTTCTCGCTGCAGAACGATGTCGTTCTCCCTTACCTCGTCGAGATGACCGACGACGAGCAGAGGGCCCGATGGTTGCCCGGCGTGGTCTCCGGCGACACCGTCCTGGGTATCGCGATGACCGAGCCGGGTGCGGGCAGCGACCTGACTGGCATCCGGACCACCGCGGTCCGCGACGGCGACCACTACGTCGTCAACGGCTCGAAGACCTTCATCTCCAACGGTCGCAACGGCGATCTGTTCGTCGTCGCCACCCGAACCTCGGCCGACAAGCACAAGGGCCTGACCCTGCTCGTCGTCGACGCCGACACTCCGGGCTTCCAGCGGGGACGCAAGCTCGACAAGATCGGGTTACACGCCCAGGACACCAGCGAACTGACCTTCACCGACATGCGAGTCCCGGTATCCGACCGCCTCGGTGAGGAAGGCCAGGGCTTCTACCAACTCGTGCACAACCTTCCCCAAGAACGGCTGTCCCTGGCGGTCGGCGCGGTCGCCGCCGCCGAAGGCACGTTCGCCCGCACGCTCGACTACGTGAAGGAACGCACGGCCTTCGGGTCGCCGATCTCGTCGTTCCAGAACACCCAGTTCATGTTGGCCGAACTCGCCACCGAACTCGACATCGCCCGCACCTTCCTCGACGACTGCATCGCCGAGCACATCGCCGGCACGCTGAGCGCGGCACGCGCCGCGAAACTCAAGTGGTGGGCCACCGAGCTGCAGGTGCGGGTCGCCGACCGTTGCCTGCAGTTACATGGCGGATACGGTTACATGCGCGAATACCCGGTGGCGAGGGCTTTTGTCGATGCCCGTATCCAAACGATCTACGGCGGGACCACCGAGATCATGAAGTCCATCGTCGCCAAGGATCTGGGCATTTGAGACGATGACAGCCGTGACGAGGAGCTCAGGAACCACCACATCGGTCGATGTCGCCGAAGCGGTGCGCGCAGTGCGCGCATCGTCGCGGCGCCGTCAGCTGCTCGACGCCGCGGTCGTGGTGATGGGTCGGACCGGATTCCACCAGATGTCGATGCAGGCCCTCGCGGACGAGGCCCAGGTCAGCGTGGGCCTGTTCTACAAATACTTCGGGTCCAAAGAAGACATCCTGCTGGCCGCCATCGTCGACATCCTCGAGGCCTTTCGCGACCAGCTACAACCCGCCATGGACACCGCCGGCGACGACCCGGTGATGCAGCTGATCGCCGGGTTCCGCCAGTACACGACGATCGTCGACGAGAACCGTGACGCCGTGGTGCTCACCTATCGGGAGAGCCGCACACTCGATGCCGCCGGCCGCGAACGCATCAAGGAACTTGAGGTAGAGACCTCAGCCCCCATGCGCGATGCGATCACCGCCGCCATCGATGAGGGGTTGATGTCGGAGGTGGACGTCGACCTCGCCGTCTTCGACCTGATGATGTTGGCGCACGGATGGGCGCTCAAGCATTGGCATTTCGCACCCGATTACGGACTCGACGCCTACATCGCGGCACAACTGCGCTTCGCGCTGCCCGCGCTGCTGGTTCCCGAGAAGCTCGGCGAGTACCTCAGCCGGATCTGACCCCGACCGATCGCAGCGTGCGTGCGTACGCCGCGACACCGCGTCCCGCCGCGGTCAACGGCTCGGACGACCGCATGGTCCGTGCCATGACGAACGCCCCCTCGAGCGCCGCGATCACCGCGACGATCAAGGCGCGGGCGTCGTCATCGCCGAGTCCGCGGGCACGAAACAACGCAGCGCCGTTGGTGATCCACGCATCGAACACTTCGGCAGCAACCTGACGCAACTCCGGTTCCACGTCGGCGACTTCCCCGGCCACCGTGCCCACCGGACACATGTTGGCCCAGCCGGTCTGTTCGATGTCCTCGGCCGCGGCCGCGAAAGCGAACTCGATGCCGTCGGCGATGTCCTCGTGCGGCGCCAGCAACGACGCGACGAGCTCGCCGTATGCGGCCCCCGACTGCCGCAGAGCCGTCGCCGCGACGGCGCGCTTCCCGCCCGGGAAATGGTGATACACCGAGCCGATCGGCGCCCCAGACGCGTCGACGACCTGCTTGATCCCTGTCGCCGCGTACCCCTGCCGCCGCAGTAGCTCCGCCATCGACACCGCGATCCGCTCATCCGTCTGCATCTGGCCATTCTAGAATAGTTGCTCTAGAGTGATCATTCTAGAGCGTCCGTTCTAGTGAGGGAGGATCATCATGGGTCAGGTGCATCTCACAGCAGGTCCGGTCGAGTACACCGAGGTCGGCGACGGCCCGCCCGTCGTCCTGCTGCACGGCCTGTTCATGGACGAGTCGCTGTGGGACGCGACGTTGCCGCTGCTGCCGAACGGATTTCGCTACATCTGTCCGGTTCTGCCGCTCGGTGGACACCGCCGACCCATGGCTCCCGACGCCGACCTCACGCTCATGGGGATGGCGCATCTCCTCGCCGATTTCCTCGACGCCCTCGACCTGCGCGACGCGACGCTCGTCCACGCGGATTGGGGAGGCGGACTGTTTCTCACTGCGATCGGCCGCGACGAGCGTGTCGGCGCCATCGTCATTCTCCCGTGCGAGGCGTTCGACAACTTTCCGCCGGGACTGCCGGGGCGGATGGCGACTCTCGCCTCCCACCTGCCGGGCGGCATCACCCTCGCCGCCCGCCAGCTGCGGATCGGATTCCTTCGACGGACACCACTACTCTTCGGCTGGATGGTTCGACGCGACCTGTCCGACGACCTCGTGCGCCGATGGACCGAACCGTCGCTGACGATCCCCGGCGTGCGCCGCGACCTGGAGAAGTATGCGGCGTCGACATTCGACAAGCGCGAGCTTGTCCGTGACACCGAGGCCTTGTCGGGCTTCGACGGACCGGCGTTGGTGTTGTGGTCGCCCGACAATCGAGTGATGCCGCCCGAGCACGGTCACCGACTCGCCGAACTCATTCCTCGCTGCCGGTATGCGGAAATCGATGATGCCTACGTCTTGTCGATGCTGGACCGGCCGGCCGAGGTCGCCGCGCAGATCGGGTCGTTTCTCATCGAACGGCGCGACACCGCCGACGCATGACCCCCCTCGAGACCCTGAGACGAGGCCAGCCGATCACCGGGTCGGCAACACGGGCCGACGGCGTCGCCGACCCACGCGCGCCTGTCGAATCGCGGCCCGCCACATCACCTTTATTCCCGATGACATGTGCGGCAGAGTGATCGAGTCACGCGCCAGGATCGCGTTCGCGCGAGCGATTGTCCCAGCCGATGCGTTGGCCACGTTGCCCGAGTGGAACGGCGGCTGTGGGTCGTACTCGATCGCGAGCGCGATGGCCTTGGCCCGTTCGGAACCCGCGATCCGCTCGGCGATCCACAGGGCAAGATCGATGCCCGCGGAAACCCCGGCCGCAGTGACGATGTCACCGTCTTCGACGATGCGTTCGTCGGCGCTGGGCGTCGCGCCGAAAGCGCGCAGAGCCTGCACGGCCTGCCAATGCGATGTCGCGCGTCGGTCGCGCAACAGCCCCGCGGCACCGAGGATGACCGACCCTGCACACACCGACGCGGTCCAGGTGGTGTACTCATCGACGGCCCGCAGCCACCGGCGCAACTCGGGATCATCGGCATGGATCATCACCGACGTGCTGCCGCCGGGGACCACCACGATGTCCGGACGCGGCGTCTCACGAAACGCGTGGGTGGCACCGATCACCAGGACCCCGGAATCGGTGGTGACCGGCCCGGTCTCGTGCCAGACGAACCGGATGTCGGCGTCGGGGAGCATGCGCAAGACCTCGTACGGGCCGATCAGGTCGAGCGCGGTAAATCCCGGGTAGGTGACCAGCGCGATCTGGGTCACGCCGCCGTTCCGTCCCGAACGTCGGAGCGCCGGAACGGGGTGAGGCGCAGTATGTGCCGAAGTAGAACGCCGAGGAGTGGGCGAAGCAGAGGAGCAGTCCAACGCCACGGGAGGAAGCCGATCCATCGCGGCGACCCGGCGATCTCCCAGGTGACGACGACGGTGCCCGACCGGTCCCCGTCAGTGATGGTGAAACGCTCGACGAAGCCCTTCACTGCGAGCGGCACCGAGACGCCGGTTCCCGTGAGGGTGAGACGTTCGCGCTCGTCGACCTCGATGACCTGCTCGCACACTGCCAGGAACGTGCCTGACATCGACCGTCGCTCCCCGGACCGCACGGGGAATGACGCGTCGGCCGTGCGGCCGAGCTCCATCCAGTGCGGTCCGCGTACCAGCGGGAGATTGCTCAGGTACGCGGACTCGGCGACGCGGTCCCACACCTCGCGGCGCGACAACGGCGTCGTCTCCTTGACCGTGACGGCCAACGACGCGCGTTTTGCGAGGTAGTTGTCGACGTCGTCGAGGGCGATCGCCTTCACCCGGAAACGGTCGGGTCGTTTGGCCAGCGCATACAGGATCGCCAAACCGACCAGCGCGATGACACCCAGCGCGACGATCACCCCGATCACCGTCCACATGATCTGCGTGCCACTCATACAGCCCCCGATTCCGTGTCGTGTTTCATATATGAAACCTGAACATACGACTCATGGGCCATGAGAGCAACGACGCTCGTCGACGAACCCGTCGAGCCCCAATCAGAATTCGACGACTCAGGAGCCGGCGATGAGCTCGTTGAGCCGTCCCTCCACCATGCCCACCGCGAGTCCGAGCGCACCGAAGCGCTCGTTGGTGGTCTGCCCGTGGTAGTAGCGGTAGTAGATCTGTTGCGCGATCACCGCGAGCCGGAAATGCCCGAACGCCTCATACCACCGCCATTTCTCCGGTGTCATGTCGAAACCCATACGGTCGCAATAGCGTTCGACGAACTCGGCCCGGGTGATCATGCCCGGAAGATTGGTGGGCACACGACGCATCGCCTGCGTCGCGTCGTCGTCGTCGGCTTGTACCCAGTACGCGAGCGACCCGGCGACGTCCATCAACGGATCGCCGAGCGTGGCCATCTCCCAGTCCAGGATGCCGACCACCCGGGTGGGGTCGTCGTTGGACAGCACCACGTTGTCGAGCTTGAAATCGTTGTGGATCACGCAGTTGGCGATGTCCTCGGGCTGGTTGTCAGCCAGCCACGCCATCACGGCCTCGTAGTCGGGTACGTCGTCGGTTCGGGCGTTGCGGAAACGCGCCGACCACCCGTCCACCTGCCGGCGCACATACCCGTAGCCCTTGCCCAGATCAGCCAGACCGGCCTTCTCCGGGTCCACCGAGTGCAGTTCCACCAGCACGTCGATGAAGGCGAAGCACAGCGCGCGGGCCTGCTCCGGCGAGAGGGCCACCTCGGGCGGGAACTCCTTGCCCGCGATGACGCCGTCGATCTTGCCCATCGCGTAGAAGTCGGACCCGAGGACCCCGGGATCGTCGCAGAACGCGATCATCGGGGCGATATAGGGCAACACCGTCGACAGCTTCGACTGAATCCGGAACTCCCGACCCATGTCGTGGGCGCCCTTGGCCTTGGTGCCGCCCGGCGCCCGACGCAGGATCACCTCGCGAGTGGGGTAGGTCAGCAGATAGGTCAGGTTCGACGCCCCGCCGGAGAACTGTTTGACCGCCGGCACCGCATCGAGGCCGGACGAATCGACGGCGTGCTCGCGCAGCCACTCGGCCACCACCTCGACGTCGAACGCATCCTCGGCACGCACGTCGCGCGCGCCGGCCACCTGACTGCTCACTGTCGCCTCCTCATCGGTGTTCCTCGGTTCGAGCCGCATCCCGTCACCATCGGCCAACCGTAGCGAACGCTCCCCGACCCGAGTCTCGGCCTTCGCCGAGTTCGGCCGGTCGTGACGACACGGGCCACGACCACGCCCCCGACGTTAACGCGCCGGCCTCGCCGTACGCGGCCAAATTCGACGATGCCATTGACGTCGCTGACTCCAGCGTCGAGAAAGCCACGCACACAACATGACCCACAGGGCGCCCAGCACCCACCCCGCGAGCACATCGGTGGTCCAGTGCACCCCCAGATACACCCGGGTACAGCCGATGGCGACCGAGGCGAGCGGGGCAATGACCAGCACCAGCGGGTGCGCCCGCACCCAGGGGCTGCAGCGATGCGCGGCGACGGCGAGCAGCCCGAACACCACCATGCTGGTCATCGCGTGCCCCGAGGGGAACGAGAAGGTGTCGATGGTCAGCAGACGGTCCGCCACCGGCGGACGTGGCCGGGCGACGAGGTGTTTGATGCCCACCATGAGCGCGTAGCCGCCGACCGAGCCCGCGGCGACCAGCAGCGCCTCCGGCCGATGGCCCCGCGATACCAGCCCGACCGACGCGGCGATCATCACCAGCGCGAGCACCACCGTGCTGCCGAATGCGGTGACGACCAACGCGAGATCGGTGGCGAACGGGTTTCGCGCGTCGACAACGGCGTCGGTGATAGCGCGGTCGATCGGGTTGGCGTCGAGAATCACCAGCTCAGCACCCATCTGCCGACAGTTGGGCCGCGGCTCAAGTCGGGCCCAAGCGGTCCACAAGTCATGCCTCCCACCCTAATGATGTCCACCGACCTGCTCGCTCGTGTCACCGCGGAATCCGTGCACAAGACCGAGCACTCACAAAGGAAGACCCATGCAGACCACCCCCCTCTACCGGTTGGGCCGGGCGTGCGCCGCCCACCCGGTCCGCGCTCTCCTCGGTTTCGTGATCGGCCTCGCCGTGCTGCTGGGTGCCTCATCGGGCCTCGGCGGTCAGACCCAGGAGAACTGGGACGTCACCGGAACGCCATCGCACAGCGGTATCGAACTCCTGCGCGAGCATGTCCCCGGTGCCGGCAACGCCTTCGCACATGTCGTCGTCCATTCCGATGCCGGCGCCCTGTCCTCGTCCACCACCACCGAATTACGCGAACGGCTCGGACGTATGCCGCACGTCGCGACGGTCACTGAACCTCGGCTCAGCGCCGACGGTGACACCGCGATCATCTCGGTGGGCTACGACGTTCCCGAGACCGATCCCGACCTGATGGGGGACGCGAGCGCCCTCGACGACGCCATCGAGCCAACCCGGGCGGCCGGCGTGCAGGTGGAGATGAACGGCTCGTTGCCCGAGACCGCGGCCGCACCCATCAAGGGTCATGCCGAGATCATCGGCATCACCCTGGCGCTGCTGATCATGGTGTTCGCTTTCGGTTCGGTGGTCGCGGCCGGTCTGCCGATCCTCTCCGCGATCGCCGGCCTGGTAGCCGGGTCGGCTGGTGTGCTGGTGCTCGCCGCCGCCATCGACGTCAGTCCCACCGCCCCGATGGTGGCCAGCATGGTCGGCCTGGGTGTCGGCATCGACTACGCGCTGCTGGTGGTCAGCCGGCACGTGGAGTTCTTGCGTCGTGGCCACGATCCGATCGAGGCCGCGGCCCGGTCGGTGGCCACCGCGGGTCGCTCGGCGGTGTTCGCCGCCACGACGGTGCTGGTCTCGCTGATGGGGCTGCCGCTGGCGGGACTGCCGACGTACTCGTCGTTCGGGTTCGCGACGGCGATCGCCGTGATCGCGATGCTGATCGCAACCCTGGTGCTGGTACCGGCCCTGTGTCGGTTGGCCGGGCGACGCATCGTGCCGCGCAAGACACGGTCGCTGTCGACGGAGCCGGTAGACGACGCCATCGCGACACGTCCGCCGCTGACCGCCCGCTGGGCCGCGCGCGTCGGGTCGCGGCCGGTGGCCGCGGTGCTGATCGCGCTGACCCTGATGCTCGCACTGGCCGCGCCCGCGATGTCGATGCGCACCTGGCCGCAGGATTCCGGAGCGCAGTCGAGCGAGTTGACCACGCGCAAGGCGCACGATCTTCTCGCCACCGAATATGGTGCCGGCGCGAACGCCGACGTGGTGATCGTCGCGCCCACCGATGAGGTCACCCCGGCACAGTTGGCCGCCACGCGCGCGTCGCTCGAACGCGTCGACGGTGTGACCGCGGTCGCCCCCACCACTGCATCACCCGATGGCGCCCTCGACATCATCAATGTCACCATCGCCCACGACCCCGCCGACGCAGCGACCGTCGACGTGCTCGACGACATCCGTTCGAGCCTGCCCGCGGGTGCGATCCTGACCGGCTATACGGCGTACCTCGACGACATCTCCACTCTGCTGCAGCAACGCCTGTGGGTGGTGATCGGATTCGTCGTCGCCGCATCCGTGGTGCTGCTGACCGTGCTGTTCCGGTCAGTCGTGGTCCCGGTGAAGGCAGCGCTGATGAACCTGTTGTCGGTGGCCGCCGCCTACGGAGTGATCACCATGGTCTTCCAGTGGGGTTGGGGCCTGTCGCTGCTGGGGGTGGATCATCCGGTGGCCGTGTCCAGTTGGGTACCGATACTGATCTTCGCCGTCCTGTTCGGCTTGTCGATGGACTATGAGGTGTTTCTGCTGTCGCGCATTCGGGAGGAGTGGCTGGCCACCGGCGACGCCCGCGCAGCGGTCATCGCCGGCCTCGCGAAGACCGGTCGGGTCATCACCACCGCCGCGGCGATCATGGTCGCCGTCTTCATCAGCTTCGCCACCGAGACCGACATCGTGCTCAAGATGCTCGGACTCGGGATGGCGGTGGCGGTCCTGTTGGACGCCACGGTGATCCGGATGGTGCTGGTGCCCGCGACGATGAGTTTGCTCGGCAGGTTCAACTGGTGGCTGCCGGCGTGGCTGGACCACATCCTGCCCCGCATCGACGTCGAGCTCGACGACGACCCGACCCCGGCACCCGGGTCAGCGGCAACGCCCCAACTCACCCGCACCTGAACGCCTCCTGCGGCGCCTTCGATCGTGTCGGCCAAGCCGACCACAACTGTGGCCCAAGCGATGTGTCGCACCCTCAGCTCATCACCAAGAAAGGACATTCCGATGACCGCTCAACTCGCCGGTTCCGACAATCCGACCCAGGTCGTACTGCCCGGACAGGCCGCCGCCCCGGACGGACCGAACGACCCGTTCATGATGTACTTGATGCACTACGCCTTTCGGCGCGACCTCTACCAGTTCGCCCGAACCGCGCCCCGCACACCCGTCGACGATCACGCCACCTGGCAGGCGCTGCACAAACGCTGGGAGCTGTTCCGCGACACCCTGCACCATCACCACACCGGTGAGGATCAGTGGCTCTGGCCGCTTCTGGAGTCACGCAGCTCAGCGGCCGAACAGCAGACCCTTGCCGAGATGGAGGCAGAACACGGCGTGATCGATCCGCTGTTGGCTGCCGGCGACGCCGGCTTCGCCCGCCTGGCGGCCGGCGCCGACGACGCAGCCCGACTCGAACTCGCGGACACGCTGCGGCGCACCCACGATCGTCTCATCGCCCACCTCGCGCATGAGGAAACGGACGCGCTGGCGCTGGTGCAGCGTCACCTGTCGCCCCAGGAATGGACCGACCTCGAGGCCAAGTTCGGTGAAGACTCGTCGCTGACCGACTTGTTTCGGGTGGCCCCATGGGCGATCAAGGGGCTCGACGGCGGGGATCTCCGGTCGGTGCGGACGCACGTACCGAAGCCGGTATGGCTCATCGCTCGGCTGTTTCTACGGCGCTTCACCGCCGCCGACCGGCGCGCCTTCCGCTACGACCCGGATGCGACCCGCTGAGATGACCGGTTCAGCGGGAGGCCAGCGAGCGTGCGATCACCAGACGTTGAATCTGGTTGGTGCCCTCGAAGATCTGCGTGATCTTGGCCTCCCGCATGAATCGCTCCACCCGGAAGTCCCTGGTGTAGCCGTAGCCGCCGAACACCTGCACGGCGTCGGTGGTGACCTTCATCGCGGCATCGGTGGCGACGAGCTTGGCGGTCGCGGCGGCACGCGAATACGGACGGCCGGCGTCGCGTCGCCGCGCCGCGTCGAGATAGGTGGCACGGGCCGAATCCACCGCCGCCGCCATGTCGGCGAGCACGAACCCGAGACCCTGGTGGTCGATGATCTTTCGACCGAAAGCCGTTCGCTCTCCGGCGTACTCGACCGCCGCGTCGAGCGCGGACTGTGCCAGACCGGTGGCCACCGCCGCGATGCCCAGGCGTCCGGAATCCAACGCGGAGAACGCGATCGGCAGACCCTCCCCTTGCGCGCCGAGCCGACGATCCGCAGTCACCAGCGCATCGTCGTAGGTGGCCGAGGTGGTGGGCACGGCGTGCAGGCCCATTTTCTCCTCGGGTTTGCCGAAGCCGAGTCCCTCGGTATCGCGTGCGACGAGAAAGCAGCTGATCCCTTTGGATCCCTCACCGGTGCGGGCGAAGAGGTTGTAGACATCGGCGATTCCGCCGTGCGTGATCCACGCCTTTGCCCCGTTCACCCGATACCCACCGTCGACGGGTTCGGCTTTACACGCCAGGGCGGCGGCGTCGGAACCGGCCTGCGGTTCCGAGAGACTGTACGCGCCGACGAGTCTGCCGTTGAGCAGGTCCGGCAGCCACCGCTGCTTCTGCTCATCGGTGCCGTAGTGGAACAGCGGGTGGCAGGCCAACCCGTGCACGCTCACCGCGACCGCCACCGCGGCCCATCGCGCCCCGAGCTCTTCGAGAACCTGCAGGTAGACCTCGTAGGGCTGGCCACCACCGTCCCACTCCACCGGATATGGCAGACCGAGCAATCCGGCCTCCCCCATCTCGGCGAACAAGCCCTCGGGGTACTTTTCCTGCTTCTCGTGGTCGTCCACGATCGTCGCAAGCCGCTTGTCGGCGAAATCCCTGGTCAGGGCGATGAGGTCATGCGCTTCATCACTGGGCAGCAAACGATCAACGGGCATGACACGACCTCCGGGGGAACGAAACCAGTACTACAGTACTCCAGATAGTACTATTTCTGACGTGGACGACACCATCGGCTTCGGCACCCGGCGCCGCGACGATCTGTTCAATCGGTTGCTGACCCTGCTGCTGGCCGAGGGATTCGCGCAGCTGGGCGTCGCGGATCTCGCCACACGCCTACGATGTTCCAAGTCGACCCTCTACACCCTGGCCGGCAGCAAGGAGCAGTTGGTCGTCGCCACAGTGACGCAGTTCTTCCGCACCGCCACCACACAGGTGGAGTCGGCGGTGGCCGGTGCGGTGACCGCCCGGGACCGGGTGATCACCTACCTGGTCGCGGTCGGCGACGCCTTGGCCCCGGCATCGGAAGCGTTCATGACGGACCTGCATGCCTTCGGACCGACTCGCGAACTGTACGAACGCAACACGGCCGCCGCCGCGCTGCGCGTGCAGGGACTGATCAGCGAGGGTGTCGCCGCCGGGGAGTTCCGCGATGTGGACGCCGCCTTCGCCGCGGACATGGCGGCCTCGATGATGAGCCGTATCCAGCGCCGCGAGGTCGCAGCGACCACCGGGCTCGACGACGCGTCGGCGTACCGTCAGCTGGCGTCGATCCTCACGGTCGGGATAGCCGCGGCAGATGAGTAATCCCACCCTCGTCGATCCACCACCTGACCCGCTGGTCACTCCGCTCCCCGTTGCGGTGCACCCGAACCCAGAGTTCGTCGTGTAACCGGATGTCTGCGCGGGCCAGGGCGTGACCCCAGGTCGCGGCGAACAGTGTCGCCTCGGCGCACGCCCAGGTGGCCGGCGTTCCCTCATCCAGCACCTCGCCCCGCACCTCATCACCTGCCGTGGGCAGATCGAGGATCTCAGCCAGCACGGCCGCGTCATCGGGGTCGGTCGCCACGCCGGCCAGCACGATCTCGTCCGGACCGAGCACCTGTGTCAACCACGGTCGGTCGAGCACCACGGCCGACGCCACGGCGTGGCCGGACGCCGACCGAACTCGTTCGGGTACCGCGAGTTCGGTCGGATCGATGACCCCGCGGCGGGCGGCGATCACCAGATTCGCGTGCACCGCGGCGGCGACGCCGGACTCTATCTCGCGCGCCGCCTCACCCAGATGCGCGAGGACGGTGTCGGCGTCGGCGTCGGATTCGATGACGTCGCCGCCGAGGGCGGCCGCGAGTTCGTCGGCGTGCGGATGGTGCAGTACGTCTCGCACCCCGCTCATCAATGTGTCGGATGGCGCCCGGTACCAGCCGAGCGGATGGCCGTCGATGACGGCATGCTGTCGTAGCCACCACGCGGTGTATCCGTGCCGGTCGGCGAGCAGCGGCGCGGTGCGCCGGTCGGTGGCCAGCAGCGTCAGCGCCTGTGGCCAGCGGTCGTCGTCGATCAGGTCCAGATCACGTACAGCCGCGAGGGTTTCCGGCGGATCCCCGAGGGTCTCCCACCACTGGTCTTCGTCGGGGAGATCGTGATCGGGGCCCACCGGCAGCTCGTCGACGACGGTCAGAAACCCCCACCCCACACCGAGTGCGCGCAGCGGTTCGACACCCACCCGATCCACGAGATCGTCGGCGACCCTGCCGAACGGTGCGTCGTCGACGAGGACGGCGGCCAGCGGACTCTCGGGCAGCAGCAGTTCGTCGGCGGCCCGCAGTTCGCCATGCTGATCTGGCAAGGGCAGCGCAGCAAGCCACTCCGGCACCGTTGCGGGCGGATCGGCGGCGAGCAGGGCCAACACCTCCCCGGCCACCACGGCCAACTCGTCGTCGTCGCCGTGGTCGATCAGTTGCCGCAAGGCAGGATCAGCCAGGGCGTCGCTCACCGTCAACGTGGTTGCGCCCAACCGTTCGAGCAGCGGGTGACGTGCCTGTGCGTCGACGGTCGGAACCCAACGCAGCGGGGTGTCGATGCCGTCGGCGAGGAACAGCCCGCGGGCACCGACCGACACCCGTCCGTCGGAGCGTGGGATCGGCAGCGCACCGAGTTCCTCCGCATCGGCGGCGGTCGTGACCAGCGGCGACAGCGCCACATAGAGATCGCGCCACCACGTCGAGGATCGTTGTGTGCCGGTGAGTCGTTCGGCGAGGTCGGCGAGTCCGATCTCGGTCACCCCGACACTGCGCAGGCGGGCCAGGTGGCGACGCTCCGAAACGTCGGGATGGGCCAGATCGCCCATCAGCGGCGCGAGCACCTCGGCAAGGTCTGCGGTGAGGTCACCGAAGACCACCGATCTGCCGGGCACCAGCTCGTCGCCCGCCGCCCCGGGTAACCATGCCTCATCGACGAGGTCCGCGAGCACCGCCGCGCTCAGCGCGGCATCGTCGCGGTTGCGTGAATGCGCGGGCACCGGGATGAGTGACGGCCGGACCGATGCCGGCAGTGCCCGCATCAGGTCGGCGTAACCGTGTGCAGCCGTGGCGATGTCGGCGTCGGGATGAAGGTGGCGCCGGTCCGGCGTGAGGTGTAGGCCGGTGATGGCCGCGGCGGGCAAGGTCAGTTCGATGTCGGTGGGAGTCGGTGCGCGCAGCACGTTCTCGCTGAGGGCCGAGGGCGTCTCGGCGAGCGCGCCTGCGTCATCGATCTCGACCAGCCATCGGGTGTGCAGGCCGGTCTGCAACCAGTGATGGACGCGCGTTCGGCGAGGTGACGTGATGGTGATGGTGATGTGTTGCGTTGCGGCCCTTCGTGACGCTCGGCTGGCGCCTCGCTCCTCAGGCGTCGAGGGTGGGGTCGGCGCCATCTCGATCGTGAAGGCGGTGTCGCCGACGGTGATCTGACCTAGCCCGGGCAGTTCCAACAGCAGATCGGCGGCCTGCGCACGCGCGGCCCCCACCAGGTCCGCAGCGGAATTGCCGTCGCTGAGGTACAGGACGATCTCGGTGTCCATCCCGGGGGCGGGTGGCTCGTCGACGGGCCACGCCAGCCGCAACAGGGGCGGCCGCCGCGAACCGGTCGCGACGCGTTCGTCGGCGAGGACCTGCGCGGTGCGAGCGCGGTCGAACACGAAAGACCCGGTGGTCGAACGCACCTCGACGCGATCGGCGACAGCCGCGGTTGCCGTGAACCCGACGCCGTAGCGCCCCACGCTCTGCGCACCCGCGACCTTCGCCGAGACACGCAGGGACAGCAGCGAACGCACGCCATCATCCGAAACCGGGGCCCCGGTGTTGGCGACATGGACCGTGCGTTCGTCCGATGACCAGATCCGGACCTGACCGGCAACGTCGGCGGTCATCGCCGCATCGGCCGCATTGGCGACGAGTTCGGTGAACAGCCGGTCGCGGTAACCGACGGTGACGAGATCGTCTTCGGTGGTGGCGTCCTCGACGTACCGGGTGGCCGATGACCGCCACGCCGATACGACGGCGGATCGCATCTCGTCCAGGCCGAACCGGTCGGCCCGGGCACCCTCGGTCAGGAGGTCGCTTCCCCGCCGGCGTCTGCCGCCGTCACGTGCACGATCTCCAGGACGCCGTCGTCGAACGCATCGTAGGCGGGTGATCCCTGGCCTCGCGGGGCCGCGACATCGGAGTGGGCGCCGCACCCGTAGTCGGCGGCGACCACCTGTCCATCGGCCGAGTACTCGTTGGCGCAGACACCGAATGCCGGTCGAAGCGCGCCCGCGATCGGCAGATAGAACCCGCACGTCGCGCAGTTGAACTGCGCCGCGGCGGCCATGTCACTGTGCGGACCGAAATCTCCGTCGTGCCATCGTTGCGCCGCCTCGTCGCGGCCCTCCGGGCTGAGCAGTCGCCGGCGACCCAGTCCGATCTCGCCCGCGATCTGCCCGATGTCGTCGGGATCGGTGCTGTCGTCGTCGAACCGGAACTCGTCGGCGGTGTCGACCTGATTGGGGACCAGTCGGTGGTCGTCGGGTTCTGCGGCCAGCACGTCGCCAGGCGTCAGATCACCCGCGGCGATCCGCTCGTTCCACGGCACCCAGTTCGGCGCCAGCAGCGACCCCTCGCCGGGCAGCAGGACGATCTCGCTCACGGTGATCTCGTCGTGGCCGGGCGCACCGGCCACCACGACGCACCACTGCCACCCGCGGTAGCCAGGCAGGTCCGCCTCGAAATAGTGGGCGACCGCCCACTCCCCCTCCGGGGTGCTCTCCAGGTGCCGTCCCGGTTGCTGGCCATCCTCGACGAGCGCGGCGCGCGCCACGTCGGCGGCGGCGAGCAGCCGGTCACCGTCGAATACAAGAGTCACCCCTCCAGTGTGCAACACGAACCCGCGCTCGCGGCACGGACCCGCCTCGCTGGTGGCGACCATCCGCGACTCGACGGCCACGATGAGGAACAATTGTCGGTGTGAACCGACCCAGTCCCCACTCCCCCCGCCGGGACGACGGTGACCCGACCCGCTACCAGGGTCGCGACGGCTTTGCGGGCAACGGCCACGATCGGCGCAGTCCACGACAGCATCCGGGTACGGCGAACTACCCCGCCGACGACGGCCGTTCCGGACGTGCGACCGGCCGCGGTGCTGCGCGGGGGCCCAACGATCATGCGTACCTCCCGCCCCGAACCCACAACCCGCATCTACCTCCGCTCGACGACGAGCACCCCGCCGCCGCGGGCGCCGAGCGCACACGGGCGATGCCGTCGACGGCGTCCACCGACCCGCGGATGCCCAAGAAACTGACCGTGGCCCGGGTTGCGGCGATGCGCAGCCGCGAGCTGACCGGGCGCGGTGTCGGCAAGATCTATCAGGCGGCCACCGCCGACGGCGCCGATCGATCCGGGATGACGGCACTCACGCTGCCCGTCATCGCGAACTTCGCCGTCGACGCGGCGATGGCGGTCGCCCTGGCCAACACGCTGTTCTTCGCCGCGGCGACCGGGGAGTCGAAGACGAATGTCGGGCTGTATCTGGCGCTGACGATCGCGCCGTTCGCATTGATCGCCCCACTCATCGGGCCGTTGCTGGACCGGCTGCAGCACGGTAGACGCATCGCCATGGCCACCACGTTCGGTTTGCGCGCGGTGCTCGCGTTGCTGATCATGGCGAATTCGTCGTGGGACAGCGCTGCGCAGCAGTTGCAGTACGACCCGTGGGTGCTCTATCCGTGCGCGCTGGGTTTGTTGGTGTTGTCGAAATCGTTTGGTGTGCTGAAGTCGGCCGTCACCCCCAGAGTGGTGCCGCCGTCGATCGATCTGCCCCGGGTGAACTCCCGGCTCACCACATTCGGTCTGATCGGCGGGACGCTGGTCGGCGGGGCCGTCGCTGCGGTCTTCGAACTGTTGCTGGGCAAGGTGCTGCCGTTCCACATCCCCGGCGCCATGGTGTGGTTGGCCATCATCGCGGCGGTCGGCGCGTGGCTGTGCATGCGCATCCCGTCCTGGGTGGAGGTCACCGAGGGTGAGATCCCCACCACGCTGACCTACCACGGCGAGCCGGCGATGTCGCGGGCCCCCGAACACGATTCCGGCGGAGCCGGCGGATTGCGCGGCGCGCGGGAGACGGCCAACGAACTCGCCCAGAAGATGCGGCAACCGTTGGGACGCAAGGTGGTCGCCGGCCTGTGGGGTAACGCGACCATCCGCATTCTCACCGGCTTCCTGACGCTCTACATCGCGTTCTACGCCAAGGCCCAACAGGATGTGCACTCCGACTGGACCCAGTTGGTGCTGTTGGGTGCGGTGGGCGCGGCGGCCGCGGTGGGCAACATGCTGGGCAACGGTCTCGGCACCCGACTGGAGCTGAAGAACCCACCGACCATTGTGGTCTGGTGCACCGCAGCCTGTTTCGTCGCGGCGGTACTCGCCGCCATCTTCGGCAGCATCGTGATCGCGACGGTCGCGGCGTTCGTCGCCTCGGGCACCAGCGCCATCGGCAAGGTGTGCTTGGACTCGTCGATCCAGGACGACCTCCCCGACGAATCGCGCGCATCGGCGTTCGGTCGGTCGGAGACGGTGCTGCAGTTGGGCTGGGTCTTCGGCGCGACGCTCGGCGTGGTGTTGCCGACCACGCTGTGGATTGGGTTCACCGTGGTGGCCGTACTCCTGGGCATAGGTCTGGTGCAGACGGTGCTGACCAATCGCGGTTCCTCGCTGATCCCCGGCATCGGCGGACGTCGACCCGACTACGCCGAACCGACGGTGGCCTTCGCCGCGATCGGCGACCCAGACCGGCCGTGGCGCCGTGGCAGCCACGGCTCGCCCTCGACGGCACCGACCCGCGCGCACCGGGCACCCCACGATCCTCGCCGGCCCGATCTCGACCCCGGCCGGACAACTCCTCCGACCAAACCCCACCACACAGGACGGCACTAGACGGTGAATCTCAGCAGTGCAGACAAGAAGGTCATGGCCATCATCGCGGCGGTGGTCGTCGCGTTCGTCGTGATCGTCGGCGGGGCCGTCGCGGTTCTCACCAAGGACACCTGGTCCGGCGGTCACCCCGACGAAGATCCGTATCTGCAGCTCGCGGTGGGTGATCGCCTGGTGCGCGTGGAGCCGACCCGGATGTGTGATGTGTTCCTGCGCAACTGCGAACCAGAAGACCCCACCGCGATCGACGTGGCCCGGGTGCCGGTGCCGGTCGGCGAATCGATGATGTTGTCGGTGTCTCAGGACATCGCCGAATGGCCCTGGAACCTGGTCGTGCAGTATCTCACCCCGAGCGGGCCCGACGGCACGATCGTGCCGATGCGGTCCAATTCCACCTACACCACGGTGCTGCACTCCACCCCGGACCGGATCCTGATCGCGATCGAGGTGCAGCTGCCGTCGGTAGTCTCCGCCGGCGACGACACCGTCAGCATGCGCGGCTATCTCGCCGCGGACACCTCTCCGGAGGGCATGCAGTTGCCGGGCAGCGGCGCGGCGCTCAGTGCTCCAGCTCGCGGGTGACCGCGCGAACCACCTCGGAGATCCGCTGGGAGGTCTTGCGGTCGGGGTACTTGCCCTTGCGCAGTTCCGGCTGCACCGCACCTTCGAGCAAGGTGATCAGATCCGCCACCATGCCGTGCAGTTCATCGGGGGTGTGCCGTTTGGCGTCCTTGCGGGCCGCCTCGCGGGTGTTCTTCGCGACGCTGGGTGCGGGATCGAGCACAGCCACCTTGAGCGCCTGCGGTCCGCGGCGACCGGCGGCCATCCCGAATTCGACGCGCTGCCCGGGCTTGAGCGTCTCCACGCCCTCCGGAAGCGCGGACGAACGGACGTAGACGTCCTCGCCGCTCTCTTGCGACAGGAAGCCGAAGCCCTTCTCCGCGTCGTACCACTTCACCTTGCCGGTCGGCACTGCGCTCACCCTCATCTGCGTTTTCGGACGTGTCATGACAAAAGCGCCCCTCACCTGACCCAGCAGCCGTCCCGAACCCGGGCCAGCCCTCCATCAGATGAGCAGAGGCGCCAATGAGGCACAGTCTAGCCAACGGCCGGCCCCACGGTCACATGGAATACCCACGACCGGCCGAGCCGAGCTGGCTTCTCGACGCACGCCGCCACCAGACGGCGCGGTGTTCTACCGTGGAGGACATGCAGAGTCACTCCACTCCCCGCCTCCTGCGGGCGGCCGGGGTCGTCTTCGCGATCGGGCTCGCCGCGATCGTCGCGTTGTTCGTGACGCCGCTGGTCACCGACGGCGACACGGCGCCGACCTTCGTGTATCTGCTGACGATGTGTGCCCCTGTCGGATTCATCCTGGGCATCGCGTTCGCGCTGCGATCGGGACGGAGGGCGCGGTGAGGGTCGACTCCGTGATGCCCGTCGCCGACGATCTTCGTCCGGCCGCCGATTCGGACACGCTCCGCCAGGCCTACGGCTGCTTCCCGTCCGGAGTGGTCGCGGTGGCCTGCCGGCTCCCCGACGAGAACGGTACCGCCGCTCCGGCCGGGATGGCCGCGAGCGCGTTCACCACCGTCTCCCTCGAACCGCCGCTGGTGTCGCTGTGTGTGCAGAACACGTCCACCACGTGGCCGCGATTGCGCACCGCGCCGGCCATCGGGGTCAGCGTGTTCGCCCGGGACCAGTCCGACCTCTGCCGGCAGCTCGCCGGGCCGGCAGATTCCCGGTTCGACGGCATCACCCCGATCCGCACGGACGACGGCGCGGTCTTCATCCCGGACGCGGCGGCCAGCCTGTCCTGCTCGTTGTTCAACGAGATCCCCGCCGGCGACCACACCCTGGTGTTGCTGCGTATCGAGGCACTGCGCTTCGACCCCGGCGTGGAGCCCCTGGTCTTCCACGCCAGCACCTTCCGCTCTCTGGAAGCACTTCGGGACGGCCGATGACCATCGTCGGACTCGGGCTCCCCACCACCCCGTCGGATCGGGTGGAGCCCACCGATGCGCCCACCACTGGCCCGCTGCGCGACCGCTTCGGCCGGGTGGCCACCGACCTACGCGTGTCGGTGACCGACCGCTGCAACCTGCGCTGTACCTACTGCATGCCCGCCGAGGGTCTCGACTGGCTGCCCACCGACGAGGTCCTGCGCACCGACGAATTGATCCGGGTGATGACGGTCGGGGTCCGGGATCTCGGCATCCGATCGATCCGGTTCACCGGTGGCGAACCGTTGCTGCGCCGCGACCTCGAGGATCTGATCTCCGCGATGTCGGCGCGCCCAGAGCGTCCCGAGATCGCGATGACCACCAACGGGCTCGGTCTGGCCCGCCGGATCGATGGCCTGGTGGCGGCGGGGCTGGATCGGGTGAATATCTCGCTGGACACGGTGGATGCGACGCGGTTCGCCGAGATCACACGACGCGACCGGCTGCACGATGTACTCGCCGGCCTCGCCGCGGCCCGGTCGTCCGGGCTCAGCTCGGTGAAGGTCAACGCGGTGCTTGCCGATCACGACGACCTCACGAGGCTGCCCCAGCTAGCTCACTTCTGCCTCGACCACGGATATCAGCTACGCATCATCGAGCAAATGCCACTCGACGCTGATCATCGGTGGGACCGCGCGTCGATGGTGACCGCCGATGAGATCCTCGCGAAGCTCAGAGCCCACTTCTCGCTTCGCCCCGATCCCCGACCGCGGGGTAGCGCCCCCGCGGCCACCTGGCTCGTCGACGGCTTCGACGTCGACGGTTCCCCGGCGCGCATCGGGGTGATCGCGTCGGTCACGCGGCCGTTCTGCGGTGACTGTGACCGCACCCGGTTGACCGCCGACGGCGCGCTACGCAATTGTCTGTTCGCGCAGGGTGAGACCGACCTCCGCGAGATCGTGCGCGGAGGGCTGACCGGCCACGACCTCGACGACGCGCTCGCCCGTCGCTGGCGTGGCAACACCTGGGCCAAGTCGGCCGGCCACGGCGTGAACGATCCGGGATTCCTGCAACCGAGCCGGCCGATGTCGGCCATCGGGGGCTGACCGTGCACGTGACCATCCGCTATTTCGCTG
Source organism: Gordonia sp. Z-3 (assembly GCF_036233855.1). NCBI lineage: Bacteria > Bacillati > Actinomycetota > Actinomycetes > Mycobacteriales > Gordoniaceae > Gordonia > Gordonia sp. Z-3. The sequence goes on from NZ_JAZARS010000002.1 coordinate 290,112, forward strand.
CGGCGCGCGCCGCCGCCGGAGTGGAGTCGGCCGTCCTCGACGTGGACGACGAGGCGACTCTGGGTGATCTGGAGGCCGTGCTCGGCAAGGACAACCCCGACCTCGGGCGGGTGCTCGAACGGTGCTCGTATCTGCGGGATTCGGTGGCGCTGTGTGACCGCGGGGCCCGGCTGGGTCGGTGCGACACTCTCGACGTGCTCCCGCCGTTTGCCGGTGGCTGACACCACATCTCGTGTGTGAGCTTAGTCACATAACGGATTGATTACGGCTAGGACACGACTCGACCATCAGGCCGTGAGCAGGCAGGACGCGAATTCTGAGTCGAAAGCCCCACTCGGACGCGGAAAACAGCCTTGCCAACAACGTGATTAGCAATGCGAGAAGTCGTAGTGTGACTCAACGACGCCCTCGGGGGGTCACGAGAAAGTAACCAAATGCATAACGTCGCATCGGCCGCGCCGAACCTCGCTCCACCGATGAGACGCACGAGAACGACATCTAGGAGCGAGGACGGGGGACCCACCTCCCGCAAGGGAACGGATGCCGATACGACGTCCTTGGGGTCAAGTCCCGCCAATGACAAGCGTCAACGGCGGGGCCGGGCACCTCTCGCCCGAACCCGACAGCTGACTTCGTAGGCGCGTGGAGAGAGGAAACGCAGCAATGTCCGGACGTCATCGCAAACCGACGACAGCCACCACCACCAAGACCTTCGCGAAGGTCGCGCTGACCGGGGCCGTCCTCGGCGGCGGCGCCGCTCTGCTGGGAACCGGAACCGCCAACGCGGCCACCGACGCCGAGTGGAACCAGGTCGCGCAGTGTGAATCGGGCGGCAACTGGTCGATCAACACCGGCAACGGCTACCACGGTGGCCTGCAGTTCAGCCCGAGCACCTGGAGCGGCTACGGCGGCGGCGAGTTCGCGCCGACCGCCGATCAGGCCACCAAGGAGCAGCAGATCGTCGTGGCCGAGCGTGTGCTCGCCGGCCAGGGCAAGGGCGCATGGCCGACCTGCGGTACCGGGCTGTCGGGCGCCACCCAGCGCTCCGCTCCGGCCGCACCGAAGCCTGCTCCGGTCCTGCCCAAGCTGCCCGAGCTGCCCGCTCCGTTCGATTGGGCCACCGCCCCCGACGCCGGGAGCACCGCGGATGTGAACAAGCAGATCGACCAGGCGCTCGGCCAGGCGATCGACAACAACCAGGTCACCCCCGAGGTACGCGACCTGTGGAAGGCCGCCAAGCAGAGCGGTTACGAGCTCACCCCGGATCAGATCGACCTGTTCAACCAGCACAAGGATCAGCTGCCGAATCCCTGATCGACAGCTGAGCACAGCCCACACGGGCCCCTAGTCGAAGGGCCCCGCACGACGGCCACGCGCCCGTGCGGGGCCCTTGTCCATTTCTCGGGCTGGTGTGCCCGACCCACCACGGAGACGGTGCCCGATGGACGCGAAACGGCGCCCACTCGACGGGGCGGGGCATGCGCCGATGTCGGCGAGATGGAACGGTCGAACTCGGGTCAGTCGTCGCCCAGGCGTCGGCGCTCGTTGAAGGGCAGCACCACCCACATACACACGAAGACGACGACAGCGATCACCGCTGCCGCCAAAGCGGCCCATCCGCCGAACACGATGTCGAAGATCACCGCGAGCACGCCGGTCAGTGCCATGCCGAGGAAGGTGATCCCGATCAGGGTCAGTCGATGCGCTCGGTGCACCAGGCGATCGATCGCATGCCGGCGGAACAACAGTCGATGCAATGCGACCGGTGAGATCAGGGTGATGGTCGACAACACCGCGCACACCAGGCTGATCACGAAGATGTACTGCTGCCGCGAGGTGAGTTCCTCGAAGCCCTCCTGGAACGGGACGGTCAGCATCAGGCCGGTCAGGATCTGACCGCCGGTCTGCACAACCCGCAATTCCTGCAGCAGGCTCGCCCAGTTGCGGTCCAGCCGCTCGGTCCGGGTCTCGTTGCGTTCGGCGTCGCGCGGCGGTGTGGTCTGGTCGCGGTCGGCGGTCACGCCGACCCCACCCACTCGTCGGAGCCGTCGCCGAAGTGCTGATGCTTCCACACCGGCAGCTGTGCCTTCACCTGATCGACCAGTTCTGAGCAGGTCTCGAACGCCGCCCGACGGTGGTCGGCGGCGACGGTCACCACGAATGCGACGTCGCCGATCGCCAGGTCACCGACCCGATGTGACACCGCGACCGCCCGAACCCCCGCCATCTGCGTCACGACGCCCTCAACCACCTGCCGCAGCACATCGGGAGCGGTCGGATGTGCCGAGTAGTCGAGTCGGGTCACCTCGCGGCCGCCGTCGTGATTGCGCACCGCACCGACGAATCCCACGACGGCGCCGGCACGTCCGCCGGCTGCCCGGGTCACGAGGTCCTCGTGCTCACCGAGTGCGATGGGCTCCGCAGCGAGTGCAGCCCGCACGACCTGTACCGGCGCGAAGTCGCTCACTTGTGATCGCCTCCTCGGATCTGGTCGAGTGCATGGTCGAGTACCCCGTCGAGCACCGACAAACCATCCCGAACTCCGCCGGGCGACCCCGGCAGGTTGATGATCAGGGTGGACCCGGCGACACCCGCGAGACCACGCGAGAGCACCGCGGTCGGCACCTTCGGCAACCCCGCCGAACGGATGGCACCGGCGAGGCCGGGAACCTCCAGATCCAGCACGCCCCGGGTCTCCTCGGGGGTGCGGTCGGTGGGCGACAGTCCGGTACCACCGGTCGTGATGATCACGTCGGCATGAGCGTCCACGCCGGCGCGCAAGGCCGAACCGACCGGGGGCCCGTCGGAGACCACCCGGTGTTCCTCGACCACAAAATGTCGCGCGGTGAGCCACTCACTGATGATCGGGCCGGTTCGATCGGGATACTCACCGCGACTTGCACGGGTGGACGCGACCACGATCCGGGCGACCCGCGGATGGCCGCTGGTGGCGGGGTCAGTCACGGTGCCACGGTCCGGATTTCCCACCGGTCTTCGCCAACAGACGGATATCGGTCATGCTGGCCCGGCGGTCGACGGCCTTGACCATGTCGTGCAGGGTCAACCCGGTCACCGCGATGGCGGTCAACGCCTCCATCTCCACACCGGTCTGACCGCTGGTGGACACGGTTGCGGTGACGTCGATGTGGTCGTCGCCGATCGAGAAATCGACCTCCACCGACGACAACGCCAACTGGTGACACAGCGGGATGAGTTCGTCGGTCCGCTTTGCCGCCATGATGCCGGCGATTCGCGCGGTCGCCAGGACGTCGCCCTTGGGCAGCTTGCCGTCGCTGAGCAAACCGATGACCTCGGCCGTCGTTCGGAACCTGCCACCGGCGACCGCACGCCGCGTGGTGGCGGCCTTACCCCCGACATCGACCATGTGCGCCGCGCCGGTCGAGTCGATATGACTCAGACCGGTCATGTCGGGCGATCGGCCCTGGTCGGACACCCGCTTGTCAGCGGTTGACGACGGTCTTCGACTGCACGAAGGGAAGATCCTCGAGCGGGATCGGGAATTCGACATCGCCGAACGGTGAGAGCGCACCCGAGATGTGGGTGGCGAACTCCGATACCGCATGTTCGGCGGCGTCGCCGTTCCCGTCCTTCGGCCAGCCGTTGTCGACATACTTCTTCTTCTCAGCCACGCGCTCATTGTGCCATGCACCCCGGTGCGCCGTGCCGGCGAAACCGGCGCGACGTCGGTGCTCAGTAGAATCAGCCGAATGAGTGCGGATGACCAGGGACTGAGCCTGGCCGACGATCTGGCGCTGCGCAGCGACGACGAGCTGTTCGAGTTGCTCTCCGCCCGCCCGGATCTGGCGTCGCCGCCACCGGCGGGCACCGGGGTGCTGGCGTCGCGCGCGCTGGCCGCCGCGTCGTCGGCGCTGGTCGGCGAAGACCTCGACCTGCTCGACGTGGCGGTGCTCGAGGTCATCCTCGGGCTTGGTACCGGGTCATCGGGCCGCATCCCCGCCCCGACCTCGGTCGACGCTGTCGTCGCGGCGCTGTCCGGACGCGCCGACGACGACGAGATCATCGCGCGCGTGCATCACCTGCGCACGCGTGCCCTGGTGTGGGGACCCGACGACGCGATCGTGTCCGGCGCACACGCGCCTGCGGCCCTCCCATGGCGGGCGCACCACCTCACCGGGCCCCTGGCACGGCAAACCACCGAGCAGCTGCAAGCCCGACTGGACGGCCTCGACGAACGTGAACGCTCCCTCCTGGAAACCCTGTCACGGGGGCCCGCTCTCGGACGCAGCCGCGACGCAGCACCCGACGCCGATCCCGACCAGCCGGTGGCCCGGCTCATCGCCGACGGTCTGCTCGCCCGCGTCGACTCGCAAACCGTTGAGTTGCCACCGATGGTCGGGCAGCTCCTGCGCGGCGAGCCACCACTTTCCACCGCCGATCTCCGCAGACCGGCCCTGCACGATGCGGCGGCGAAGAAACGGTTCTCGCACGCCGCCATCGACGCCGCGGCCGGCGGCGAGGCGATCGAACTGATCCGGCATACCACCACGCTGATCCGCGCACTCGGGGCAACGCCGGCGGCGGTGCTGCGCAGCGGGGCCCTCGGGGTGCGCGAGTTGCGCAGGCTCGCCAAGGTGACCGGCCTGGAGCAACAACGCGTCGCCTTCGTCGTGGAACTCCTCGCCTACCTTCGGCTGATCGACGCCGGGTTTCCCGAACCGGCACCGGCCACCGACAACGGTGAACTCGCCTTCGCCCCGACCGCGACGGTCGACGCGTGGCTGCACCACACGCCGGACCGTCAGTGGGCGGCGCTGCTCGGGGCATGGCTGGACATGCCGCGCCGGGCGTGGCAGGTGGGTGAGCCGGACCGCGACGGCAATGCGCTCGCCGCCCTGTCGGGCGAACTCCACGACTCCTACGCCCCGCTGCAACGGCGCGCCATCCTCGAGACCCTTGCCGACGCCACCCGATCGCTTCCCGTCGGCATCGATGCCCTGGTCAGCGCGTTGCACTGGCGGCACCCGCGACAGATGCGCCGATACCCCCGGCGGGCCGTCGAGGAGACGCTGCGCGAGGCACGCGAGCTCGGGGTGGTCGCCCACGCCGCACTGACCGGGGTCGGACGCGCGGCGATCGACCCCGGAGAACCCGACAACGCGGAGTCACGTCTGCTCTCCGCGATGCGGGTGGCACTGCCCGAACCGGTCGACCACTTCCTCGCCCAGGCCGATCTGACCCTGACCGTTCCCGGGCCGATGACGCCAGACCTCGCCGAACAGGTGGACCTGGTGGCCGACCTCGAATCCGGGGGTGCGGCCTCTGTGTACCGCGTGTCGGAGAGCAGCGTGCGCCGCGCACTCGACGCCGGACGCAGCAGCAGCGAGTTGCTCACGATGTTCACCGCGCACTCCAGCACGCCCGTCCCCCAGTCCCTGACCTATCTGATCGAGGACGTCGCTCGCAAACACGGACAGTTGCGGGTCGGGGTGGCGTCGGCGTTCGTGCGGTGCGAGGACGCCACCACCCTGGCCGCGGTGCTGCGAAGCAACGCCGCCGAACACCTCGCGCTGCGTGCCTTGGCCCCGACCGTCGCGGTGTCCCAGGCGGATGTGCGGGAGGTGATCGACCGGTTGCGCGAGGCCGGATTCGCTCCCGCCGGTGAGGATTCCAGCGGAACCCTGGTTGATCTGCGGGAACGCGGCTCGCGGGTGAGTGTCACCCGGGCGCGCCGCCAACCGCAGCCGCGACGCCCGGTGGCATCGCCGGAACAGCTGCGTTCGGTCATCTCCCGGATGCGTTCGCAGGACCGCGCGGCGTCGGCGCGCCCCGCGGCGGCCGATCCGTCCGCTGCGCCGGTCCGCGCCTCCGGAGGCGGCGAATCTGCCACGGCGCTCATCCAATTGGCGCTGCGGGTCAACCGTCGGCTGCGGGTGGACTACGTCGACGCGCAGGGTTCGGCCAGTCGCCACGTGGTCACCCCACGCACCCTCGGCGCCGGTCAACTCATCGCCATGGATGCGGGAAGCGAGGAGGAACAACGCTTCTCGTTGCATCGCATCACCAGTGTCGAACTACTGGAGGGCTGAGCGACGTCGCGGCCGTCGCGCGTCCAAATTCCCTCGACCGCGCGCACGCGGCCACGTACGGTGAGTGCGCCTCCCACCGGGGGGACCGTCGCATGACGCGGCGCCGCTTCGCGACCCAGGACCATCATGAACACCCGCTTCCCCGTTCCCCTTTCGGGCGCCTGCGCGTCGACACTGCTGTGGACCGACGAGGAGTCGATCGAGCACGAGGCGCGCAACCAGCTGCGTCGCGTGTCCGCCCTGCCCTGGGTGCACGGGGTTCGTGTCATGCCCGACGTCCATGTCGGCAAGGGCGCCACGGTCGGTTCGGTCATCGCGATGCGCGACGCCGTCTGCCCGGCGGCGGTCGGTGTCGACATCGGGTGCGGAATGGCCGCGGTCCGGACCGACCTCGTCGCCGACGACCTGCCCGACGACCTGTCCGGGCTACGGTCGGCGATCGAGTCGAAGGTGCCGGTGGGATTCACCTCGCACGCCCGACCGGTCGATCTGCGCCCGTTGCAGGTCGGTGGCGGCTGGGGTGATTTCTGGCAGCGGTTCGACGAACTCCACGACGGCGTACAGAAACTGGATGGCCGGGCGCACAAGCAGTTGGGCACACTCGGCGGTGGTAACCACTTCATCGAGGTCTGTCTGGACGACGACGACGCGGTCTGGGTGATGTTGCACTCCGGATCGCGCAACATCGGCAAGGAACTCGCCGAACGCCACATGTCGATCGCGGCGAAGTTACCCCACAACGCCGATCTACCCGACCGTGACCTCGCGGTGTTCCTCTCCGGCACAGCCGAGATGGATGCCTACCGGCACGATCTGGAGTGGGCGCAGGAGTACGCGGCACGCAACCGCCGGGTGATGCTCGCGCTGGTGTGCGCGGCCGTGGCGGAGACCTTCGCTGCCCGCACCGTCCGGTTCGACGACCCGATCAGCTGCCACCACAACTACGTGGCCGCCGAGTACATCGACGGCCTCGAGTTGTTGGTGACCCGCAAAGGCGCGATCCGGGCCGGCCACGGCGAGCTCGGGCTGATTCCCGGGTCCATGGGCACCGGGTCTTATGTGGTCCGCGGGGTGGGGTCGGCGGCGTCGTTCTACTCCGCGTCCCACGGCGCCGGTCGACGGATGAGCCGGTCCAGGGCACGCCGAACGTTCACGCCCGAGGACCTCGTCGCGCAGACAACCGGCGTCGAGTCCCGCAAAGATGCCGGAGTCCTCGACGAGATCCCGGCGGCCTACAAGGACATCGACTCGGTGATCGCGGCGCAGACCGATCTGGTCGAGGTGGTCGCCCACCTGCGTCAGGTGGTGTGCGTGAAGGGCTGAGTGCCGATATCGGCCCCTGACCTGCGCTCGAGGGATATCCCCCTCGGCGGGCGTCGGGGGCCGACCTCGGCACCACTGACAGGAGTTGCGCCGATCTGGACAATGGATCGGGTGACCGATGGACCGTTGATCGTGCAATCCGACAAGACGCTGCTGCTCGAGGTGGATCACCCCGGCGCGCCAGCAGCGCGCGCGGCGATCGCCCCGTTCGCCGAACTCGAGCGTGCACCCGAACACATGCACACCTACCGGGTGACCCCGCTGGCGCTGTGGAACGCCCGCGCCGCGGGTCACGACGCCGAGCAGGTGGTGGACGCGCTCGTCACCCATTCGCGGTACGCAGTGCCGCAGCCGCTGCTCATGGACATCGTGGACACGATGGGCCGGTTCGGTCGGCTGCAGCTCGTCAAGCACCCGGCGCATGGACTGACGTTGGTCAGCCTCGACCGGGCGGTGCTCGAGGAGGTGATGCGCCACAAGAAGGTCGCGCCCATGTTGGGCGCCCGGATCGACGACGACACGGTGATCGTGCACCCCTCCGAGCGGGGTCGGCTCAAGCAGATCCTGCTGAAAGTGGGCTGGCCGGCGGAGGACCTGGCCGGCTACGTCGACGGTGAAGCCCATCCCATCGACCTACAGCAGGACGATTGGCACCTGCGCGACTATCAGCAATTGGCCGCCGACTCGTTTTGGGCCGGCGGTTCCGGTGTGGTGGTGTTGCCATGTGGTGCGGGAAAGACCATGGTGGGCGCGGCTGCCATGGCCAAGGCCGGTGCTACAACGCTGATCCTGGTGACCAACACGGTCGCGGGTCGACAGTGGAAGCGCGAGCTGGTCGCACGGACCTCGTTGACCGAGGAGGAAATCGGCGAGTATTCGGGCGAGCGCAAAGAGATCCGTCCGGTCACCATCGCGACCTATCAGGTCATGACGCGCAAGTCGAAGGGCGAGTACAAGAATCTCGATCTGTTCGATTCGCGCGACTGGGGTCTGATCATCTACGACGAGGTCCATCTGCTGCCCGCACCGGTATTTCGTATGACCGCCGACCTGCAGTCACGTCGTCGGCTCGGACTCACCGCGACCCTGGTGCGTGAGGACGGACGCGAGGGCGACGTCTTCAGCCTCATCGGCCCCAAACGCTACGACGCCCCGTGGAAGGACATCGAGGCCCAGGGGTGGATCGCGCCGGCGGATTGCGTCGAGGTGCGCGTCACGTTGACCGACGAAGAGCGCCTGCAGTACGCGGTCGCCGACTCCGACGAGAAGTACAAGCTGTGTTCCACCGCCCACACCAAGGTCAACGTGGTGAAGTCGATTCTGGCTCGGCACAAGGAGTCTCAGACCCTGGTCATCGGCGCCTATATCGACCAGCTGGAAGAACTGGGCCGCGAACTCGACGCACCGGTGATCCAGGGATCGACCAAGAACAAGGAACGCGAGGCCCTGTTCGACCGATTCCGGTCGGGCGAATTGCAGACCCTGGTGGTGTCCAAGGTCGCGAACTTCTCGATCGACCTCCCGGAGGCGTCGGTGGCGGTCCAGGTGTCGGGCACCTTCGGTTCGCGGCAGGAAGAGGCGCAACGGCTCGGCCGGCTGCTACGACCGAAGAAGGGCGGCGGTCAGGCCCACTTCTACTCGGTGGTATCCCGCGACACCCTCGACGCCGACTATGCGGCGCACCGCCAGCGTTTCCTGGCCGAACAGGGCTATGCCTACCGGATCACCGACGCCGACGATCTGCTCGGACCGACCATCGGCGAGGAATCCGCGAGCTGATCGGTACCGGATGAGGTCCGGTCGAGGTCCCCGATGACACAGGGCTCGACCGGCCTCAGGGTTCGCCGAGGCAGTATCCGAGCGGGTTCGGCAGCGCGAAGTACACACCCAACTGGGTGCTGGCACATGTCGGCTGGCCCTGGGTTCGACTCTCGACCCGCAAGATCTCAGTGCCGGCCGCCTTGATCGCCCCGCATTCCACCTGCTGGTAGTCCGAGAGGCTTGCGGTCGGCAGCCCCCCGACCGGGATCTGATAGCACTCGCCCTGGGTCAGATTCGGGACCAGGCACAACTGCTCCCCGGTCTCCTCACCGTCGCGCAACCAGTACAGCCGCGAGTAGTCGTCGTTGGGGCAGGAGCCGCCGCTGATCTTCTGCGCCACGTAGAAGGTGAAGGCGCCCTCGGATCCGCAGTCCGCCTTGGCAGCGCTGATGTTGTCCTCGGCTTGGCTGCCGCTGATGGTGACGCAGTCGCCGACGGCGACGTCGTCGCTGTCGGTCACCGCATCGCGGGTCACGAACACGACGAGACCGATGATCACCACCAGCAACAGCAGGACGATGCCGATCACCCACCACAACCGCTTGCTGGACCGCTTACCCGATGCGGGTGACGGGTAGGCACCTGCCGGATACGGCTGGCCCGGATAGGGCTGCTGGCCGCCAGAGTAGGGCGGTTGCTGCTGCCCCGGAAAGACTTGTTGTCCCGGATACGCCTGTTGTCCCTGATATGCCTGTTGTCCCGGATATGCCTGTGGGCCGGCGTCGGGCTGCTGCGATCCCGGATAGGGCGGTTGTCCACCCGCCTGCTCACCCGCGGGGTACTGCTGCGTGCCCGGATACTGCTGGCCGCCCGGATACTGCTGCGCGCCCGGATACTGCTGGCCGCCCGGGTACTGTTGTGCGCCCGGGTACTGTTGTGCGCCCGGGTACTGCTGGCCGCCCGGGTCCTGAACTGCAGGGTTCTGCCCACTCGGATACTGGCCGCCGGGGTACTGGGTACCGGGCGGATAGGACGGCTGTTGCGGCGATGGATATTGTCCGGCAGCAGATTCCGCGCCCGGATACTGTTGGGCGCCCGGATATTGTTGCGCGCCCGGCCCCGGCTGCGCGGCCGATTCGGTGCCCTGATTCTCCGGGCCGTCTGTCGAATCCGGATGGGGTGGTCCCGGCGGCGTTGTCATAGTGGCAGATGCTACCGCTGCCGACGCGGACTCGGGGCGATGCTGTCAACCCGATGACCGACGGGTGTGCCCGCGCCACCGAGTATGTCAGCCTGGACTGCGTGCGCACCGTTTCCCGCCTTCGTCCCTTCGGCACCACCGTCTTCGCCGAGATGTCGGCGCTGGCCGTCGAGCATTCAGCAGTGAATCTCGGCCAGGGCTTCCCCGACACGGACGGTCCGGCGTCGATGCTGGCTGCGGCTGCGCGGGCGATCGCCGAAGGCCACAATCAATATCCGCCGGGCATCGGCGTGGCCGAGCTTCGCCACGCGGTCGCCCGCCACCAGGATCACCATTACGGGCTCCGGTACGACCCGGACACTGAGGTGCTGATCACTGTGGGCGCCACCGAGGCGATCGCCGGTTCGGTGGTGGGACTCGTGGAGCCCGGCAGCGACGTGGTGATGATCGAGCCCTACTACGACTCCTATGCCGCCACCGTCGCGATGGCCGGCGGCAACCGACGCACCGTCCCGCTCGTCGGCGACGCGGACGGATTCCGGCTCGATCGTAGTCGGTTGGCCGAAGCGTTCACGCCGCAGACATCGATGATCCTGGTCAACTCGCCGCACAACCCGACCGGTACGGTGCTCGCCGATGATGACCTCGCCGAGATAGCCCGGTTGTGCGTTGCGCACGATGTCGTCGCCGTGACCGATGAGGTCTACGAGCACCTGCTGTTCGACGGACGCGTGCACCGGCCGCTGGCCACCTTCCCCGGCATGCGGGAACGTACGTTGCGCATCTCAAGTGCGGCAAAGACGTTCAACTGCACCGGGTGGAAGGTCGGCTGGGTCAGCGGACCCGCCGACCTGGTGGCGGCCGCACGCGCAGCCAAGCAGTTCATGTCCTATGTCGGTTCGGGCCCGTTCCAGCCCGCGGTCGCCCATGCCCTCGACCACGAAATGGATTGGGTACGAGCATCTTCGGCCGAGCTGGCCGGCAAACGCGACCTGCTGTCGGCCGCGTTGCGCGATGCCGGGTTCGATGTGCATCGCAGCGAGGCGAGCTATTTCGTCTGCGCCGACCCGCGTCCGGTGGGTTATGCCGACGGAATCGAGTTCTGTCGCATGCTGCCCGAACGGATCGGCGTCGCGGCGGTGCCGGTCAGCGCGTTCGTCGACGACAAGTCCACATGGCGTCATCTGGTCCGATTCGCGTTCAGCAAGCGGGAGGACGTGATCGCCGAGGCGGCCCAACGCCTTCGACGACTCTGAGCCCGGCATCAACGCGGGGCCCGGGGCATCAACGCAAGGCCGGCATCACCTGGTGCTCGAACAGTTCCAGACTGCTGGTGTCGTGTGCGATGTCGGGGAAATAGAAGATTCCGTACGACATCCCGGCCTCGGACAGTCCGGACAGGTTCTCGATGACCTGCTCCGGCGTACCCACTGCGGGCATCCCGCGGAAGGCACTCATGGTCGCGTTCGCCACGTCGGCTGGCACGAATCCTGCCAACCGCGCCTGGAGCGCGTCCAGCCGCTGCGCCACCTCGGCGTCACTCTCGGCGATGATCACGTTGTAGTTGGCCGACCTGACGATCGAGTCGTAATCACGTCCCAGGTCGGCACAATGCTGTTGCAGCACCGAGGACTTGTGGGCGAAGCCGTCCGGCGTCCCGTCGAAATTGGTGTAGTCGGCGTACTTCGCCGCGATCCGCAAGGTCTTGCGTTCCCCGCCACCAGCGATCCACAGCGGGAGTCGCCCGGCCTCCGGCTGCGGAGCGCAGATGGCGTCGTCGACCTGATAATGCCTGCCGTCCAACGTGGCTCGGCCCAGTTCCCAGGCCTGTTTCATGATCTGCACTCCTTCGTCCAGGCGTGCAAGACGCTCCCCGGCCGACGGGAAACCGTAACCGTAGGCGCGCCATTCATGCTCGTACCATCCTCCCCCGATACCCATCTGCACCCGACCACCCGAGATCAGGTCGGCGGTCGCCGCAACCTTCGCCAGGTACATCGGATTGCGATAGCTCATCGCCGTGCACATCTGCCCGATGTCCACTCGAGAGGTGGTCGCGGCGAACGCCGACACCAGCGTCCACGCCTCGTGGGTCGCCTCGTCGGTCGGCAACGGGACGGTGTGGAAGTGGTCATAGACCCAGATGGAATCCCATGCGCCGGTGTCGGCACGGCCGGCCAGGCCCGACATCACCGACCACTGGTCGGCCGGCGGTATCCCGGTCAGATCGAGTCGCCAGCCTTGGGGAATGAAGAGACCGAAGCGCATGACCACACGCTACCGTCGTGAGGGCGCGGCCGGCCACGGTCGCACACCCTAAACTGGGACGAGAGTCCGACAGCGGGTTCGGTCGGGGGCAGGCAGGAGAACGAGTCCGATGGCAAAGGGCCGCAGCGAGCAGGTGGCGAACACCCGGGGTCTCCTGCTCCGCACCGCTGAACGACTGTTCGCCGAACAGGGCATCTCGTCGGTCTCCAACCGCCAGATCAGTGAGGCCGCCGGGCAGGGGAACAACTTCGCCGTCGGCTACCACTTCGGCGGCAAACTCGAACTGGTGCGGTCGATCCTCGCTCACCACAACGCGGCGATCGAGCCCATCCGGCGGACGATGTTGGCCGACCTCGGATCGACGGTCCAATTGCGCGACTGGATCAGCTGTCTGGTCCGCCCGCAGACCGACTACCTGGATTCACTGGGTGCACCAACCTATTTCGCGCGATTTTGCGCGCAAATCACCACCGACCCCCAATACGGTCGAACGCTGTATGAGCAGGCCGATATCTCCGACGAGCTGATCACGTTGCTCACCGGGCTCTATTCGGCGCTGCCCGCCCTGCCGCCGTCGGTCCTCGAGATCCGCGACACCATGGCCCGGAACATGATCGTGTTGACCCTCGCCGACCATGAGCGGGCGTGCGCCGATGGCGCCGCGACCCGCTCGTGGTCTGAGGTCTCCGATCAGGTCGTCGACGCTCTGGTCGGCATGTGGCTGGCGCCGGTCGTCGGACCATCCGACGACTCGTCGCCCGCCTAGTTCTCGCCTTGTGCCCCGCACGAAAGCTCAGATGATCGACCCCACATCGCACGCCACGATCTCGTCCAGCGCCCGCTCGGCCACGGCGGCGATCGTCATCGACGGATTGCATGCCGCGGTGTTGCCGGGGATCAACGCACCGTCGAGAACGTACAGACCGCGTTGACCGTGCACGCGACCCTCGAGGTCGCACACCGGCCCCATGTTCGCCCCTCCGAGCGCATGCCACGTCGAGGGCACCACCGCGTTGGTGTCGGTGAGGATCCCGGTGGGCCCGGCGATCGCGGCGGCCGTCGGGTGGATGGCACCGTTCTGAATCCGCGCGTCGCCCTCGTGTGGCCACCAGAGTTTGGCCTCCCCGGCAGCAGAGTCGTAGGCGAAGTGCCCACGCGCATCGCTCACTCCGAAACCAACCATCATCGTGCTGTGTGAGTCGAGACCGAAACCGGGTATGGCGGCTTGGATGACCGTATGGGCGCGGTCGGGATCAGACCAGTTGAGGCTGCCGTACACGACCGGGCCACCCTGCACTGCGCCGAAACCACCCGATGGGTCCGACCACAGGTAGATTCGATCGGCGTTGGTTCCCCACCCGTGCCCGAGTCCGTCGGGCAGGTCGCCGATCAATCCACGCGCCGACGCGCGCACCAGCAGTTTGGTGGTGTTGAGGCTGCCCGCGGCCATCACCAGTGCACCGGCGGTGAGGATCTTCTTCTCCCGCACGGTCCCGTCCGACGCGATGCGATCCACATGCACCGTCCACCGGCCGTCGCGTGCGCGAGCGACATCGGTCACCTCGTGCTGCGGGCGCACATCGACCAGTCCGGTGCGCTCGGCCGCGGCGAGGTAGGTGACGTCGACGGAATGTTTGCCTCCGTTGTTGACACCCATCGCGCCGGAACCGTCGGTGTAGGACGGCTTCATCTTGCCCTCGATCTCGGCGAGCGCATAGTCCCAGTCGATCGGCATGGGGATCTTGGACACCGGAAGACCGGCGGAACGGGCATGGCGGGCGAAGGTTCGCACCGCGCGGTAGTTCGGCGTGTTGATGAGTCGGTCCGGCGCGGTCTCGATCTGCAGCATCCGCGCCACGCGCGGGTAATGGATCCGATTCATCGTCGCCCAATCCAGCTGCTCTGGCAGCTGGGTGTTGAACACGTCCTGCGCCGGCTGCAACGTCATCCCCTGATAGACCAGTGAGCCTCCGCCGACGCCAGCCGCACACAGGGCGGTCATGTTCTGCCCGATGACCGTTTCGACCAGCCCAACATACGGGTCGAAAGGCATTGGCCTACCAAAAAGTTCCGGTTCCGAGCGATACCACAGCAGGCGTTTGTCCGGCTGGGTCGGATTCGGGAAGGTGGTGGCGTTGGGGCCGGTGCGCCATCGTCGACCTCGCTCCAGCACCACTAGCGGCACGCCTGCTTGCGACAGGCGAAGTGCGGTGACACCGCCTCCGAAACCCGACCCGATCACCACCACCCGGTGATCTTCCCGCGTCACTTTCACTCGGCGCACAGGCGCCGAGAACACTTGCCCCACATTCGATGAGGTTGCCGCGGCCGCCCCCACGGCCGCCACCCCACCGAGAAATGATCGACGTGCGATCACGTCAGCCCCCCTCGAGCGTCTCGTCCTCGTGGGCCCACCTACGCGCGGCGGGCCGGGAGACATTGAAACATGTTTCAGTCATCCGACTCAAGGCTACGCGAGATCGCACGCGCTGACGCCGCTCGCTCGCGCGATGCCGCTGGAGGCACGCCATGCGGGCACGCGCATGTCCGGGAACATCACGACCCACGGGGGTCGGAGGGATAATCCAGATCGTCGCCCGCTGCGGTGATGTCGGCGGACACTTTCCGACGGCGCCAGGCCCGGCGGCGGCCTGGCTCGGCAGTTCAACGCGGAGATCGACGAGCACAGCAGCGCCGCCGAATCACGGAACTAAACAAGCAGTCTGGACTGTTTGTGATTTTCGCACTACCGTCACCGACATGACCGAGCACGAACCCGCTCCTACGCGAACCCAGGCACAGCGCACCGCGGCCACCCGCGCCAGGGTGCTCGACGCCGCCATCGACTCGCTCGTCGAGCTCGGCTATGCGCGCACGACGACGCAGGAGGTCAATCGGCGTGCCGGGGTTTCGCGCGGCGCTCTACTCCACCATTTCCCCACCCGTGAATCTCTGGTCGTCGCCGCCGTCGGCCATCTGGTCGAGGCCCGCATGACCGAGATCCTGCAGCGCCCGCGCACCGGCGGCGAAGACATCTCGGTGATCATCGAAGCCTTCAGCGGACCTCTGTTCGACGCGGCGCTCGAGCTGTGGGTGGCCGCCCGAACCGACGACGCATTGCGCACCGCCATGGCGCCCCTCGAGCAAAAGGTCTCCGACGCGCTCACCACGGGCAGCGAAGAGCTTTTCGGCGCGCGCTACACGCCCGATCAGATCGCATTGTCGGTGGAGCTCGCGCGTGGCCTTGCGGTCTCACGCATCCTGCGCACCCCAGACTCCGACCGCGCCTTCACCGACCGCGTGCTCACCACTTGGAAGGACATCCTCGATGCCCAGTGATCCCACTCCGATACCTCGCTGCGACCGGCTACCCGACCGCGTCGACGTCCTCGTCGTCGGCGCCGGATTCGGCGGCCTGGCAGCCCTGCATCGCCTGTCCGTCGACCACCCCGATCTGAACGTTCTCGCTGTCGAGCGCGCCGAGGGCGCGGGCGGGGTGTGGCGCGCCAACGACTATCCCGGAGCCGCGTGCGACGTCCCCACTTCGCTGTACTCGCTGTCGTTCGCACCGAATCCCGACTGGTCACACACGTACGGGCGCCAGCACGAGATTCGCGACTACCTGGTGGGCGTTGCGGCCCAGTTCGATGACCGCATCCGTTACCGCTGCGCGCTGCTGGATGCGCAGTGGGATGACGCCGCAGGTGAGTGGTCGGTCACCACCGAACTCGGTGGTCTTCGGTGCCGGTTCCTGGTGGCTGCCCCCGGCGCGCTGTCGGCGCCGGGAGTCCCCGATCTGCCGGGGTCAGAGACGTTCGACGGTCACGTATTCCACAGCGCGCGCTGGGATCACGAGCACACCTTGTGGGGCCGTCGGGTCGGGATCGTCGGCAGCGGCGCCTCGGCGGTGCAGATCGTCCCGGAGATCGTCGACGAGGTGGAGCACCTGGTGGTCTTCCAACGCACACCCGCGTGGGTCGTGCCGCGCCTCGACCGCCGCATCGGACGAGCCGAGCAGGAACTGTACCGACGCATTCCCGCGGCGCACCGCCTGATGCGCAGGATGGTCCATCTCTACCGCGAGTCCTATGTGATCATGATGGCGCGGCGTCCGGAGTTGCTGCCGATCGCCACGGCGATGGGTAAGGCACAGCTGCGGCTCCAGGTGCGCGACCGCACGCTGCGGCAGCGACTGACCCCGCGATACACCATCGGGTGCAAGCGCATGCTGCTCACCAACAAATGGTTTCCCGCGCTGCAGCGACCCAACGTGACGGTCACCGGCGCGCTGACGGCGTTGTCCGACGGTGGCGCGATCGACGACTCCGGAACAACGCACGAGGTCGACACACTCATCTATGCCACCGGTTTCACCCCCACCGAACCACCCATCGCCCAGCACATTCGCGGGCGCACCGGCGCCACGCTCGCCGAAACCTGGGCCGGATCGCCGTCGGCCTACCGTGGCGTGTCGATCCACGGGTTCCCCAATCTCTTCTTCCTGTACGGGCCCAACACCAACCTCGGGCACAGCTCGATCGTGTTGATGCTCGAACCACAGGCGCGCTACGTCAGTACCACGATCGCCCACCTGCGCACCGCCGGCATCGACACCGTGGAGGTGCGGGCCGACGCCCAGCATCAGTACAACTCCCATCTCGACGACGAACTCGCCGGAACGGTCTGGAACACCGGCGGCTGCGCCAGTTGGTACATCGACTCGTCCGGCCGCAACTCGGTGATGTGGCCGACGTTCACGAACACCTATCGACGGCTGATGTCACACTTCGAGCCGCTCGATCACCGTCTGGGTCGTCGCCACGGTGCGACTGCCGGCCAATCGGCGCGCGAAGCTGAGGTCGGCCGATGACGACTCGCGACGACCACTACGACGTCCTCATCGTCGGTTCGGGATTCGGCGGCTCGGTTGCGGCGCTGCGCCTGGCGGAGAAAGGCTACCGCGTGGCGGTGCTGGAGGCGGGACGACGATTCGCCGACCATGAACTCCCCAAGACGAGCTGGCGCATCCGGGACTATTTGTGGGCACCGGCACTCGGATGCTATGGCGTACAACGTATGCACCCACTTCGCGACGTGCTCGTGATGGCCGGCGCGGGAGTCGGTGGCGGGTCGCTGAACTATGCGAACACCCTGTATCGACCGTTGCCCGCGTTCTTCGACGACCCGCACTGGGGCGCCATCACCGACTGGGCGAGCGAACTCGACCCGTACTACGACCAGGCGGCGCGCATGCTGGGCGTGACCACTTTTCCCGACACCACCGCCGCCGACGAGGTGATGGCCCAAGTCGCCGAGGAAATGGGCGTCGGTGACACCTTCGTCCGCACGCCGGTCGGTGTGTTCTTCGGAGAACCGGGCAGCACCGTCGCCGATCCCTACTTCGGCGGTGCAGGACCTGACCGCACGGGGTGCACCCAATGCGGTTCATGCATGACAGGGTGTCGGGTGGGCGCGAAGAACACTTTGGTCAAGAACTACCTACATCTGGCGGAAGGCCTCGGCGCGCAGATCATCCCGATGACAACGGTCGTCGGCGTGCGACACCAGACTGTGGGCGGTTACGAGGTCGACACTCGTCGGACGGGCGCGAAAGTCCGTCGCCGGCGACGCACCTTCACCGCCGATCAGGTCGTCTTCGCCGCTGGCACCTACGGCACCAACAAATTGTTGCTGTCCATGCAGCGCTCCGGCAACCTGCCGAGGCTGTCGGGCCGCCTTGGAAAGGTGGTGCGCACCAACTCCGAAGCAGTCCTGGCCGCCACCGCACGCGACACCACCACCGACTACACCCGCGGCGTCGCGATCACCTCATCCTTTCACCCCAACGACCACACCCATATCGAACCGGTCCGCTATGGCAAGGGCAGCAACCTGATCGGACTGCTCCAGGCGATCCTGGTGGACGGCGACGGCCGCACACCGCGCTTGCTCAAGGCGATACTCGCGATGGCCGCGCACCCGGCCACCACGGCGCGGTCGCTGTCGGTGCGCCATTGGTCGGAACGGACCATCATCGCACTCGTCATGCAGACCATCGACAACTCGATCGAACTGTTCGCGGCGGGCACCGGGCCGGCGCTTCGAAGTCGGCCCGGCGACGGTGACCCGCCACCGAGATGGATTCCCGAGGGGCACACCGCCGTCCGGTCCGCCGCCCGACAGATCGACGGAGATGCGGGCGGTTCGCTCGTCGACCTGCTCAACATCCCGATGACGGCACACTTCCTCGGCGGTTGCGCCATCGGCGCCTCCCCTGAGGACGGTGTGGTCGACGCCTACCATCGCGTCTTCGGATATCCGGGACTGCACGTGGTAGACGGTTCGACCGTGTCGGCGAATCTCGGAGTCAATCCGTCATTGACCATCACCGCACAGGCCGAGCGCGCAATGGCGCTGTGGCCCAATGCCGGAGAATCCGACCCTCGCCCACAACTCGGATCGGACTATGTGCCCGTGGAAGCGGTCGAACCATATCGCCCGGCCGTGCCACCATCGGCGCCGGGTGCACTCCGTCTGCCGATCACTCCGGTGCAGCGGTGGGCGTGATCGGCCGGCCGGCCTGGATACGCCGCCCGACCTGACGGATCGGGGCGTACGGTGTCGCGTATCGCGCACCACAAGGGTTGCTGTGCAACCGATGTGGCCGTCGGGTACGCGACACCGTTGCGGCGCCGTTGTTTCACGCTATGGAGTTCTCAAGGGACGGTTGCGGTCCCGACCGGGGTCGGGTGCGTGGGAAGACGTGGCTGCGTGACCTACTCGCCGGTCAGCGTGGCTCAGGCGGCGGCGGGTAGGTTGTCGAGGTTGAGGGTGCGCCGGTTGTAGGCCGGTATCGGCCGACGTGTCGGGTCGACAGCGACGGGTGGGATGAGCCAGGGATGTCGGTCGTGACCCATGATCACTTCCCAACCGTTGTGGTGGATGTCGGCATGACACGACGGGCACAGCAGACATCCGTTGTCCAACACCGTGATTCCACCGTCCGCCCAATGCACGATATGGTGGCCCTGGCAGCGGGAGGCCGCCACGCCGCATTTGATGCAACACTCATCGCGCTTGTGCAACGCCTTACGGAGATGGGCTGGGAACAGGCGTTTGTCTTTACTCATCTCCATCGGCACCGCCTCACCATCGACAATCGCGACCGTCGCAGTGGTGTCACAGGTCAACGTGCGCAACATGGCTTCGGAGATCGACCCCAGGAACGGCAGTTCGGCCAAATCGGGAGTATCGGCGGGCACCGACACCAATAACTGGTGACGTGGTGCCGACGCCGCATCACCACTGCGGGCAGCGATATCCAGGAGCGCTTCGAGGGCGTCGGCATGCCGGCGTTCGGGGCTGCGGGCATCCGGTGAGCCGTCGGGTTCGGGGCGGGGTGCCGCCAACTCTTCCATTGCGGCCGAGAATTTTTCGCCGACCTCGGTGTTGAGGTCGGCACGTACCTGCAGCCGTCCGTCACCGTCGACATCGTGGACGAGCGTGTTGAGGTTGCGGTCCTCGGATGCCGGTAGCCCACCGGCGTCGGCGGCGGCCTGGTTACCCAGACGACGCGCACGTTTACCGATGTCGGCGGGCGTGGCGCCGGAAAAGAAGTGGGCGAGAAGTTCGGTCACGATGTTTAGACGCGCTACATCGTCGATCGGTTCCGCCGATCTTTTCCCGACATGATCGACTCCTTTACCCACCGCGTCCACATGTTCGGCGGAGATCGCCCCATCGGCGGCATGCGCGGCCAGAGTGGGTAGCTGCTCGCGTGCGGCAGTGATACGGATCAGACGGGACGCGACCGCCGGCGCGAGCCCCATCACGATCAACAGTTCGCTGAGTTTGCGGCCGTGGTCGCGGGCCACACCGAGGCGGTCCAGATGGCCGACCACCGTCGCGGCGTGATGGTCGATCAGATTACGTAACGTGACCAGAGCGGTCATCGCATCGAACGCGGCCCGCCCCGACATATCGTCGCCCAAGTGCAGGTCACGAACAGAATCAGTGATGGTGGTGAGATCCCCCGAAGCTCCCATGACTCCACTATGGTCGAACACCAGTTCGATGTCAAGGAGATTCTTGAAAATAGTGCAGAAGATTTTTGAGCGGGTGGGGTGGTTTCGATACGCGACGGGCTCGCAAGCTCGCACGCCGCTACTCAACCAACGAAAAGGGGGCGGCGGCACGTAGGGCGGGCGCCGCTACTCAACCAACGAAAAGGGGGCGGCGGCACGTAGGACGGGCGCCGCTACTCAACCAGCGAGGGGGGCGGCCGTGCATGGGGTGGCACGCCGCTACCCAACGAGCGACAGGGGCAGCGGTGCATGGCGTGGCACGCCGCTACCCAACGAGGAACGGACAGCGGGCTCGCAGGCTTGCGCCGACTGATCCGGTGAGACCGTCAGAAGTACTGGGCCCCACCATCAATGGAGATGTGCTCGGCGGTGATGAACTTCGATTCGTCGGAGGCGAGGAACGCGACGACGTTCGCGATCTCCGACGGCTCGGCGACGAACTGGTTGAGGAAGGTCATCCCCATGCCGGCCAGGCGCGGATTGGCCGCGTTGGTCTCCTCGATCCGCGCGACCATCTGTCCGGAGCCCATCGGCGTGGCGACGGCACCGGGGTGGATGCTGTTGACCCGGATGTCGTGATTGCCCAACTCCGCAGCGAAAGCCCGTGTCATCCCCACCAACGCATGCTTGCTGGTGGTGTAGTGAACCATGAAGGGCTGCAACTTCTTACCGGCCAGCGAGCTGGTCAGGATGACCGATCCGCCACCTCGCTCGATGAGATGCGGCGCCGTCGCCGTGACGGTGTTCCACACGCCGATGACGTTGATGTCCATCACGTCGCGGAAGCTGGTCGGAGTCACCTCGTCCCAGGTCTCCGGAATGCAGATGCCGGCATTCGCCACCACCACATCCAAGCCGCCGAACATGGCGACGCCCTCGGCGACGGACTCCCGGAGCGCCTCGAGATCTCGCACATCGCATTGCCGCAGGTGCGCCGCGGCGCCCTGCTCCTCGACAAGACGACGGGTCTCGTCGAGGTCTTCCGGGGTGGCCGGGTCATACGGTACGCCGGGCAACGGGCCGGCGATGTCGACGCCGACGATGGTCGCCCCTTCAGCTGCGAGTCGGACGGCGTGGGCACGGCCCTGGCCGCGGGCCACACCGGTGATGAAGGCGATTTTGTGGTCGAGTCTTCCCATGGTGTGAAGTCCTTTCGTGAGCCGATGCCCGAACTGGTCTCCCACTCAGAGCGGCAGACCCTGTTCCAGCAGATCGACCGCGTTGAGCAGGGTGGCGAGCAGGTCGTCGTCGGTGGGGTCATCCCTGGATTGTGCGAAGTGAAACATCACTCCGCCCGCGGCGGCAATGAACACCCGTAGGCGAAGGTCATCGGACTGCACGCCCAGGTAGTCGGCGAAGAAGTCTGTCGCCTCCGAAATCGCTCTGTCGCTTTCGATCTGGTAGGCGGTTCGCAGCGTCGGCTCGGACTGGATCAGCCGCATGCGTGCGGAGTTGCTCACCCACTCGTCGGCGGTCCCGATGCGGAACATCTGTCCGATCAACCGGCGCAGCAGATCGAAATGCCCCAGCCCGGGCGGGATGGCGGCGATTGCGTCGTGCCGAGCTTCCTCCAGATCGTCGGAGATGACGACCTGCTCCTTGGAGGCGAAGTACCGGAAGAACGTGGTGTGAGAGACCTCTGCCTCGCGCGCGATCTGCTCAACTGTCGTGTGGGTGTAGCCGTACTCGGCGAACAGCTTCATCGCCGCGTCGCGGATCGCTTTGCGGGTGCGAATCTTGTTCTTCTCCCGCAAACCGATCCGACGCCCCGGGCCGCAGCCCGGGGACGTCGTCGGTGTGGCCATTTGTCGGTGACCTCCCTGATCAGGTCGCCGGGGCGACCGCCTGCCGCTCGTTGTCGGCATCGAGGTGTTCGAGCCCGCGGTCGCGGACCGCACCACCCTCGATGTCGAAGTTCACCACAAGACGATCCAACCACTTCGGCAGCCCCCAGGCGCGATCACCCAGCAGAGCGATGATCGCCGGCACCACCATCATCCGGATGATGAAGGCGTCGAACGCCACTGCCACCGCAAGCGAGAAGCCGAGCATCTTGGCCGTGGTGTCAGGCGCCAGCATGAACGCGGCGAACACGCTGATCATGATGATCGCGGCGGAGGTGACCACACGCGCACCGTGCCGGTATCCGGCGATGATGGCGTCCTTGGCTGACATCCCATGGATGTACTCCTCGCGCATTCGGGTCACCAGGAACACCTGATAATCCATCGCCAGGCCGAACACCACGCCGATCAGGAAGATAGGCAGGAACGACAGGATGGGCTTGGTGTTGTCGATCAGGCCCAGTGCGCCTTCCTGGAAGAAGAGCACCGTCATGCCGAAGGTGGCGAGCACGGAGAAGATGAAGCCGAGGGTGCCGATCAGGGGCACCCAGATCGAGCGGAAGACGCCGATCATGATCAGGAATGCCAGCCCGACCACGACCACCAGATACGGGATCAGCGCACTGTCGAGCTTGGCCGACAGATCCGACAGGATCGCCGTCTGCCCACCGACATGCAGTTCCACCCCGGCGGCTTCGGCGGTGGGCGCGTAGTCGCGGATCGTCTCCATCAGATCGTGCGTTGCGGCATCCGATGGCGCGCTGATCGGCGTCACCGAGATGAGTGCGGTGTCCGCTCCCACCTGTGGCTGCGGTGTTCCGTTACCCATCCAGGTGAGCGTGGCGGCGTTGGCCACGTCGTCGAGCGTCGCGATATGTTCCACGGCACTGTCGGCCGCAGCGCTGACGTCACCGTCTTCGGTGTGCAGCACCACCAGCAGCGGCCCGTTGATGCCCTCACCGAAACCGCGCTGCAGCAAGGTCTGCGCCTGCGCCTCGTCGTCGCTGGTCAGCGACATGCCGAGTTCCATCTTGGACATCGGGATCGCGGCCAGAGCCAGCACGGCGAGCCCCGCGACGATGAACGGGATCGGCCGATTGACCACTCTGCGACCGACTTTGACGCCCACGGTATCGAAGGTCGCACTCTCCTCAGCGTGCTTGATCCACGGTATGCGCGGGGTGAAGGCGAATCGGCCGACCGCGCCGAGCAGCGCCGGGATCAACGTGAGAGCTGCGACCACCGCCATGAACACGGCGACCGCGGCGCCCATACCCATCTGGGTGATCAGCGGGATGCCGATGACCATCAGGGCTGCGACGGCGATGATCACGGTGAGGCCGGCGAAGACGACGGCCGATCCGGCAGTGCCGACCGCTCGGCCGGCCGCATCGGCGGGCTCACCACCCCGCATGCGCTCGGTCCGGTAGCGGGACACGATGAACAGCGCGTAGTCGATCGAGACGGCGATGCCGAGCATGGTGACGATCGCGGTAGCGGTCTCGTTGATGCTGAGGAACTCCGCCGACAGCGTGAGCAGCATGATGGTGATCATCACGCCCACCAGGCCGGTGACCAGCGGGATGAATGCCGCCACGAGCGCACCGAACGCGACGATCATGACCACAAAGGCGACCGCGAAACCGATCAGCTCGGCAGTCCCACCGGCCTCCATGACCTGCATGAGCGAGCCGGTGGCCTCCACCTGCAGGCCATCACCACTGTGCTGGGCGAGGATCTCCTGCAGCTGCTCCTTCTCCTCGACGGTGAGATCCATGATCTCGATGTTCTGGCGGATCTGGATCAGGCCCACCCGACCTTCGTCGCCGAGGACCGACGCGCCGATGGTCGGGTTGGCCTGCGCGGCCACCACCGGGTTGACCACGGTGCTCGCATCGGTCAGATCGGGCAGTGACTTGAGGTCCTCGACCAGCGCGTTGATCTGATCGGTGTGCGCGGCCAGCCCGTCGTCGGCGGCCACGAGCACGCTGGTCGACGCTTGCGACTGCTGCTCCATGACCTGCGGGAAGTATTCCTCGATCTGCGAGGTGGCGGTACCGGAGTCGGTACCCGGCAGGCTGAAGTCCTTCGCGAACTTCGGGCTCAGCGCGCCCACCAAACCGGCCACCGTGACGGCGGCGAGCAGCCACGTCGCGATCACCCACCATTTGTGTCGGAAGCAGAATCTTCCGACTCGGAACAGCATTGAGGCCATCGTCTCCCTCTCGGATCGGCGGATCGCCGGCAGTCAAAGGTGTTAGTGACTACCACTTGTTACTGGATAACAACAAATGTCGGATTTCGCCACCGAGTCCGTCGCCAGAGTGTCGAATGCCTCCCTCCGCGCACCGCCGTGACGCGCACAATATCGAACACGCGTTCGCATGAGTCGGTATGCTCGCGTTCATGACCGCAGGTATGCAGTGGTCGCTGTTCGACCAGTCGACCGACACGGAGTTGCGCTCGCTCGACCGCACGTCCCGACACGTGCTGTCGGACGGCGCGTGGGTGGATCTACGTCCCGGATGGGTCGCCGGTTCGGCCGCACTCTTTGACCGCCTACACACGGCCACTGCATGGCGCGCCGAGCGACGACGCATGTACGACCGGGTGGTCGACGTCCCGCGGCTGGTCGCGACCTACCATTCCGCCGAATCGTTTCCCGACCCGATGCTCGTCGCCGCACGTGACGCACTCAGCGGCCATTACCGCCGCGAGTTACCCGAAGGGTTCGCCACCGCGGGCCTGTGCCTCTACCGGGATGGTTCCGACAGCGTTGCCTGGCACGGCGACCGGATCGGGCGGGGCTCACACGAGGACACCATGGTGGCGATCGTGTCGTTGGGCTCACCCCGGCCGTTGCTGCTGCGTCCACGCGCCGGCGGCCCGTCGGTGCGCTTCGTGGTGGGCCCCGGTGACCTGCTGGTGATGGGCGGCAGCTGCCAGCGCACCTGGGAGCACGCGGTACCGAAGGCCTCCGGGGTCGGCCCACGCATCAGCGTCCAGTTCCGCCCCCGCGGCGTGTGGTGATCGGCGCAACCGAAATTCACCCGTTCTTGTCGCCCCGCCAACATGGTCACGGTCGGTGGTGGTTGAATCGACGAGAAGGTCCACGCATCGGGGGGTTGTCAGTGAGTCTCAAGTCGCGCTTGTCCGCGCTCGCCGTCGGATCGGCGGCGGTGGCCATCGCAATCTCCGCCGCACCCGCCCTCGCCGCTCCACAGGACTCCGTCTTCGGCAGCGCAGGCAGTTCCGGTTCCGGGAGTGCGGGCAGTTCGGATCTGCTCGATGCCGGTAGTTCAGCGCTCGGCTCCTCGGGCGACAAGATCGAGCACTACGGCAAGCTGGGACGCGACAACGCCCCCAACGGGGTGAGGTCGATCAACGTCTGGGTGTACGCGCCGAACACGCAACCGATCAGCCCGGGTGTGTATCCCCGGAACTCACGACTCGGCGTCCGCTACAACTCGACGATCGATGCCGGGCCCGTCGTCGACGGCGACGAATGCGCGATGCAGATCCGGTTGAGCGGGCCGAAGGTGCCGAAGAAGGCGCAGCTCTTCAGCACGCAGGATTGCACGTCGGTCAAGCCCTACACGCTGCGCGCTCCGGGGTCGTACTCGATCAGCGTCACCGACACCATCTCCGGCGCCTCGAACGCGATCACCTTCGACGTCCAGTAGGCGCGGCTGCCCTTCGTGACACTCGGCTGGCGCCTCGTTCCTCAGGCCACGAAGTCGGTCTTCGTGAGCTGTTCGGACATCGTCCACAGCTTGTCTCGAACACCGGCGTCGTCAGCACGCTTGTGGTATCCGGAGACACCCGGGGCCCCGCGGCTGCCGAACATCTCGGTCGGACCGTAAAAGGTGCCGTTTGTGGCGTCCGGCGATGTCGCGGCGTACAGCGTGGGCAGCGCACCCTCGGCGGCACTCTGCGCGAAGATCTTGTTGCCGAACTTCATGAACACGTCCTCGACCGTCTCCGATCGCCCCTGTAGCTCTGTGGCCGCGTAACCGGGATGCGCGATCATCGAGCTCGTCGACGACCCCGCCGCGGCGAGCCGCTCGGACAACTCCTTGCCGAACATCAGATTCGCCATCTTTGAGTCCCCGTACGCACGCCACCGGCGGTATCTGCGCGCCTCCCAGTTCAGATCATCGAGGTCTATGCGTCCGATCTGATGCATGGATGACGAGAGCGTGACCACTCGGTCGGCGATCTTGGGCAGTAGCAGCGCGGTCAACGCAAAGTGTCCGAGATGATTGGTGCCCATCTGCATCTCGAATCCATCGGCGGTGCGGCGCATCGGAATCGCCATGACCCCGGCATTGTTGATCAGCACGTCGGCACCATCGCAGCTGTCGGCGAACGTCCGTACCGATGCCAGATCAGCCAGATCCAACTGTGCCACAGTCGCATTCGGACCGATTTCGGCTGCCACCGGCTGTGCCTTGTTGACATTGCGGCACGCCAAGGTCACGGTGGCACCGGCCTTTGCCAACGCTTTCGCCGTCTCGGCCCCCAGACCGCTGTTGGCTCCGGTCACCACGAACCGGCGCCCGGTCTGATCCGGGATGTCCGCGGTCGTCCACTTGCTCATCATGCCTCCCCATCGATGCTGTGCGCTGACTGCCAGCGACGCTATGGCCTCCGACCAACGTCGTCAACGAGCGATCACAACTGCCCGGTGACCCGGCGCGCCGGCCGGAGCAGACCGGCCACCACCGTGCCGATCGAGATTCCCGGCGGGCGCGTGGCAATCGAGCGCGGCGCGAACACCTGAGTCGGCTCACTGCGACCGCGCAGTGACCGTGTCCCCACCGGAATCCACTCACCTGCCTCGTCGTCGGTGGCGCAGGCCAGCGCCGCACCCGACGCCATCACCGAGCTGCCGGACTGTTTGGCCAGATCCGACAACCGCGCGCTTTCG
Organism: Gordonia sp. Z-3; assembly: GCF_036233855.1. Lineage (NCBI taxonomy): Bacteria > Bacillati > Actinomycetota > Actinomycetes > Mycobacteriales > Gordoniaceae > Gordonia > Gordonia sp. Z-3. Next base: position 317,591 of record NZ_JAZARS010000002.1, read on the forward strand.
TTCACCGCGTCGCCGATCACCGTGTACTCGTAACGGGTCTCGGCGCCGATGTTGCCGGCGAACACCGTTCCGTAGGAGATACCCATTCCCCACCCGATGTCGAGTTCGTCCTCCAACCGATCGGCGAGGTCACGCGCCGCGGACAGTACCGACGTGGCAGGGTCGTCGAGTTCCACCGGCGCGCCGAAGATCGCCAGCGCCGAGTCGCCTTCGAACTTGTTGACGAAGCCGTGATGGCCGTCGACCACGTCGGCAACGATGGTGAAGAAGTCGTTGAGCAGCTCAGCGGTGACCCTCGGATCCTGCCGCGCGGCCATACCGGTGGAGTCGATGATGTCCACGAACAGCACACCGACCGTCGCGTTGACTCCCCGCATACCCTCGCCGTGTTCGAGTGCCTGCGCCGCGACGGTGTCGCCGACATGGCGGGCGAAGAGCTGCCGCATCCGCTCGCGCTCCTCGAGTCCGATCACCATCGTGTTGAAGCCGTGCTGCAGCACGCCGAGTTCGGAGGAGTCGTAGACAGGCACCCGGACGGTGTAGTCGGCCGCGTCCACGCGCGTGACCGCATGGTGCAGATCGCTGAGCGGGTCGGCGATGGAACGACCCACGAGGGTGATCACCCGGATACCGGCGACCAGCGCCACCACCCCGAGGATGATGATCGTCCAGTCGACCGGACCGCTGACCGGCGGGAGCATGTCCAACCATCGCCCGAGATTGAGCAGCAACAACCCGAACATCGGTACGGCGGAGCTCACCAGCCACACCGCGATCATCCGGCTGCGGACACCGTGAAAGACGTGTCGCGCCGGGAAGTCACGGAAGGCGACTACCGCCAGCGGTCGGGCCGCCCGTTCGGCGAACAGATAGGTGATACACGAACTCGACATCGCCGCGAGTAGAAAGGCCGCGGCGACCCCGGCCGTGCGCGACGACGACGGGTCGTCGGCGACGACGGCGTAGGAGCCGACGGCGGTGGTCCAGGCGGCCAGCGTGGCGATCACCTGATTGCGCGGTATGTGACGGATGGCTGCGCGGCGAGCACGATCGGCGGGTATTCCGCTCACGAACCAATCGACCTGCGGTTTGATCAGTAGGACGCCGAACAGCATGTTGGTCAGCGTGCCGACGATGATGCCGGTGAGCACTGCCGGGAAGTTGGGGGCGCCGACCGTGCCCTCCAAGGTGAGCTGACTGCCGTTGTACGCCAGCTGCACCAGCAAAAAGGTCTCGATGCCGATCGCACAGTTCGTACCGATCAGCGCGATCGCGGCGGCTGCGGTCGCCCGCCGCGACATGCGGGCGCGTTGTGTGCGGGGCAGTTCTGCGAGGTCCCGAACGTTGGTGCCGCCGTGGCGGCCCCACAGGTATCGCGGCAGTGCCTCGCCGTGGATGTACGGCCACGCCCGTTGCAGGGCGGCGTGGCCGAGTGGTCGCGCCATGACGGCCACCTCCTGCGCCGGTAGGTACCTGCAGGGTACCCATGACCGACGGCGGCGGGCAGGGGACCGAGGTCCCGGATGCCCCCGGCATGCAGAACGGCCGGCTCCACGGCCTCGGGGGATGAGGGGTTCAGGTGTGGAGCCGGCCGACGCTCCGGCCGATCGGGCCGGACGTTCGTGATCGGATCAGGCAGGCTGGTTGGCCTCGATCTCGAGCGTGATGGTGACCTTGTCGCCCACCACGACGCCGCCACCTTCGAGCGGCATGTCGATGTCGATGCCGAAGTCCTTACGGTTGAGGACGGTGCTCGCCTCGAAGCCGGCGACCGCGCCGTGGCCCATGCCGGGGTTCGTGCCGTTGAACTCGAGGTCCAGTTCGACCGACTTGGTGACGCCCTTCAGGGTGAAGTCACCGGTGAGCACGTAGTCGTCGCCCTTGGGAGCCACGCCGGTCGAGACGAAGGTGGCCTTCGGGAATTTCTCGGCGTCGAAGAAGTCGGCGGACTTGATGTGTCCGTCGCGCTGATCGTTGCCGGTGGTGATCGAGGTGACGTCGATCTCGGCCTGCACCGAGGGGGTGCCGTCCTCGGCGATGGTGATGGTGCCCGAGAAGGTCTCGAAGTTGCCGCGCACCTTACTGACCATCAGGTGCTTGACGGAGAACGCGACGGCCGAGTGAGCCGGGTCGATGGTCCAGGTGCCGGTTGCGATGGGGGCGGCTACGGCTGCGGTCATGGTGATACCTCCAATGGGTGTGGTCTTGGGTCTGGTGGGCCCTTTCGACCCAACACCACCTTAAACGGACCGCAGTCCGATTACATTCCCGGGCCGGCAAAAAACTTCCGGGGCAATGTCAGCGCGTGGTGGAGATCCCTCCATCGACCGGGATCACTGCGCCGGTGAGGTAGCTACCGGCCCTGCTCGTCAGGTACACCGTGGTACCGATCACGTCATCGGCCCGGCCGATACGACCCAGCGGAGAGGAGGCCGCGATCTCATCGCCACGTTCGGCGAGGAAGTGAGCCATCATGCGTGATTCGAACGGGCCGGGCGCGATGGCGTTGACGGTGATGTTGCGCGACCCGAGATGTCCGGCGAGGTGTCGGGTCAGTTGGTGGACGGCGGCCTTGCTGGCGGAATAGGAGTACGACTCGGTCTGCGGGACCCGGATGCCGTCGATGCTGCCGATCATGATCACGCGCGCTGGGTCGTCGACGGTTGCAGACGCCAGCAACTGCGGGAGCAACGCCTGGGTGAGGGTGAAGGGCGACTGCACGTTGAGATCAAGGACCCGGTCCCACGCCGAGTCCGGGAAGTCCTCGATCGGCGCACCCCAGGTGGCGCCGGCGTTGTTCACCAGGATGTCGAGCCGATCCACCTCAGCGCCGACCTGCGCGGCCAACTCCCGGCACCCCTCGGGGGTGGACAGGTTGGCCTGGATCGCACCGAGGCCGGCGGCGCGGGCCTCGGCCAGCGCGGGTTCCTTGCGCCCGGCGATGATGACGCGCGCCCCGCGATCGGCCAGACCGTGCGCGATCATCGCGCCGATCCCGCTGGTGCCGCCGGTCACGAGCGCGGTCTTGCCGCTGATGTCGAAGAGGTCAGTGGTCATCGTCGTCGGTACTCCGGTCGTCGTTTCTCGAGGAACGCGGCGGTTGCCTCGTACCGGTCGTCGGTCATCGCGGTGATCATCTGTTGTCGGTTCTCGAACTCCACCGTCGCGGAGAACGAGTTCGACTCGACCGCCGCCCACATTCCCACCTTGGTCATCTCGACCGACAGCGGCGGGTTGGCGAGGATCGATTCGGCCGTGGCGATCGCCGCGGCCAGCAGGTCGGCCTGCTCGACGACGTCGACGAGCAGGCCGTACCGCAACGCGTCGTCGGCGTCGAACTTGCGGCCGGTCAGCATCAATTCGTGTGCGCGGCCGGTGCCGACCAGTCGCGGCAGCAACCAAGACACCCCGATGTCGCAGGCGGAGAAGCCCGCGCGGATGAAGCCGACCGCGAAGACGCTGTCGGTGGACCCGATCCGGATGTCGCTGGCGCACACCAATGCCAATCCGCCGCCGGCCGCCGCACCGTTGACGGCCGCGATGACCGGTTGGCGTAGACCGTGCAGACGGCGCGCCAGACCGGCGATGTCCTGCTGGCGTTCAAAACTCGCGATCATGACGCCGTCGTCGACCGAGTCGTCGTCGCCATACCCCCGCAGATCCAATCCGGCGCAGAACGCCCGACCGGCGCCGGTGAGGATCACCACGCGACAGTGCTGGTCCCGGTCCAGCTCGTCGAGTACAGCCGTGAGATCGCGCACCAACGCGGCGTTCAGCGCGTTCATCGCGTCACGGCGGTCCATCGTGACGATGGCGATCTCCCCGCGATGCTCGACAGCCACCGTCGTCATCGGCCGGCTCCGGTCATGTCGTGGATCACATACGTGGTCATGCTGTCGTTGGTACCACCCCCGGCGCCACACCTAGGACCGAGGTGGCGAATCCGGTGTCCTAGCGCCAGGCGAAGACGGGCTGCTCGAACCCGTCGACGCGGGTATGCCGTTCGCGCAGGACGACTTCGGCAAACTGATAGATCACCGCCGCAGTCGGTGCGTGGACCAACGCACCGACGATGGGCAGCTGGATGACGGGACGGTCCGATTGCGGAATGGTGAGGAATCGCGGCTCGACCATCAATTCGTCGAACGTGACGAAGAAGAGTTGGGCGACCTCGTCCGGGTTGGGGTCGGGAACGTGCGTCTGATCGGACCAGCAGACGACCGGCGTGATCACGAACCCCGATCGGGTCGGGTAATCGTCGAGCATGCCGAGCACACTGTCGGCCGGCAGCTCGACGCCGATCTCCTCGTGTAACTCCCGCAAGGCGGCCGTCGGCTGGTCCTCCCCCGGGTCCAGTCGCCCGCCCGGTAGTGCGTACTGCGCCGCGTGACGGCGCATCGTTGCGGGCCGCTTGGTCAGCCAGATCCCCTGCTGTCCGTCCTGTTCGGCGATGGTGATGGCCACCGCCGCCGAGCGTGCGTCCGGCAGGTCGGCCGTGTGTCGTCGAAATCCGGAGATCCGCGCGGCAACGGCGGCGCGATCGAGAGTGCTCACCTTCCCAGTTGACCACGCCCGGCGCTCGACCAGGATGAGTGCGTCCACATGGGAACTGACATCCACGGTGGTTGCTTCCGGGTGTGAGAGTCAGATCCGCGCGTTGTCGTGGGCGGAGGTCCGCCGTCCGAGGTGGTAGCTGATGACCGCCAGGCCGAACAGCCCGACACCGAGATTGATCAACGCACCAAACCCCTCAAGGGCGAAATCGACCAGGGCGTTGGTCACGGTGAACACCAAGGCGGCCATGCGGAGCGACCGCAGCGGCCACACGCTGTCGGTGCGACGACGTGCGATCATCGCCGGCAACGACAACCCGAGGGTGGCGATACCGCTGACGAACAGAATCCAGTTCGCCGTTGGGTTGCGGCTGATCTCGAAATAGAGGTCGATGTCCCCCATCTCCCTCGTGTTGAACGTCCAGGCGAGGACTCCGAGGACAAATGTGAATGCCGAACTGGCCACCAGCAACCACCCCACCACCGGCACCCAGCGCGGGCTGCGGAAGAAGTCGGGAATCAGCCCGGTCGCCCGATCACGCAGCCGCATCAGGCGATCCGGCGTGTCCGCGCTCGCATCCAGCAGTCCACGTATGTGACCGATCGCCGTCGGGTCGGCGCCCCGGTCTTTGGCTACCTCGAGGAAGCCGACCGCCTGCCGGCGCCTGCGGGCGGGCAGACCATGTGAGATACCGTCGGCGGCGATCGTGGCGGCGTTGGCCATCGCTTCGGCGACTGTCGGCTTCTTGACGTCGCGGACAACACGACTGATCACCAGCACCGCGACGACCAGGATGTACATGATCTCGGCCGACGGTCCATAGAAGTAGTCGTTGTTCTTGGTGATGAACTTCCCGATTTCATCCAGGAACAGCCCGAAGCCGATGCCGCCCATCACGATCGCGGTGACCCGGGTGGCCGGACCCAAGAAGAGCCAGCCGATGATCAGCGCCAGCATCATCAGCGCACCACCCCACAGGGCGTGCGCGATGTGCAGCGTGCCGCCACCGACCTGCGGATAGCCGGTGAGCTGCAGGTAGAGCCGAGTCACCAAAATCGTGCCGATGGCGAAGATCAAGAACCATTCCACCGACGTGGTGCCGTAGATGCTGCGGATCATCACCGCATTGGCCCTATTGCGCGTCGGTCGCGATGTCGTAGGTCGCGAGGTCATGGACGCAGTATCGCGTGCACCGGTCGGGCCGGGCGGGCGTTCACGCGATCAGGCCGTGCGCACGGCCCTGCCGGTACACGCTAACGCGACTACCGCGTGTCGACCACCAGGCCTCCGGCGCCGAAGAGGTCGAAGAGCAGGCGCGTGGCGCGAGCCGGGGCGACGACGTCGACACGACCGGCGGCGACCAGTGGATGCTCGGCAATCGTGCCGACCGCGCGCGGGCTCATGAAGGAGACGTCGGCGAGGTCGACCATCACCCGGGCGTACCCGGCGCCGGCGCGGGTCATCGCGCGCTGCAGATCTCCGCATGCCGCGAGGTCGATCTCACCGGTCACCCGCAGCCAGACGGTGCCCGCAGAGCGTCGTTCGACGGTGAACTCGTAGAGCGGAACCGTGTGCTGCCGGGGCGTTTCCGCCGAGCCGATGACATCGAAGACGTCGATCGCGGGGATCGTGTCGCTCTGGTCATCGGTCGGAAAAGGAGCAATGGTCATGGCGTCACCGATCGTCGCAGGGGCACTGATCCGCCGTCACGGACGTGCTCTACGCCAGATCCGCCGGTAACCAAAAACTACCGGCGGGATCGGACACGCACGCACGCGCGGGACATCAGTGATACCGCACCGAGATGACAAGTCTCGAAACGGTAACGGAACGTCCCTCGACATTCCAGGCCCCCGCCCGTTCAGCGGGCACTCCACCCGCCGTCCATCGGATACGACGAGCCAGTCACCATGGCGGCAGTGTCGGATGCCAGCCACGCAACCAACTCGGCGACCTCACTGGGCCGCACGAGACGCTTGATGGCGCTCTCGGTGAGCATCACCTTCTCGACAACCTCACCTGCGTCCATGCCGTGCACACGCGCCTGGTCGCTGATCTGCCGGGCCACCAGCGCGGTCTCCACATAGCCGGGATTCACGCAGTTGCTGGTGACCCCACGTGAAGCGCCCTCCAGTGCAACGGTTTTCGACAACCCTTCCAGCGCGTGCTTGGCGGTGACATAGGACGACTTGTAGGCCGACGCCCGCAGTCCGTGGATTGACGAGACGTTGACGATCCGGCCGAATCCGCGCCCATACATCCGCGGCAGCGCGGCACGGATCAGCAGGAACGGGGCCTCGACCATCACCCGCTGCATCCGGCGAAAGGTGTCCGGCGCCATCTCCTCGATCGGCGCGACCGATTGAATACCCGCGTTGTTGATGAGGATGTCGACATCCAACCGGAGGCCATCGAACTGTTCGGTGTCGCAGAGGTCGACGTGCCACGCCTCACCGTCGAGATCGGCCGCGACCTGTTTGGCACCGACCTCGTCGATGTCGGCGACGACGACGTGTGCGCCACGCTCGGCGAGGGCGCGGGCACAGGCCTGCCCGATGCCGCTCGCCGCACCGGTGATCAACGCGCGTCGCCCGGCAAGCTCCGCCGTGCTCATACCGACACCCCTTCCCGGCGTGGCGCGACGTGGAGGAACTGCGCCGCATCGGCGTCGTCGATCGACTGCAGGGACAGTCCTCTGGTCTCGCGCGCCGCGATCACCGCGATGATGGTGACGACACAGGCCGCGGCCAGGTAGATCGCGATCGGCACCGACGAGTCGAACCGACTCAGCAGCGACGCGGCGATGATCGGCGCGAGCGATCCGGCGACGATCGAGGTGACCTGGTAGCCAAGGGAAACGCCGGAGTACCGCATTCGGGTGGGGAACATCTCGGCCATCATCGCGGGCTGCGGCGCGTACATGAAGGCATGGAAGACCAGGCCGCTGATGATCGCCAGCATGATGACGCCGTAATGGCCCGTGTGCATGAGCGGGAAAGCGAAGAATCCCCAGGCGGCGGTCGTCACCGCCCCGAACAGGTAGACCGGCCGGCGGCCGAGACGATCGGCCAGTCGTCCGACCATCGGGATCACGGCGAGGTGAACGGCGTGGGCCGCGAGCATCCACCACAGGATGTCGGCGGTGTCGGCGTCCACGACGACCTTCAGGTAGGTGATCGAGAAGGTCACGACGAGGTAGTACATGATGTTCTCCGCGAAGCGCAGGCCCATCGCGGTGAACACGCCACGGGGGTAACGCTTGAGCACCTCGATCGCGCTGAACGAGGATGTCTTGATCTCCTCGGCCTCGCGTTGTGCGGCGACGAAGATCGGCGCGTCGGTCACCTTGGTGCGCACGTAGTAGCCGACCAGCACGATGACCGCCGAGAGCCAGAAGGCGATACGCCATCCCCAGCTCAGGAATGCGCTGTCGGGCAAGGTGGTGGTGAGCACCAGCAGCACCACTGTCGCGACAAGGTTGCCGACGGGCACGCCTGCCTGAGGCCACGATGCCCAGAACGCGCGGGATCGGTTGGGGCTGTGCTCGGCCACCAACAACACGGCCCCACCCCACTCACCCCCGACGGCGAAACCCTGGATGAACCGCAGGGCGACGAGCAGCGCGGGCGCCCAGTAGCCGACCTGGCCGAATGTCGGCAGACATCCCATCAGGAAGGTGGCCGCTCCCACCAGCACGAGACTCAACTGCAGCAACTGCTTGCGCCCGTACTTGTCGCCGAAGTGACCGAACACGACGCCGCCGAGCGGCCGGGCCACGAAACCGACGGCGTAGGTGACGAATGCGGCGATGACGCCGTCAAGCTCGTTGCCGGTGTCGGGAAAGAAGACCTTACTGAAGACGAGGGTGGCTGCGGTGCCGTAGAGAAAGAACTCGTACCACTCGACGACCGTGCCGGCCATGGACGCGGCGACGATACGACGCAGGCCCGACCGTTCGTCGCGCGACGACATCGCAGGTTCTGCACTGGACATGCTCACTCCTTCGCGGGGATTTCATGTGATTCGGGTCACGTGTCGCTCGAGTATTGAATGAACATGGATGCGCATGCAATGACCAGATCGGCGATGGGTATCTGCAAAAATGCAGATATGCCTGCTGACTTGCCGAGCCCGGACGACCTGCTGGTTCTTCTCGCCGTGGGTCGCAGCGGGCGCTACACCTCTGCCGCGGACACGCTCGGCCTGAACCACACCACCGTCGCGCGTCGGATCGAATCCCTCGAACGCACGATGGGCGGCCGAGCACTCGCCCGCGGCGCGGGAGGCTGGGAATTGACCGATCTCGGTCGGCAGGCGTTCGCCGTCGCCGAGCGCATCGAAACTGCCCTGCGGGCACTCGAGGCCGACATCGATGGATCGCCGAGCCTGAGTGGCGTGGTCCGGATGTCGGCCACCGACGGGTTCTCCGCCTACCTCGCCACACCCGCCGCAGTGTCGGTGCGGCGGCATCATCCGGCAGTGAGCGTGGAGATCGTCACCGCCACCCGACTCGCGTCGCAGCACCGCACCGGCCTCGACATCGAAGTCGTCGTCGGCGAGCCGCATGTGCACCGCGCCGAGGCGATACGTCTCGCCGACTACCGCCTCGGTCTCTACGCCTCGCGCGGCTATCTCACCGAACACCAGACACCCACCGGCCCCGAGGATCTCACTGCTCACCCGCTGATCTACTTCGTCGACGCAATGCTGCAGGTGGACGATCTGGATCTGGCCCGGACCCTGGTCCCCCAGATGCCCGAATCTGTGACGTCGACGAACGTGTTCGTGCACGTCGAAGCCACCCGCGCGCACGCCGGCATCGGACTGCTGCCGTGCTTCATGGCCGACCGGCACGACGATCTGGTCCGCGTGCTACCCACTGTCGGAGCCGAACTGACCTACTGGCTGGTGACGCGGACCGAATCGGCCCGGCGCCCGGAAGTCGCCGTGGTGGTCGACGCCATCCGCGCGATCGCGGACGCGCGGCGAGCCGAGTTGTTGGGTGAGCCCTCCGGAGCGGTTGCCGCGAACGCGACCCCTGACAACACAAAACCCCGGAGTGATTTCCGGGGGTTGTGACGTGGCCAGGGCCGGGATCGAACCGGCGACCTTCCGCTTTTCAGGCGGACGCTCGTACCAACTGAGCTACCTGGCCGGACGGCACCCGAACCGAATGCCTATCGCAAGAGACTTGCGACCCTGACGGGACTCGAACCCGCGACCTCCGCCGTGACAGGGCGGCGCGCTAACCAACTGCGCCACAGGGCCATGTTCTGTTGTGTTGCACTCTCTCCGACCCCCGCGAAGGATCCGAGCAAGCGTACCCCCTACGGGATTCGAACCCGCGCTACCGCCTTGAAAGGGCGGCGTCCTAGGCCGCTAGACGAAGGGGGCCGGTTCTCCGTGAGGAGGTCTCCGTTGGGAGCCGACTCAGCTTAGGACACTCTCTCGACAATTCACAAATCGGGAGGTCGGACGCTGTTTCCACGCCATCACAGCGGTCGTGTGGAAGCCACGTCTTCGCGTCCCCCGAGTGGCCACCCTTCGCTGAAAACGATCCGGCATTCATGATAGGCAAGAGAGATGGGGGAACAACTCTTCGTGCGCCCGGTCGACCCGTCGACGAACGGTCGGACGGCACCGTTCGACGACGCATCGATCCGAAGTTTCGTCGCACGACACCTGCTCCCGATCGCCACGGCCGACCTCGACGCCGACGATGCGCCTCCGGTGGACGGAGGTCGCCGAGTCGCCGGGACCACTTACGTCGACAGGTCGGGGATACGGGTGGACATCGGCCCGGAGGCGATCGTGGTGCACGAATCCGGCCACGCAGCCGAGCAGACGATCTTCGCCGCCCTGACCGAGATCGGGGGCATCGCGATCGACCCCGAGCAAGCACTGGCGATCAGCTGCGACGTGACCTGGCTCGACGCCACATATAGCCCGATCGACACGCTGGTTGTGGTGTCCACTGCCACCGAGTTGAGTGCGGCGATGCGCACAGTCCTCCCGGAAGCCGGCATTGTCGACGGTCGGCGGCGATGAGCGGCGCCGACGACTAACCCGACGACGGTGCCGTCGACGATGCCTGTAAACTCGTCGTCGCCCTGCCCGCAGGGCACGCCCCTATAGCTCAGTTGGTAGAGCTACGGACTTTTAATCCGCAGGTCCCAGGTTCGAGCCCTGGTGGGGGCACCATCGTTGTCGGCCGACGTCGGCTACGTTCCCGATCCGGCCAGTGGTCACCGCCACCGGGCCACGGGCAGGCGCCGACCCCGGGCTACGGTCAAGCCCGTCCCCTGCTACATCGGTCTGATCGTCAGTGCTTCGATCGCGACGTTGTATGACTCCATCTGCCCGACGCACACCATGAGGCAAGGATGAGACCGGTGACAGCGATCATCCCGTGCCCTGCGGAAACTAGTGCTGAACCGGCGCAGCCATTCCCAGGAAGGCGACGATGTGGTGGCCACCCGGGTTGCTCTGGATGGGCACCTCGTCCCAGTTGTTGGCGACCCACACATTGCCCGACTGATCCACCGCCACACCGGTATTGCGGACAAGTCCGTCGAAGGCATAGCCGGTGATCTCCGGCGAGATCGGCGCTCCGGTCCTCTTGCCGGGCGGGCAGGTCCGGGTGTTGACGCCGCAGAAATGTGACAGCCGTTTGCCACCGAAGTTGGCGACCCACACATTGCCGTCACCATCGGTCGCGATTCCCCACGGCAGAGTCGCGCCGCCACCGTAGAACGGTCCGGCCACCGGCTGTCCGTCCGGGCTGATCAAGCTGACCGAGCCGATCGTGGACGGTGTGCTGGGCCGCTCGGGGCACGGCAGGGTCACCGCCCCCGAGTTGGCCACCCACACGTTCCCGGCCTTGTCGGCCGCCACCCCCATAGGCTTCTGGAACATCCCGGTCAACGGGGGCCGCACGGGCTTACCCGTGTAATCCAACACCGCGACATTGTTGCTCTCCATACCGCTTACGAAGACATGCCTGCCGTTGTCGACCACACCGAATGCCTGCTTCAGTCCGGCGTCGATGGTGCGTGCGCGGGACCGGTCACCATCGGGGTACACCGTGACCGTGCCCGACCCACAGTTGGCCATCCAGAGACTGCCGCGCCGGTCGAAGGTCATGCCCTGCGGCCAGTCCAGGCGTCCCTGCGTGTACCCGGTGGACGGCGAGATCGGCTGCCCCTGTGGAGTGAACTCGGACACCGAGTTGTGCGGTGGCTGATCGGGGCACCCGGGTGCGGCGAATCCGTAGTTGCTGGCCCACACGTTGCCCGACGGGCCGAGCGTGACACCGAAACCTGACCCCGAAAGACCACCGCCCCGGTACGGTGATCCGTCGACCATCGCGCCGTCAGGTCCGAACTTGAACAGCATGTCGCTGGCACACACGGGAACCCGCCGGTCCGAGTTGTAGACGTAGTTGTTGTTGACCCACAGGTTGCCCTCCGGATCGATGGCGAAGTTGCCGGGACCGTCGATCAGGCCGCCGCCACCGTCGAAGCGCAGCGCCAACGTCCAGGACGTGGGCGGCAGGGCGACACCCGGCCCGAACACCGGCCGGGTTTTGGCCAGGGCGAACAGCTCCAGTGCCTTGTTGCCCGGGTTGCGGGTGATCGAGGCGAACGCCCGCAAGCTGTCCGGCGGCACCGGCCAACCCGGGGTGGTCGCTGCAGCACGCAGGGCGTCACAACCCGATGTCGCCGCGACGCAGGCGGCGAGCATGTTGGTCATCGAGGTGAAGGTGGCAAGTGTCGAGGTCTGTCCGCCGTTGGGTGAACTGGTGATCACCCGGCCCAGCCGGCCGGTCGCGACATCGACCAGGTTCGGCACCATCGACGCGGCATTGACCACGCCCGGCGCGCGACCGGTGATGCCCGCCGTGCCGAGGAACTGCGCCATCGCCACACCGGTCGCCACCGTGGTGCGCTCGTTGAGCACCACCCGTCCAGAATGGCCGGCCGGCAGCACGGTGGCGAAGGTCGGCCGGTTGCCCTGCCCCGGCGCCTTCGCAGTCAGATACAGCACGGCACCCGGTCCCGGACTCGCGGACACCGGCACGACAAAGGATCCGTTGGGCGACGTGGTCGCGCGACCCACCACCCGCGCGGCCTGCGATGGCGACCCCGACATCGCAGCGGTGACCGCCCACCCGGCGCCGTTGCCGGTCGACGGGTTCACCGCCCCGCCCACCGAGTCGCCGGGCACACCAAAGGCCGGGACCGTGATGCTGCCGGCCAGCACCACGGCCAACGCGGCGATCAGCGGAGCAGCCAAGCGATATCGCTTCCTCGAACCACCCTCACCTGATTGACTGGTCTGCGATCTGACGGAAACATGAGAGCCGTTGGTACGCAAGGTGAAACCGCCTTGTATTCCGGCGCGTCGGGGACTGCTCGCGACTGACGCCGTGCTGAGGATGACCAATTCGGTGCTCTCGCATGGTAAACGACTGCCCTACATTTTTCGCCACAAACAGCCAAATGCACGTAGACCGGACGTGTGGGGTCCGGCGCACATTCGGCCATCGGGCTGCGCTCGTCCACCGGGTGAGGGATGATCGCAGAATGAGGGTCGCCCTGTTCGCCACCTGCTTCAACGACACGATGTGGCCGGGCACCCCGAAGGCCACGGTGCTGCTGCTCGAACGCCTCGGTGTCGATGTGGAGTTCCCTCTCGAGCAAACCTGTTGTGGGCAGATGTTCACCAACACCGGCTATGCCGACGAGGCGATCCCCGGTGTCCGCCGCTTCGTCGATGTGTTCGCCGCGTACGACGCCGTGGTGGCCCCCTCGGGTTCCTGCGTCGGCTCGGTGCGCCACCAGCACCGCCTGATCGCCGACCGGGCCGACGATCACACACTGCGCTCGGCCGTCGACACCATCGCACCAAAGGTGTATGAGCTCAGCGAGTTCCTCATCGACGTGCTCGGAACAGTAGACGTCGGAGCTTATTTCCCGCATCGGGTCACCTATCACCCGACGTGCCACTCCCTGCGGATGCTGCGCGTCGGGGACAAGCCGTTGCGACTGCTGCGGGAGGTTCGCGGCATCGACCTCGTCGAATTGCCCGAGGCCGAGCACTGCTGCGGCTTCGGGGGCACGTTCGCGATGAAAAACGCCGACGTCTCGGTCTCGATGGGATCGGACAAGTGCAGCAATGTGAAACGCTCCGGCGCCGAGGTGGTCGTCGCCGGTGACAACTCCTGCCTGGCACACATCGGCGGACTACTGAACCGAGAACGGTCGGGCATCCGCACGATGCATCTGGCCGAGATCCTGGCCGCCACCGAGCGGGAGCCGGTGTGAGCGCCCAGTCGACGACCGGCGGTCATCCCCATGTCGGGGTGACCACCCAGTTCGTCGGCATGCCGACGTTCCCGGACGCGGCGCGTTCGGCGTTGGCAGACGCCACCCAGCGGCGCAACCTCGCCCACGCGACGGGGATCATCCGAACCAAACGTGCCGAGGTCGTCGCCGAGCTGGACAACTGGGAGCAATTGCGCGCCGCCGCAGCAGCCATCAAGGACCGGACCCTGCGACATCTCGATCAACATCTGATGCGGTTCGAGGCAAACGCCACTGCCGCCGGCGCGGTGGTGCACTGGGCTCGTGACGCCGAGGAGGCCAACCGCATCATCATCGACCTCGTGCGCGCGGCCGAAGCCGACGAGGTGGTGAAGGTGAAATCGATGGCCACCCAGGAGATCGAGCTCAACGAAGCACTCGCCGATGCCGGAATCGACGCCTGGGAAACCGATCTCGCGGAGCTGATCGTGCAACTCGGCGACGACTGGCCCAGTCACATCCTCGTGCCCGCGATCCACCGTAATCGAAGTGAGGTCCGGGAGATATTCCGGCATCGCATGGGTCAGGTGGGACGGCCCGCTCCCGACGACCTCACCGATGAGCCACGCCGGCTGGCCGAGGCCGCTCGGCTTCACCTACGGGAGAAGTTCCTTCGGGCGAAGGTCGGGATCAGCGGCGCCAACTTCGCGATAGCCGACACCGGTAGCCTCGTCGTGGTGGAGTCCGAGGGCAACGGCCGGATGTGCCTGACCTTGCCCGAGACGGTGATCTCCGTGGTGGGTATCGAAAAGCTGCTACCGACCTGGGCAGATCTCGAGGTCTTTCTACAGGTGTTGCCCCGCTCGAGCACCGGCGAGCGGGAGAACCCGTACACGTCGGTGTGGACAGGGGTCACCCCCGGCGACGGGCCCCGCAACGTGCACATCGTGTTGCTCGACAACAATCGCAGCACCGTTCTCGCCGACGAAGTGGGTCGCGATGCGTTGCGGTGCATACGCTGCTCGGCGTGCCTCAACGTCTGCCCGGTGTACGAGCGAACCGGTGGGCACGCCTACGGTTCGGTGTATCCCGGCCCGATCGGCGCGATCCTCACCCCGCAACTGCGCGGCACCGGTTCGGCCGTCGACGCCTCATTGCCCTTCGCGTCGAGCCTCTGCGACGCATGCTCGGATGTGTGCCCGGTCGCCATCCCCATCCCAGAACTGTTGGTACATCTGCGCACCCGCGTCGTCGACGAACATCGGGGCGGCATGCCTACCCCCGAGACGGGGGCGATGAAGGCGATGGCGTGGATGTTCGGGAGTCATCGCCGACTCGAGGCCGCACAGCGGGCGGCGACGGTGGGCAACCGCCTGCTGGGCCGCCGCGCGAGCATCGGCGCGCTGCCCGGTCCGCTCGCGGGATGGAGTTCGGCCCGCGACATCCCGGTCCCGCCGGCCGAATCCTTCCGACAGTGGTGGAAGCGCGAACGGTCCGAGAAGGCCGATGAGCCCGGGGCCGCCCAGTGAACGCCCGCGAGGAAATCCTCAGCCGGGTCAGAGCCGCGCTCGCCGACGTCACCGATCCCGATCCCGCCGAGACGCGGGTGGACTGGTCCTACGGTGAGATCGTCGACACCGGCGACCTTCCGGTGGTCGACCGTTTCGCCGAGCGCGTCGCCGACTATCGCGCTGCCGTCGAACGCGTCGCAGAGCACGAGTTGGCGGCCGCCGTCAGCGCGGCCCTGTCGGGGGTGGGTGGCCCGATCTTGGCCGACGACACGGTGCGCCGCCGCCTCGACCTCCCCACGCTCGACTGGCTCGACGACGATCAGCTGTCGCCCCGCGAACTGGACCGCGCCGGAGCCGTGGTGACGACCGCCGCGGTCGGAATCGCCAACACCGGCACCATCGTGCTCGACCACAGCTCCGGACAGGGCCGGCGGGCCTTGTCGCTTGTGCCGGATGTGCACGTGTGCATCGTGGATGCCGACCAGGTGGTCAGCGACGTCCCGGAAGCGGTCGCTCACCTCATCGGGATCGGTGCGCAGAGCCGCCCGCAGACCTGGGTCAGCGGCCCCAGCGCGACCAGCGACATCGAGCTGGACCGGGTGGAAGGCGTCCACGGCCCGCGGACCCTGCACGTGGTCATCGTGGACTGAGCGAGGCATCCTCCGGCGTCGGGGGTACCGGCGCACCGGCGTCCTGCACCGCATCGACCGCGTCGACGAACGGCGGGATGAAGAACTGCGCGCCCAACACACAGCACGCGTGCCCGCCGTCGACCTCGAAACGGCGAGCCGCCGGGATGCCGTCTATCAGCAGTTGCTGGCGCGCAGGCTCCACGACACGGTCACGCACCGAGACGACCACCGACGTCGGGACATCGATCTCGGCCAGCCAGCCGCGGGAGTCGAAGCCACCCAAGCCCTCCCCGAAGTGGCCCAGGTGCGACAGCGGGGTGGAGAAGAACTGCCGCAGCGCCCACACCGAGGTGTGACCGACGGGATCGTCGAGCCGGTTGAGCCGTGGTTTCGGGAGTGCCCGGTACATACCGGTCATCAGTCGTCCGGTGCGATGCGATTGGGCGCGCAGGTCCGGGTCGTTGGTGCTGAAGTACGGGCCCGTCGAGCACAACACCAATCCCGAGACCCGCCGGCGATGGCGTCGCCAGACCAGTTGGGCGATACCGCCACCCATGGAGAAACCGGCGGCGGTGAACCTCTCGATGCCGAGTTCGTCGGCGAGGGCCGCGACGTCGTCGGCGCAGTCGCGCAGATCGAACCGGTCGGATCGGATGCCGCGGCCGTGCCAGCGCTGATCCATCGTGATCACCCGGTATCGCTTGTTCAGCTCCGGGATGACCGGATACCAGCAGAGCAGCCCGGTGGTCAGCACCGAGTGCAGCAGAAACACCGCGGGTGCATCGCGCGGTCCGGAGTCGGTGACGAACACCGGGCCCCGGTCCGGGAGCTCGACCATCGTCCCGGACGGGACGTCGCGCGCCGGATACGGCCGCAGCACATGACCGAATGCCCGACCCACGCCGCGGACGAACTGAGAACTCATGGACTCGACGCTACGCGCTTTCGGTTGAGAATCTGCTGTGCTCACCTCAGCGGACGCTCACCGATAGTCGATGACCATCCGACCCTCGATCGCACCCTTCTCCATCCGCCCGAAGACCTCGTTGATCTCGTCGAGTCGCATCGTCGCGACGGTCGGCTTGATCAGCCCGCGTGCGTAGAAGTCGAGCGCCTCGGTCATGTCCTGCCGGGTACCCACGATCGAGCCCCGGATGGTGAGTCCTTTGAGCACCACGTCGAAGATCGGCGCGGGGAAATCGCCCGGCGGCAGGCCGACGAACACGATGGTTCCGCCGCGCCGGGCCATGCCGATGGCCTGACCGAATGCCTGCGGATGGACTGCGGTGACGAGCACGCCGTGGGCGCCACCGGTCTGTTCTTGCACCGCGACCGCCACATCAGTGGTCTTCGCGGCGTTCACGGTCACCTCGGCGCCGAGGTGGCGGGCGAGGTCCAGCTTGTCGTCGGCGATGTCCACGGCCGCCACCCGCATGCCCATCGCCTTCGCGTACTGCACGGCAACGTGACCGAGTCCGCCGATTCCGGAGATCACCACCCACTGCCCGGGTTTGGTGTCGGACACCTTGAGCCCCTTGTAGACGGTGACCCCGGCGCACAGGATCGGGGCGACCTCCACCGGGTCGACCCCATCCGGGATCCGCGCGGCGAATCGCTCGTCGACGAGCATGTGCGTCCCGAAGGACCCGTTCACCGAGTAACCACCGTTGCTCTGCTTCTCGCACAGCGTCTCCCAGCCTGTCCGGCAATACTCGCAGCTCCCGCATGCCGACCACAGCCACGCGTTGCCGACCTTGTCGCCCACCATCAATTCGGTGACGCCGGGGCCGAGGGCAACCACCGTCCCGTAACCCTCGTGCCCGGGCACGAACGGTGGTGACGGCTTGACCGGCCAGTCGCCGTGTGCGGCGTGCAGGTCGGTGTGGCAGACCCCTGAGGTCTCCAGTTTCACCAGCGCCTGGCCGGGGCCCGGTTCGGGGAGGTCGAGTTCGGTGACTTCGAGCGGATCGCCGAACGCGGTGACCACCGCCGCTGTGAACTTCTGATCTGACATCTCACACCACCTGTCGTCTCAACGGATCCCCCGGACGCTTCCAGTCTTCGCGATCCGGGCCGCGGCGGGCGCGGTTTCGGGTGAACAATCGGTTCAGGCGGAACCTCGGCGGCTCTCGAATCGGCAGCGAAGAGCAGGCCGCGTGATCCACAACACACGCGAACGTGGGATGCTCGAGGGCATGATGGACATCGACCGCCCCAAGATCGAGGGGTCAGTGACCGTCGGAGACGACGGACAGCGTCGTATCGGGTTCGCCGAGTTCGGTTCGGCCACCGGACGCGCACTGTTCTGGCTACACGGCACTCCGGGCGCACGACGACAGATCCCGACCGAGGCGAGGGCGTTCGCCGCGCAGCACGGACTGCGCATCGTCGGCCTCGACCGGCCCGGGGTCGGTTCGTCGACGCCGTACCGGTACCGCAACGTGGCCGAGTTCGCGTTGGACCTCGAGATCGTCGCCGACGCACTCGGTATCGAGGAGTTCGCGGTCATCGGTCTGTCCGGCGGTGGCCCGTATGCCCTCGGTGTCGCGCACACCTTCCCCGACCGGGTCGTCGCCGCAGGTGTCCTCGGTGGGGTCGCCCCCACCGTCGGTCCCGATTCCGCGCCCGGCGGCGCCATGCGACTCGGGCGCGCGGCGGCGCCGGTGCTCGGTGTTGCCGGCGCGCCGATCGGCAAGGTGGTCAGCTCGGTACTCGGCGTCGCCCGTCCGATCGCCGACCCGGCGATCGCGATCTATGGCCGATTGTCCCCGGAAGGGGATCGAGAGTTGTTGTCGCGGCCGGAATTCCGCGCGATGTTCCTCGACGACCTATTGCACGGCGGCTCCCGTCGGATGGAGGCGCCGTTTGCCGACATCGTGGTGTTCTCCCGGGACTGGGGCTTCCGCGTGTCCGAGGTGACCGTGCCGGTGCGTTGGTGGCACGGCGACCGCGACCACATCATCCCCCACGCACACGGCGAACACATGGTGGCCATGCTCCCCGATGCCAAGTTGTTCACCATGCACGGCGAGAGCCACCTCGGCGCTCTCGGCCTCTCCGTGGAGATCATCACCGAACTGCTGACCGTGTGGGACCAGCCGCGCTGAACCGTCGAACACCGAGCGCATCGACAGATACGGCAACCCGCTCAGGGTGCGGTGCCCGCGAGGCCCACGGCCAGCCCGAGCACCACACCCATCACCGCGAGTTCCACTGTCGCCAAACGCAACGAGGTGGCCTCGCTGAGCTGATGCCGGTCGACGCCGGGAACCCAACGGCGCCGCGCGTACACGCCCAGCCCGATGAGGATCACCAGGCCTACCGCCTTGGCCAGCAGGACGCGACCATAACCGGTGTCGAGCAGGTCGCCGAGGCCGATCTGCAGCGCAGCGCTGATCAGCCCCGTCGTCGCGATCCCCGCGACCGCCCACAGTGCGCGGGAAGAGAACTCCGGCAACGCCGAGGCCCAGCCCCGGCGCCCGCGGACGACGAGCACCATCGCGGCCAGGGTGCCGCACCACCAGGCGGCGGCAAGCGCATGCGCACCGACCAGGATCGGCCCGATCGCGTGTTGGCCAGGGTGGCCGGTGATCGACGTCGCGAGCACTCCGACGCCGGCCAGCAGCGCATAGGAAGCTGCAGGTGGTGCCGCGCGGCCGGTGAGCTCCACACACACCAGCCCGACCACCAGACACGAGGCGACCAGAGTGACCATCTCGGGGGCCCCGGCCCGCAGCGTGTCGACGAACTGACCTAGCCCCACGGCGGTCGGTGCCCGACCCGACTGATCGGCGGTTCGCAGCCAGGCCGCCACCGCGACCCCGACGAACCAGGCCGCACCGGCCACACCCACCGCCACCGGCGACGGCACGAGCCCGAGAACCGGGAGCGAACCGAGACCCACGAGGAGCACCGCGGCCGCCAGCGCGACCGTGTTGGGCAATGACGTCGCGGCCGGGCCGGCGGGAGCCGCAAGCAGCCAGCATCCGCCGAGACCGACAAACATCGCGGCCGACGCCGCGGCGATGGCCGCCGCCCGCTGCCGCTGATGCACAGGCCCGCGGCGTCCCGCCGTCGTGTTCATCGCACCGTCATACCGACCGGCCCGACCGCCGCGCCAGTACGACGACCACGCCGAGTCCACCGACGAGCACCAGCACTGCCACGACGATGAACGGCCACAGCGGTGGACCGTCGTCGCCGGAGTCGGCCGCGGTGTCGGCGACCGGTCCAGGCGTCCCGGACCCGGCGACGGTCAGCTCGAAGCTGCGCTGTCCGTCGACGGGATGTCCGTCGGCCGAGGTCACCCGATAGTTGAGCGTGTAGGTACCGGTTGGCCCCAGTTCACGCAAGCCGACACTGAGCCGTGGGCCGTCGACGACGGCGTCGCCGTCCTGCCAGTAATTGCCGTCCGGGCCCACCACGGTCAGCACCGCAAAGGCTTCCTGGAGCGGCTCGTTGAAGGTTACGGTGGCCCGCGCCGGACTCGACTCCACCCGGGCTCCGTCGTCGGGGTCCGATGAGACCACCTGCGAATGGGCGTGCGCCTCGGGCGCGGTGACGACGCCGAACAGGGCGGAGCACAACACCCCCGCCACGACTGCGACGGCAGTGGTGATCATCCGACTGCTACGCATCATCGGAGCCGCTCTCACCGGTGCCGGACGACTTGGCAGCGCGGCCGGCGCGGGTCAAGGCGGCCACGCCGAAGACCGCACCGAGCGCACCGACGATCAGTCCGATGCCGCCGAGCCACCGTGCGGTGTCATCGGTGGACGAGTCGGCGGCCTCGGCAGTGGTCTCGTCGGACGCCGAACCCGTGCCGTGGTGGCCACCGTCGCCATCGGCGACCGGCAACGTCAGCACCGGCGCGGGGTGGTCGGGTTCCGCACCATCGGCGCCCATCGGCTCCGACCACGAGACCTCCTCGCCGTCGCCGTAGGTCTGGGTTGCGGGCAGGGCGATGCTGTCCTCCTCCGGGAACGGTCCGCCCGAGATACGGAACTGCGCGAACTCTCCGACGGGGACCCCGGGGGTGCCCGGCAGCGCGGACCAGGTGATCGAGGTGACCTCCTCGGTGGACGGGTCCTTGGTCACCGTGGACCGCCAGCCCGACATCACCTCGGGTCGGGCGGACTTCAGGTTCGGCAGGGTAACGGTGAGTGTGGTGGTGGCGGCGGTCTCGGATTCGTTGGGAACCACGAGTGTCACCACGCCGTAGCCGCCCTGGGTGAGGGTGGGCGCGGTGGCCGACACGTGGGCTGCGGCCGCGCCGGCACCGGCCAGCGTGCCGGCGGCGGCGATGGACAAGGCTGCGGCGGGTGCCGCGAGGCATCGGATCATGCGGTTGTTCATGGTGAGAAGTCCTGTCTGTGCGGGCACCTCAGCGCCCCGGTGCTCGCGCCGGCCGATGCCGGCGAAGGGGTATGCCCGGCGAGCCGAAACGCTGCCAGGCATCGATGTCGAGGAATCAGGACCTACCGGGCGGGGCTCGTACGCCGCAGCCACCGATGACCAGCGCGCCACCCGACCGGAACATCTCGCGACTGATCGCCGCAACAGTGTGGGATGCGATGACCGATATGACGGTGATCGCGCGAATTGTCGAGGTCAGCGCGGCGAGTAGGCCGGCCGCCACGACGATGAGCAGCGCACTGACCGGGATGGCGATTGCGTGCGTCACCGTCATCGGGAGCAGGGCGTGCTGGTCGATGTGCATCGCCGGATGCCCGACCGACATCGCCACGTGCGCAGCCAACTGCGCCGCGGTGAGCGCGATGACCGCCGACAGCGTCGCCATCAGCGTCGATCGACGTCGCAGATCGCCCATGGCCAGCGTGGTGAGGACACCGATGGCAGCGGTGAGCAGCATGCCTCCGGTCGAGGGGAGCGCGCCGGCACCGAGCCCGTGGGCGGCCACCGCGACCACCGGCACCACGACACCGGCGGCGACGCGCGTCAGCGTGTCACGGCCCCGGTCCGATGGCGTCCTGCTCATGAGGCCTCATCCTAATGAGGTCGCATGGCGGTTCTGCGGGCAGATTCGCCTGGAACGCTCACGGCACCGGCCGACCGTGGCACGGGAGGTTCGAGTCGCGCGTCACCGGGCCCCGCGGCGGAGGGTGACCCGATACGTGTAGTGCTCGGGGAGGAAATGGCTGATCGCGAGTTCTACCGCGTTGCCGGCCGCGTCGGTGTAGAGCCGATCGACCCGCAACATCGCATGCCCCTCGGCGCACTGCACCTGTTCGGCCACCGCAGCATCGGCCGACGCCACCGTGATCGACTGCGCCGCCTCGGTGATCGGATGCGGCAAATGCGGCTCCAACAGCCCGATCATGGTGTGAGTACTGGTGGCACCGTGGGCGAGTTCGTCGCGATCGGCCACCAACCGTCCCACCGATTCCGGCCACCACACGGTGGTCGACACGAATGGCACACCGTCGTGAAATCGCCGAAACGTCAACCGGTGGACCAGATCGGTGTCGAGACGCAGCCGCCCGGCCGCGTCCAGATCCACCTGACGACGCGGCGCCGACACCACTTCCATCGTGGTGTCGGCCGACAGGTTCATCAGATCCTCGATGGAACCGAGTTGGCGAAGATAACGCCCGGCCCCCTCGGTGGCGAAGGTGCCCCGGCCGGGCACCCGATACACCGACCCCTCGGCCACCAGGTCCTGGAACGCGCGCCGGACGGTCTGCCGGCTCAACCCGAATTCGTCGGAGAGTTCGGACTCGGTGGGCAGACGCACCCCGCCGCGATAGCGTCCCTCGGCGATCTGCGCGCGCAACGTCGCGGCGAGCGCCCGGTAGGCCGGTTCGGCGAGACCACGTGAGCTCATCGAGCTGATCCTATCGGCCCTCAGATGCCGCCCCGGGAAACGAGTTGGGCGGCGATCACGTTGCGCTGGATCTCGTTGGTGCCCTCACCGACGATCATCAGCGGTGCGTCCCGGAAGTACCGTTCGACGTCGAACTCGGTGGAATAGCCGTAGCCACCGTGAATCCGAACCGCGTTGAGGGCGATCTCCATGGCCATCTCGGAGGCGTAGAGCTTGGCCATCCCCGCCTCCATGTCGCAGCGTTCACCCTTGTCGTACTGTTCGGCGGCATGCCAGGTCAGTTGCCGCGCAGCGGTCAGTTTGGTCGCCATGTCGGCCAGATAGTTGCCGATGGACTGGTGTTTCCAGATCGGCCGACCGAACGACTCCCGCTGCTGCGCATAGGTCAACGAGTCCTCGAGCGCCGCGGTCGCCACACCCAGGGCGCGACACGCGACCTGGATGCGTCCGGTCTCCAAGCCCTTCATCATCTGCCCGAAGCCCTTGCCCGGCGTCGTGCCGAGGATTGCCGAGGCGGGCACACGGTAGCCGTCGAAGGACAGCTCGCAGGTCTCCACGCCCTTGTATCCGAGCTTCGGTAGGTCACGCGAGACCGTCAGCCCGGGGCCGTGCTCGCACAACACGATCGAGATCCCGCGGTGGCGGGGCTCGGCGGCCGGATCGGTCTTGCACAGCAACGCGATCAGTCCAGAACGGCGGGCGTTGGAGATCCACGTCTTCGACCCGGAGATCACCAGATCGTCACCTTCGGCCTTGGCCACGGTCGACATGTTTTGCAGATCCGAGCCCCCGCCCGGTTCGGTCAACGCCATCGTCGCCCGCATCTCGCCGGTGGCCAGACGGGGCAGGTAGTTCTGCTTCTGTTCCTCGGTACCGAACAGCGTCAGCAACTTGGCCACCACGGTGTGCCCGCCCATCGCCCCGGCCAGACTCATCCAGCCGCGCGCCAATTCCTGGGTGACCTGCGCATAACACGGCATCGACACCGGCGAACCGCCGTACTCCTCAGGCACCGCCAGACCGTAGATGCCGATCTGCTTCATCTGCTCGATCCAGCGCTCCGGATACTCGTTCGCGTGCTCCACGTCCTGCACGGTCGGCTTGACGTCGCGGTCGATGAACGCGCGCACCGTATCGACCAGGAACGACTCCTCGGCGTTCAAGCCACCCATAACCTACCTCGCCAATCCCACGTGTTAGAAAACCAATTTGTACGGCCATATTCACCGTGGGACATGTCCCTGTCAAGACTCGAGGCGCACTTCCCAAGTTATGGGCACGTCTGGTAAGAGTCAGAGGACCATATTTGGCCGCACATTTTGCCATCGCAATGGCACCCCGGCCGATCGAGACCAGCGGATCGAGGCTCGCCGATGCAGACCGTTCGACGACGAGCAGTGCTCGTCGCACCCGCCTCCGACGACCGAAAGGCCCGCAAGGCGCTCGCGTCAACCGCCGATGAGGTCGTACTGGACCTCGAGGACGCCGTCACCCCGGAGAACAAGGAATCAGCCCGAACGGCCGCCGCCGCCCTGGTCGCCGAATTCGGAGCGCAGCGACCGGTGTCCATCCGGGTCAACGCCTTCGACACCGAGTGGTTCACCGACGACCTCGCGGCGTGCGCGGCGATGGGCGGGGGCCTGAGTGCCGCCGTGGTACCGAAAGCCGAGTCGCCCGAGCACCTCACGGAGGCAGACCGACTACTCGGCGACTCCCCCGCCGCGCTCCAGATCCTCGTCGAGACCCCCACCGGCATCCGCGATGTCGCGCACCTGTGCGCGGCCACCGACCGACTGGCCGCGATCATCATCGGCTACGCCGACCTCGGTGCGGCACTGGGTCGCTGGCCGTCGGCACCCCCATCGGTGTGGCATCCGATCCAGGAGAGCGTCCTCGTCGCGGCCAGGGCGGCAGGCGTGTCCGTGGTCGACGGGCCGCATCTGACCATCGCCGACGACGACGCATTCCGAAACGCCAAGACCTGGGTCCGGGACCTCGGCTTCGACGGCACATGGGTCATCCATCCCTCCCAAATCGATTCGGCAACAACTATTTTCACTCCCGATCCGGAGTCCGTCGAGGATGCACGGCGCGTACTCGCGGCACTCGAGGAGGCAGCCGCCCGTGGCGACGGAGCCGCGAAACTCGACGGCCGGATGCTCGACGAGGCACTGGCCGTCTCGGCGCGGCGTGTGCTGGCCAAGGCGGGTCCGGCATGACCCGGGTCGTCGCCGTGGGCGGGCCGTACTTCGACGACCTCGCCGTCGGCCGACGGTTCGACGACGCGCCCTCGGTCACCATCACCGACGGAATGGCCGCCGCACATCAGGCCATCCTGGGCGATCGAATGCGGTTGTCGCTCGACACGGAGTTGGCCCGGCGCGTGACGGGCGTGGCAGCACCGGTCGCCCACCCCGGGCTGGTCTGCGACCTGGCCATCGGCCAGTCCACTCTCGCCACCCATCACGTCAAGGCCAACCTGTTCTATCGCGGACTCCGATTTCTCCGGTACCCGCACGTCGGCGACACACTCGCCACCACGACCGAGGTCGTCGGACTGCGGGAGAACTCGGCCAAGCCGGGGCGGGCACCGACCGGGCTGGCCGCACTGCACATCGTCACCACCGATCAACAAGGTCGACGCGTGCTGGACTTCCACCGATGCGCGATGTTGCCGCTGAGCGCCGGCCCGAAACCCGACCGCACACCCGCCGCCGACGACCTCGCCGACATCGGTGACACGTCGTCGGAACCCGTGCTGCCCGACTGGGATCTGTCCGAGTACCGAAACTCTCTGCCCGGACAGCACTTCTCCCCAGACCTGCGCGACACCGTCTTCACCTCAAGCGGGGACGTGGTGTCCAGCGCCCCCGAACTCGCGCGACTCACCCTCAACATCGCGGCCACCCACCATGACGCCCGCGTCGGGCAGCAGGGGCGACTGGTGTACGGCGGCCACACGATCGGCCTCGCGCTGGCCCAAGCCACTCGAGCCCTACCCAACCTCCTGACCGTGCTGGACTGGGAAGGGTGCGATCACACCGGCCCGGTGCACGAGGGCGACACCCTCACAAGCGACCTACACGTCGAGACCGCCACCACACTCGACACCGGCGGCGGCATCCTCGGACTGCGCTCGACGGTGGTGGCCGAGGAACCCGACGGAACCCGACGTCCCGTACTCGACTGGCGCTTTCGCGCCTTGATGGCCTGATCAGGGGAGCCCACACATGACCAACCCCGCCCCTCCCCTCGCCGGTCTGCACGTCGTCGAGGTGTCGAGTTTCATCGCCTCCCCACTGGCCGGACTCACGTTGTCGCAGTTGGGTGCCGACGTCACCCGGGTCGACCCGATCGGTGGTGCGGCAGACGTCCATCGGTGGCCGGTGACGGCAGACGGCAAGTCGATCTACTGGACCGGCCTCAACAAGGGCAAACGATCGGTGACCGCCGATCTGCGCAGCGACGACGGACAGAGAATGGTGCAGCGGATGGTCGCCGACTCGGAGCCCGGCGGCGGAATCCTGCTGACCAATCAGGCCGGACGATCCTGGATGAGTCACGAGACCCTCTCGGCGCTGCGGCCCGATGTCATCACCCTGGAGATCCTCGGCCGCACCGACGGCACCCCGGGCGTCGACTACACGGTCAACGCGGGCCTCGGATTCCCGCAGATCACAGGCCCTACCTCCCATGCGGATCCGGTCAACCATGCGCTCCCGGCCTGGGATGTGGCCTGCGGGCTGTATGCGGCGCTGGCCATTTCGTCCGCGGTGCGGCGTCGGGAACAGTCCGGCGTCGGGGCACAGATCACGCTGCCGCTCGAGGACACCGCGCTGTCGATCGCGAGCGCGCTGGGATATCTGACCGAGCCGCAGGTCAACGGCCACGGCCGCTCCGGCACCGGAAACGACGTGTACGGCACGTACGGAACCGATTTCGCCACCGCAGACGGTGGCCGATTCATGATCGTCGCGCTGACACCTCGACACTTCCGCGACCTGCTGGAGCTCACCGGAGTCGGTGATGCGGTGGCCGCCGTGGAGAAGGCACTCGGCGCCGACTTCGGCCGCGAGGACGACCGGTTCACGCACCGCACCGTGCTCAACGGGCTGATCGCCCCCTGGTTTGCCGCCCGGTCGACAGCGGACGTGGCAGCGGCGCTGGAGAAGTCGTCGGTGCTGTCACAGCGCTACCGCACCTTCGACGAGGTGGTCGCCGACGGCGACCTGAGCACCAATCCGATGTTCAGCGCACTGGATCAACCCGGCATCGGCACCTTCCTCGCCGCCGGCCTGCCCGCCGCCTTCGACGGCGAGCACTACACCACCGGCCCCGCCCGCGCCCTCGGCGCCGACACCCCTCGCAAGTAACCCAAGCAACTCGACCCACGGAGGCCGCGAAACTGCGTTCCGTCGGCCTCCGTGCCGGCCGCGATGTCCGGTCGGGTTACCGGTGGTTCTCCTCGAGCTCCGCGAGGATGGCTTGGGTGTGTTGGCCCAGCGCGGGCACATCACCCATCGGGAGCTCGACGTCGGCGAAGGTCATCGGCGGCAGTACCGCACGTATCGGGCCGGCCTCGGTACCGACCTCGCGCCATCGGTCGCGTTCAGCGAGCTGCGGATGCGCGACGACGCCGTCGAGCTCGCGGATCTCGGCGGCCGGTACCCCGGCCGACGCGAGGGCCTCGTCGAGCTCGGCCGTGGTGAATCTCTTGGTTTCGGCGGCGACGAGGTCGTCGACCTCGCCGCGCCGCCGGACCCGCTCGATGTTGGTGGCATAACGCGGATCGTCGGCCAACTCCGGGCGGCCCAAGACGTCGTCGATCAGCACCCGCCAACCACGGTCGTTCTGCACGCCGATGAGGATCTCCCCGTCACGTGTCGGGTAGCGGTCATACGGCACGATCGCGGCATGGCCGACCCCCGAACGCGGGATCTGACGGTCACCGTAGAGCCGCATGTACAGCGGATGACCCATCCATTCGACCGTCGCGTCGAACATCGACACCGCCACCGCGGCGCCCGCGCCGGTGGTCGCACGCCGGAGCAGGGCGCTGAGCACCGAGGTCAGCGCGTACATACCGGCCGCGATGTCGGAGGTCGGGACCCCGGTCTTCGCGGCCTCGTCGGCAGAACCGGTCACCGAGATCAACCCGGTCTCGGCCTGTACGAGCATGTCGTAGGCCTTGCGCTCGCGGTACGGTCCGGCGTCGCCGTACCCGGACATGTCGACCACCACCAGACCGGGATTGTTCCGACGTAAGTCCTCCGCACCGAATCCGAGCCGCGCCGCCGCCCCGGGCGCGAGATTCTGCAGGAACACGTCGGCGCGCGCGATCAACCGTCGGAGCACATCACGTCCGGCATCGGTCTTCAGATCCAGCTCCATCGACTCCTTGCCGCGGTTCAGCCATACGAAGTGCGACGCCAGACCGTGCACGGCGTCGTCGTAGTCCCGGGCGAAGTCGCCCTCGCCGACCCGCTCGATCTTGATCACCCGCGCTCCGAGATCGGCGAGGTGGCGGGTGGCCAGCGGTGCGGCCACCGCCTGTTCCAGGGCGATGACGGTGATCCCGGCCAGTGGCGGGCCCGCAGAGTTGTCGATCACCGGGCAACAATCGCCCGGCCACGACCACCGCGTCAACCGGTACGTTCCCTGACGCAGGTGATTGCGCATAGGCAGTTCCTCATCGAGCGTGAGCCGGACCCACTTTGAACGCGATCCGGGGCACGTGGTCGGATGGAAGTTGATGCGCGCAACTGTCTGAAGCTGCGGGCGACGATCTGGAGGTGCAGATGACCACGATCGAGGTCACCGGACATCGTCAACGCGAGGCGTGGGCAGAGAAGGTCCTGCCGCCGGTCGAGGAGGTCCGCCCGGGGCTCTGGTCCATCCCCGTACCGATGGCTCCCAACCCCCTGCGGTACGTCCTGATCTACGCTCTGGTGCTGCCCGACGGCATCGCCCTGATCGACACCGGTTGGCCATCCGACGACGCCTGGCAGGCGTTGGTCGACGGAATCCATGCGACCGGGCACGACATCACCGAGGTCCGACACGTCTCGATCACCCATCTGCATCCCGACCATTTCGGTCTGGTGCCACGGCTGCTCGAACACGTCGATCCCGTCCTGGCGATGCATCACAATGATGCCCGCCACCTGCACCACGTCACCGAGGCCGAACTCGAGCGCCAGATCGCGACGGCCCGACACGAGCTCGAGGCGCTGGGCGCACCCGATGTCGTCGACAACGGCTTCCGACACATCGCCCGCCTGCCCAAGGGCCGCACGATCGACGTCGAGCTCGACCATGACGATCCACTCGACCTGCCCGACTGGAACGTCCGCGCATTGTGGACACCCGGTCATACCGCCGGACATCTGTGCTTTGCCGACGACGACGCCGGCGTCATCTTCACCGGCGACCACCTGCTGCCACGGATCAGCCCGAACGTCTCGACCAATGCGTTCCAGGCCCACAATCCGCTCGACCAGTACCTCGTTTCGCTGGCACACACCGAAAAACTCCCCGACCTCGAGGCGCTCCCCTCCCACGAGTACCGGTTCCGCGGACTCGCCGACCGTGTCACCGACCTCCTCGACCACCACGAACAGCGACTCCGGGAAATCACCACGGCGGTCGTCGACAATCCGGAGAGCACCGCGTGGGAGATCACCCGGTCGGTCACATGGTCGCGGCCGTTCGAACAGCTCGGCACGGACCTGGCGCGGATGGCCATGCGCGAGACCCATGCGCACCTCGTCGTCCTGGAACAACGCGGCGTCCTCACTCCGACCGAAGGCTCGCCCGTCCGCTGGAATCGGACTCAATCTGCCGCCGGCCCCACCGCTGACAGGAGTGTCCGATGAGTTCGGTGACCACCGAGTTCGCCGACGGCGTCGCCGTCATCACCATCAACCGTCCCGAGGCCAAGAACGCCGTCAACCTCGACGTGGCCGAGGGGATTGCCGCAGCCGTCGACGAACTCGACGCCCGCGACGACCTGACGGTCGGCATCCTGACCGGCGCGGGAGGCACCTTCTGCGCCGGCATGGACCTCAAGGGCTTCACCCGCGGTGAGCGTCCATTTGTACCGGGCCGCGGCTTCGGCGGACTCGTGGAGGCCCCACCGAGCAAACCACTCATCGCCGCCGTCGAGGGCTGGGCACTGGCCGGAGGGTGCGAACTTGCGCTGTCCGCCGACCTGATCGTGGCCGCCCGCGACGCCAAATTCGGCCTGCCCGAGGTCAAGCGCGGTCTGGTCGCCGCTGCCGGCGGCTTGTTGCGGCTGCCCAAGATCCTGCCGTACCAGCTCGCTATGGAGATCGCATTGACCGGCGAACCTCTCAGCGCGGCACGCGCACACGAGTTCGGGCTGGTGAACCGGCTGACCGAGCCGGACGATGCCCTCGCTGGAGCACGACAGCTCGCGGCGACGGTCGCCGCGAACGGGCCGATGGCCGTCCGCGCCACCAAACAGATCCTGTCGATGGCGATCCGCTACACCGACACGGATCTGATCACCGAGCAGAGCCGCCACATCGATCCGGTCTTCGCCTCACAGGACGCCCAGGAGGGCGCGCTCGCCTTTGCCGAGAAGCGCGCTCCCCGATGGATCGGGAAGTGAACGCTTGCCGGTGACCGAGCGCACACCGGTCACCGAGACCTCCGTACGATGAGTCCGTGGACCTGCACCTCGTCACCTACTTCGTCGCGGTGGTCGACCATGGCGGGATCACGAAGGCGGCGCAGACGCTCTACATCTCGCAACCGTCGTTGTCACAGGCGATCCGGACCTTGGAGCGCCGACTCGGAGTCACCCTGTTCGACCGCTCCGGACGACGACTCGAACTGACCGAGGCGGGTCGCAAAGTCGAGGTCGCGGCACGCCGCATCCTCGACGACGTGGACCGCGCCAAGGCACGGGTCGCCGCCGTCCGTGAACTTCGTTCGGGTCGCGTCGACGTGGTCACCCACAGCGCGTTCAGCATCGATCCGATGGTGGAGATCGTTCGCGTCTTCCGCGAACGCTTCGGCCACCTCGCCGCGCGCATCGTGGCCGCCGATGGCCCGAGCGGAGTTCTCGCGACGCTCCGCCGAGGGGATGCGGAGATCGGTCTGATGGACGCCTCGGCCGACCACGCCTCGTTCACGGCCATCCCGCTCGGCACACAGGAACTCGTCCTCGCGGTCCCGCCGGAGCGTGCCTTCGACCTGCCGGATCCGCTGTCCCGAACCGATGTTCGCGACATCCCGCTGGTGCTCGACATGGCCGATCCGGGCACTGCCGAGGTGCTCGCCGACGTGATCGCCGAGAACGGCCGCAATGTGGTCGTCGACTGCGCCCACCCCACCGCGACCTGGGACCTGGTCACTCGCGGCACCGGCGCCACCGTTGCCCCCGATATCGTTGCGCGACAACAGATGCCCGGCGCACTCCGGTTTCGGATCGAACCACCGCTCACCCGCGGATTCGGGCTGGTGTTGCGCTCGGGCCGGCCGTCACCGGCAGCGATGGCTTTCATCTCGGTCGCACGCGGACTCTTCGGCACCCAACCCGCACAGCCGTCCGCCGAACTGACCGACGTCGGTGATTGGTGATTCTGTGGAGCTACGTCAGATCGAGTACTTCCTCGCCGTCGTCGAGCACCAGGGCATCGGGGGCGCGGCAGGCGCGCTCGGGGTCGCCCAGCCCACCGTCTCGCAGGCGCTGCGAGCGCTGGAACGGGAGTTGGGGGTACAGCTCTTTCACCGGATCGGACGCGGCATGGTACTCAGCTCCGCCGGACGGTCCATGGTGGGCCCGGCACGCCAGATCGTGCGTGACGTCGATGCCGTCGGAGATCTGCTGGCGGCCCCCTCCGACGAGTTGACCGGGCGACTCGACATCCTCGCGGTACCGTCGGTGGCGTCGGGTCCACTCGTCGACCTCCTGGTCCGCTTCCGATCCGAATACCCAGGTGTCACGGTACGTTTCGGCGAACTCCGAGACGAGACCCAAGCAGCGTCGACGATCGAGGACGGTCACTGTGAGTTCGCTGTCGCCCATCTGCCGATCGCCGGCGACGACCTCGAGGTCGTCGTGGTGGGTGAACAGGAGTACCTGCTCATCTATCCACCCGGGACCCCGGTACCCGACGGCCCGATCCCCCTCGAGGAGTTGCCGCCGGTGCCGATGGTGTTCGTGCCGCGGGGCCAGTCGGTCGCCGACGAGATCGAGGAGGCGATCCGCGTCGCCGGGGCCCGACCACCGCTGGCCGTCCTCTCCGAGCATCGGGAGGAACGACTCCCGATGGTGCTCGCCGGCATCGGTGGGACGATGCTGGAGAAGTCGATGGCCGAGGCCGCCGCCGACCGCGCCGTCGTACGGACGGTGCAGCCCCGATTCGTCCGTCCGTTCGCGATTGCTTACGACCCCACCACTGTCTCCCCGGTCGGCCAGGCCTTCGTGGACCTGATCCGCACGGTCCTCGAAGCGAATGGGCGCTGATTGCGAAGGCGCGCTATGCCACCCGCTCGAAGACTGCCGCTAGTCCCTGCCCGCCACCGATGCACATCGTCTCCAGGCCGTAGCGCACCTGCCGGCGATCCATCTCCCGAGCCAGCGTCGCCAGCATGCGAACACCGGTGGCCCCCACCGGATGTCCCAGTGAGATACCAGAGCCGTGCACATTGGTGCGGTCGAAGTCGCCGCCGGCACCGAAGCGGCCGAATCCCCACTCCCTGGTGACCGCCAACGCTTGCGCGGCGAAGGCCTCGTTCAGTTCGATGAGGTCGATGTCGGCGAGCGACAGGCCGGCCTTGTCCAGCGCCTTCGCGGTAGCGGGAACAGGACCGATACCCATTGTGCGCGGAGCGACGCCGGCCACCGCCCACGACACCAGCCGCGCCAGCGGGCGTAGCCCGTGCCGCTCGGCGACCTCGGGAGTGGTCACGATACACATCGCGGCCGCATCGTTCTGACCGCTGGCGTTGCCCGCAGTCACCGTGGCGTCGGGATCCTGCTTGCCCATGATGGGTTTCAGCTTTGCCAGCACGGCGGCAGAAACATCCGGTCGCGGGTGCTCGTCGGTGTCGATCACTCGCTCGCCGCCTTTCCCTGCGACGGTCACAGGGATGATCTCCTCCGCGAAGATGCCGTCCTTCTGGGCGCGGACCGCACGGAGATGGGATTCGACGGCCAACTCATCCTGTTCGGTGCGGCTGATCTCGTATTCTTCCCGCAGGTTCTCGGCCGTCTCGATCATGCCGCCTGGCACCGGATAGTTCTTGCCGCCGGCGGTGGACCTGGCGCGAACCAGGCTGTCGTGCATGGCGATACCCGACCGGGCGCCACCCCATCGCATATCGACGGAGTAGAACGACGCATTGCTCATCGACTCGGTGCCACCTGCCACGACGACATCGTGGTCACCGCCCGCGACCTGGAAACCCGCCTGGATGACGGCCTGCAGACCCGACCCGCATCGTCGGTCGATGTGCATACCGCCCACCGTGACCGGCAACCCGGCGTCGAGCGCCACCACCCTCCCGATCGCCGGTGCCTCACTGTTGCCGTTGCAGTGTCCGAGAATCACATCCTCGACGGCCTCCGGAGCAAGTCCCGACCGATCGAGCATCCCCCGCAGCGCCGTCACCCCGAGGTCGACGGCGGTGAGATTCTTGAACATCCCGCCGTACCTACCGATCGGTGTGCGTACGGGTTCACAGATGACAACGTCTCTCATGGTGCGCCTTTCGGTGATCGATAATCGGATCTGATGGTTGTCACATGAACCGTCCGCCGGTCACCTCCAGCACGGTTCCGGTCATGTAGGACGACATATCCGAGGCGAGGAAGAGTGCCACGGAGGCCACCTCGTCGACCTCACCGGCGCGTTGCATCGGGATCTCCGCCATCTTCTGATCCCAGGCCTTCTGCGGCATCGCCTCGGTCATCGCCGAGCGAATCAGCCCGGGTTGAATGGCATTGACCCGGACACCGTGATGTGCCATCTCCTTTGCCGCGGCCTTCGACATGCCGACGATCCCTGCCTTGGCGGCCGAGTAGTTGGTCTGACCGACCATGCCGACCTTGCCGGACAGCGACGAGATGTTCACGATCGCACCACGTTTGGCCTCGCGCATGATCGCGGCCGCCTTGCGGGTGCCGTTCCACGTGCCCTTCAGGTGAACCGAGATGACAAGATCGAAATCCTCCTCGCTCATCGTCCGCATCGTCGCGTCGCGAGTGATTCCGGCGTTGTTGACCATCACGTCCAACGAACCGAAGCTGTCGACGGCGTCGGCGACCAGGGTGTCCATCTCTCCCGCGTCGGTGACGTCGCATCGCACCGCACGCGCGACCTCGGCGCCACCGAGTTTGCCCGCCGCGGCCGTCGCGGCGTCGAAGTTCAGATCCCCGAGGACGACGCGCGCCCCCGCGTCCACGAAACACCGGGCGATCTCGAAGCCGATGCCCTGAGCGGCGCCGGTGATCACCGCGGTTCGTCCATCGAGCAGATTCTGAGGTGTAGAGGAAGCCATGGGTCGGAATCTACCGCCGACCGGCCACCGGCGGCCCCGTCGATCCATACAAAGCAGCTAAGGGTGCGAGAGGGAGTTCGATGTGGACCGGCACCGCAGAACCCGTCAGAGTGGGAGGATGACCAGTGTCGTGAACACCACCGCCCAGCGCGAGGTCAGCGATGACGACTTCGCCGACATACTCGCGGCGACACGCGAATTCATCCGAGCGAAGGTCGTCCCGCGGGAACAGGAGATTCTCGACCTCGATGCGATCCCCGAGGACATCCGCGCCACCGCCAAGGAAATGGGACTGTTTGGCTATGCGATTCCCCAGCAATGGGGAGGGCTAGGACTCGATCTGACCCGGGATGTCGAACTCGCGATGGAGTTCGGATACACCTCGCTGGCGCTGCGATCGATGTTCGGAACCAACAACGGGATCGCCGGCCAGGTCCTGGTCGGGTTCGGTACCGACGAACAGAAATCCATGTGGCTGGAGAGGATCGCCTCTGGAGAGGTCGTCGCATCGTTCGCACTGACCGAGCCAGGCGCCGGCTCCGATCCCGCCGGACTACGCACCAGAGCGGTTCGCGACGGATCGGATTGGGTCATCAGCGGCGAGAAACGCTTCATCACCAATGCCCCGATCGCCGACCTGTTCGTGGTCTTTGCGCGAACCCGCTCCAAGGACGAGAACGGAACCGGCATCGCGGTGTTCTTGGTTCCCGCCGACACGCCGGGCGTGAGCGTGGGCGCCAAAGACCGCAAGATGGGCCAGGAAGGCTCTTGGACCTCCGATGTCCATTTCGACGATGTCAGGGTGCCGGCTACCGCCCTGGTCGGAGGGAACGAAGATGTCGGTTACCGGGCAGCGATGACCTCGTTGGCGCGTGGCCGCGTACATATCGCCGCGTTGTCGGTGGGGACCGCCCAGCGGGCGCTCGACGAGTCGGTCGCCTGGGCTGCGACGGCGACCCAGGGTGGCACACCCATCGGCGAGTTCCAGCTCGTGCAGGCGATGCTCGCCGATCAGCAGACGGGTGTGATGGCGGGCCGCGCCATGGTGCGCGAGGCAGCCCGCGCCTGGGTGGACAACACGGACCGCCGAATCGCGCCGTCGGCCGCGAAGCTGTTCTGCACCGAGATGGTCGGCAAGGTCGCCGACCTCGCGGTCCAGATCCACGGCGGCAGCGGCTACATGCGCGAGGTTCCGGTGGAGCGGATCTACCGGGATGTCCGGCTGTTGCGGCTCTACGAGGGCACCAGCGAGATCCAGCGCTTGATCGTCGGTGCAAATCTGGTCAAACAGGCACAGAAATCGCGCTGACCTGGCCGTCGCCGGCAGACTCAACAATTTTCGACAATTCGCTTGACTTCGAACGTGAGTTCGAATACCTTGGTTGCCAGCAGGCCGAGATGATGACGATATACCGGACCGGATAAGCACGCACAGGAGCGAATGCGCTGCTCGGCACGGTAGGAAACCCAGAACGGCCGCCTGCATCACCGGTTACACCGGTGCCGTTGTCGTATCTGCTGGGG
>NZ_JAZARS010000030.1:0-29203 GCF_036233855.1 Gordonia sp. Z-3
TGCAGACCGCCTGAGCCGTCGCTCCCACCCGAACAACCAAGGACCTCGAACAGCCGGCGACCGAACGCCGGGAATCGTCCCTGCTCACCCCACGCTGACCCGCTGACCACCACAAACGCCGGCCACGTGAAAGATCGAGGCTAGTACCCTGTCGAGCACGGGAGCTGACGGTCGCGCGGATAAGTGACGATGTCGGCGTAGTAGCGCCCGTGGGCTGCGGTGGCAGCGCTGCCCTTCGTTTAGGGGCCCAGAAGGATTCCCACGGTGCAGTGCCATGCCACACATTCTCATGCCGCGTGGCTTCCGCGATCGCCGCATGCCCGGTCGTGCCGCGTTCCTGAGCGGCCTTGAGCGCCGCGGTGTCACGGCGGGTGACCTCGGTACCGAACACCACCCGCGCCTCATCGAGACTCTGTCCCAACACCATCGCCGACTCACGCGTCATCGCCGCACCACCACCGCCGGCGGTGAACACCTCCCGCGTCGAGGCCGCCACCCATGCGGGTTGGTGTGCTCGTTGGCCTTGCCCGGACCGGCCAGATACATCACCAGACCGTTCATCCGCGCACCCGACGAGATCGCCGGCATCTACACGCCATCCCACTCGTCGACATCCGCACGCGACACTGTGTGCTCAGCGCCGGTGACGTTGTCGGTGTCGGCGGCACCGTAGGGCAGCTCGCTTCCGCGAGGCGGGTGCGTTTGGGCGTGCGCGCGCCTGCGGGCGGGGTCGGCGAGTCCAAGCGCACGCGTGGCCCATGTCGTCCGCCTGTGGCGGTCAGCGAGTGACGACGAAACGTCGGCTGGGGACAAGAGCAGGCAGAACTGGGGAACATTTAGGGCGACCGGGCACATCAGACACGTGACAGCTCGACCACATCGACCAGGAAGGCCCCACCATGCTCCCCAACGATCACGGCACCTCCAGCACCCCCGGCACCGCCACCGAGGGCGGCGTGCGCCACACCACCGACGCGCAGGGCAACGACGTCGCGGTCCACTACGACGCGGCGGGCAATGTCTCCCTCGTGGAGGTCGACACCGACGGCGACGGGCGCTACGACACCGCTGCGGTGTCCACCGCCGACGGCACAACCCTGGTCGGCCACGACGACGACGGCGACGGCCGCATCGACACGATCGCGCACGTCGACCGCGACGGCGATCTCACCCGCGTCGACACCGTGGAGAACGGCCAGATCGTGGCCTCGACCCTCGACCAGGACGGAAACGGCGCACCGGACACCGTCATCGAGGACACCGACCGCGACGGTGTCGCCGACCGCATCTCCTACGACCGGGACGGTGACGGTCGCATCGACTACATCGCTGCCGACACGGACGGCGACGGACAGCTCGACACCTACGTCGCCGACAACGACGGTGACGGCCAGGCCGATTCCTACTCCGGTGGTGGCGATTCCTACGGCAGCGACTCGTACGGCAGCGACCCCTACGGCCAGGACCAGGTCCCGCACTCCGAGGACGGCAGCGGCTACGGCGCCGACGACACGGTGCTCTGACCTCCACTCATCGCACCCCTCATCGCATCGCCCCCGCCCAGCCCACCCCGGCGGTCGGGGGCGTTGTCGTCTGCTCGCCACTCACCGACGACCCCACTCACCGACGACGCTGCAGCTGCAACCGCGACATCGTGTACGTCACCAGCACAGTCGCCACCAAAAGCATTGCGCTGCAGGCGAGTACCACGTTCGACCCAGTGGCATTCCAGATGGCGGCGCCTCGGGTCTGCGGGGCCAGTGGTGAGTTCGTGTTCACCTCGACCGCACCGGCCGCGGCCGCGTATCCCCAGTAGGACGGGAACAGCCAGGGCAGCTGGGCCAACACCGGTGTGCTGATCCGGAACAGCCCGCCGCAGAACACCAGCTGCGCGATGATCAACACCACCAGCGGCGGCATCGCCTGTTCGGTGGAGCGCACCGTGACCGACACGGCCAGACCGACGACGGTGCTGACGCAGGCGAGTGCACTGACCGCGCACACGAGTTCCAGCGGAGCGGTACCGAACACACCGCCGGCGGGAATCCCTTTGCCCAGGAAGGTGATCGTGATCATGACCATGCACTGGGTCACCGCCACGCTGCAGAACACGACGATCTTCGCCGCAAGGTAGGCACCGGGACGCAACCCGACGGCCCGCTCTCGTTCGAAGACGTCGCGCTCACCGATGAGATCGCGGATGGTGAGCGCCGTGCCCATGAAGGTCGCGCCGACCACCAGGATCACCAGGATCTGCAGGGCTTCGCCGGCGGTCTCGGGATTCTGGTTGACCGCGAATCCCCGCGAGCCCGGGATCACCAGCGTCAGCAGGCCGAGGACCAGCGGTAGTGCCGCGAGGAACGCCAGATAGCCGGGGTCGGCGACGAGGAGTCGGAATTGTCGGCGGATGACGGTGTCACACTGCCGGAACGCCGACGCCTGTGGCGTACCGATCAGCGGCCCGGTGGGCCGTCGAACCGGGATGGCGGGCGCTCGCCGGGAGCGGTCGAGGTGGGCCCGATGGGCGAGCACCGGGTGCGCAGTCACGAAGGCGAAGACCTCGGCCCAGTCGGCGCTGCCCATCGCGGCCGGGATGTGGTCGGGGCGGCCGACGAAGGCGGTGCGGCCACCGGGCGCCAGCAGAAGCACTTGATCGCACATCGCGAGATGTGCCAGCGAGTGCGTGACGACCAGAACCACGCGCCCGGCGTCGGCGAGGCGACGCAGCGCGGCCATCACCTGGCGGTCGAGTGCCGGATCGAGACCCGAGGTCGGTTCGTCGAGGATCAGCAGGCTGGGCCCGGTCAGCAACTCCATCGCCATCGAGGCACGTTTGCGCTGGCCGCCGGACAGTCGGTCAATGCGGGTGTCGAGGTGATCGGACAGCTGCAGTTCGGCGAGAACCCCGGCGACGACACGGTCGCGATCGGCGGAGGTCAGATCCGGCGGCAGCCGCAGTTCGGCGGCGTAGCCGAGCGCCTCGCGCACGGTGAGCCGCCGGTGCAGCACATCGTTCTGCGGCACCATCCCAATCCGGGTGTGCATCGCGTCGTACTCGCCGTGCACGTCGCGGCCCTCGAAGGTCACCACGCCGGCCGACGGGGTGCTCAGGCCGGCGACCACCCGGGCCACCGTCGACTTCCCCGCCCCGGATGGTCCGATCACCGCCGTCAATGTGCCGGGGCGGGCGGTGAATTCGACGTCACGCAGCAACGTGGTGCCACTATCGAGGGTGAGTCCGACGCCACGCACGTGCAGGCCGTCGGAGGCTCCTGCGGGTGCGCCATCACGGGCGAGGACATCGCCGTTCACCACGAGGTCGGTGTTGCCGATCGTGATCACCGATCCGTCGAGAAGCGCGGCCCGGTCGACTCGGTGACCGTCGACATAGGTGCCGTTGCTACTGGCGAGGTCTTCGATCATCAACTCTCCGTTGACCTGTCGGACGACCCGGGCGTGATGACGGGATGCCGGCATGTCCTCGACCACCACATCGTTGTCCGGGGTGCGCCCGATCGTGGTGATGCCGCGCACCGTGATCCCGCGCTCGGACCACCGGTCGGGTTGATCGACGACCAGGTCGATCACCAGCGACGGACCGTCGTCGGGGTCGGAGAGACGCACCACGGTCGGCGCGGCGACCATGACCTCGGTGACCGCGATGCCGGCCACGAAGGCCGGCATCGCGGGATCCTGCGCGGATACCCACCATCGGTTGGTCCGCCACTCGATCTGCACGTGGCGGGCGGCGATCAGCGGGTGATCGACGACGATGTCGTTGCCGACCGCGGACCCGACGCTCACCTGCGGATGCTCGCCGAGCTCGTGGACGGTCGCGCCCACCGTCACGGTGCCGCGGATCATCGTGGTCATCATCTCGGTCACCCGCAGGCCCGGTCAGAACGCGTCGTGCGCGTCGAGAGTGGTGTCGGCGTACGGTTCGTAGGCGGCTGCGGGATCGGTGACTGCAGTATCGGCTTCGGGGACATCGGATTCGGCGACATCGGACTCGGGGACATCGGACTCGGGGGCCGACGGCGCCGTCGACGGGGCGTTCTCGCCGTGCGGCTCACCACCGAGATAGCCGATGCGGTCGGCCTGACCGTCACCATCCGTGTCGGTGATCACGGTGTCGGGGGAGCCGTCGTTGTCGGCGTCGACGACGGTGGTGTCGAAACCGCCGTCGCGGTCGGTGTCGACGAGCTGCACGTCGAAATTGCCGTCGCCGTCCACATCGATCGCCGAGGACACGACCTGACCGTGGTCGAGGCCGTCGATCTGGATCACGTCGCCGTCGGCGGAGAGCTTTGCGATCACATCCGCGGAACCGTCGTCGTCCGAGTCGGATTCGACGATCGTCGTGCCGTCCGGACCGCCGTAGACCAGCGTGTCATAGGTGCCGTTGTGGTCGGTGTCTGCTTCGACGAGCACCACGTTGCCGGTGTCGTCGAGGTAGGAGTTGATCGCGGTGCCGTCGGCGGTGGTGCCGTGCACCACATCGACGTTGCCGTCGCGGTCGATGTCGACGGCGCTATGGGTGGTTCCCTCCGGCGCGGAACTGTCGGTGGTGCTGGTGCTGGTGCTGGTGGTGGGGGTGCTGCTGTTGCTGGTGGCGGTGCTGTCGGACATGGTTCTCACCCTTCGTCGCACCCCGCTCGGCGGGGCCTGTGTGCGTTGTCGGAGATCTGACGACAGCGGAGGGTGACAATGTTCCCGGAGGAGCCGAACGAGACTTTAGTTCATCAGACCCGACCGGGTGAGGAAGGTCTTCGCGTCATCGACGCTTGCCACGCCGAACACGTCCACCAGCAACCCCGTCGAGGTGTTGGCATAGTCGATCTTGTAGCTCGACTCCGCACTCGAGCGCGGTGCGATATCCGCGGCGGACACACGATCGGAATCCTCCACCAGCTCACCCTTGCCGTCGGAGTAGATGCCGTTGCGGATGTTGACGATGGTGCTGTCGGCCTCGTTGTCGTCCACGTGGAACGAGATGAAGTAGGTCAGCGACTCGGGTTGGCCGAGTTCGGCCAACGTGCTGTCCTCGGCGATGTCGCACAGCATCTTGACGGCGTCGTTGCTGTTGAAGCCGGTCTTGCGGCAGTTGGCGACTGACGCCTGCAGCGGCCCGGG
Organism: Gordonia sp. Z-3; assembly: GCF_036233855.1. Classification (NCBI taxonomy): domain Bacteria; kingdom Bacillati; phylum Actinomycetota; class Actinomycetes; order Mycobacteriales; family Gordoniaceae; genus Gordonia; species Gordonia sp. Z-3. Next base: position 5,134 of record NZ_JAZARS010000030.1, read on the forward strand.
CAGCGCGGCCATCAGGGCGGTCTCGTCGGTCAGGATTCGGCCACCGTCTTTGCCGGTTTCGCCGGCGGCGCTCACCTGCCCCGTGTCTCCTGACGCGTCGGCCGTCCCGGAGGCCGACGGGACGTCGGGATTCGGGTTGTCGTCGTCGGAAGAGTTCACCAGAGCGGCAGCGCCGGCACCGATTCCCACCACGGCGATCACCCCGACGGCGATCGCGGCGATCCGTCCCCACCGTCGACCACCCGACGACGAGGAGGTCGGTGCCACCGACTTCGCGGCGTTCAGACCGGGGCCCGAACCGGGGGGAGCCGGCATCCGATCGGACGCTGACGGCACGCCGGCCGGCCGGTCGTTGGTACGCGGGGCGCCCTCGACGATGGCGGTCACCAATGCACCCTGGGCGACCACGGTTTTCGGATCGTCGAGCGTGGCGACGGGACCGAGTTCGGTGAGCCGCTGCTGAATCATCGGGATGCGCGACGACCCGCCGGTGAGATACAGCGCCGACAGCTGATCTGCGTGAGTGATTCCCGCGTCACCGAGCGCCGCACGCGTCAGCTGCATCGCCTGCCCCACGGCCCGAGCGATGAGCTCGTCGAATTCGTCGCGGGTGATCTGCAGGGTGGTGCGGCCGGTGGGGGTGGGCACGGTGATGGTGGCCGACGGCGCCTCCGACAACAACTCCTTGGCGTGCCGAATCGAATCCTGCAGGCTCTGCATCACATCCACGGACGCCTGCCGACGCAGCCACGTCACGAGGTCCGGATCACGGTCGGCCAGGCGTTCCTCGACCCACCGCTGCACGAGGGCGTCGAGGTTCTTGCCGCCGAGCCCGTTGTCGCCGCAGGCCGCGATCACCTCGAAGGAGTTGGGCGCGGTCACCGTCAACACCGCGATATCCAGTGTGCCGCCACCGAAGTCGAAGACCGCGATCCGCGCTCCCGGTTGCATCGCGTGCGATCGCGAGTAGTGCGCCGCGGCGGCACGGGGTTCGGAGACGGTGACGATCCGCGCCGGGTGGATCCCGGCCGTGGCCGCCGCGTCCACCAGCACCCGTATCTGCTGCTGCGCCCAGGCTTCCGGATGGGTGAGCACCACCTGCGCGGGCGGCGTCCCGGCGTGCGCGGCCATTCCACGCGCGATGATCGTCCGGATCACCGCCGACACGAGGACGTAGGTCGGCATGGTCTGCCCGTTGACGGTGCAGGTCGGGTCAGCACCGATCAAACGTTTCGGAGAGGCCACAAAGCCCGATGGATTCTGTTGTGCGGCATTGATCGCCGCGTCACCGACGGCGATGTTGCCGCCGCTGCCGGCGACGTACACCGCCGACGGCATCAGGTTGCTGGTGTGCGAGAGCGCCAGCGTCTCGATGCCACCGCTGGTCGCCCCGGAGTGCGCGGCGGCGGAGTTGGAAGTGCCGAAGTCGACGGCCAGCGTCCACGCGGCCGCTGTCGGGGGCGCCGGGGTCATCGGTTGCTGGGTCATCGGTCCCGGGTGCATCGGGTGCGGATTCATCGGCGGCGGGGTCATGGGTCTCGGTTCCTCGGATGCGGCGGGCTCAGCCCGGTGGCGGAGTCGGGGTGGTCGGCACAGTAGGGGCGGTGTAGGTGCGGATCAGGGTGACGATGGCGGCATCCTCGGCCGCCGACCCGGTGGCCAACGAGCGTTGCTGGAGCATCCTCAGCCGCCGGGCCGCCTCCGCGGTCACCGCCTGCGGCGGTGCGTCATCAGGCAATCCCACACGTCCCGCCAGGGTGGTCGCGGTGAGCACGGTGCGCAGCTCGTCGGTGATCGACGCCTGCGGATCGGTTCGCAGCATGCGCTGATAGTCCTCCAGGACGGTCACCATCTGCAGCGCCGGCGCTGCGCGCAATTGCGCTGCCAGCGAACGGATCTGCTCGCGCGCCGGGTGAGTGAAGGACAGCTGATCGAGTCGCGCCAGGATGCGGTGCGCGCGATGCAGGATCGCGAAGCGCGTGGTGGACGCGTCCAGGGCCCGCATCAGCCCGCCGATGCCGGATCGATCGGTCAGCCACGCATTCAGCGCCGCCGCACCACCCGCGGCGATCTCGCGCCCGTTGAGCACGCCGTATTCACCGAGCAACCCGAGCAACTGGATGCGCACTTCCAGCGGCAACACCTCGTCGGCGTCGTCGGCGTCGAAGGTGCGGATCAACTCGAGCGTCGGCATCCCGCGCAGCCGGCCGAGCGCTGCGGCATGGTGTTCGGTCAGCATGCCGGTGTGGCTGGTCTGGGCCATCAGCCCGGAGATCGGCACTACTGTGCTGACCGTCGCCGACAGCTGTCGTGCCATCCGCACGGCGTGCTCGGCGGCATGCCCGAGCGGGTCGCGACGGCCCAGCGCGCCCTCGCCGAAGGAGTCGGCCCGCGAGAGCACGCCGAGCATGTTCAGCGGCGTGAACGGCAACTGGGAGAGGAACTCGATCTCGTCGATCCGGGGTGCCGCGTCGAAGAGGAAGACCGCAGCGTCGGCGTCGATCGATGCGCTGCGGGTCTGTTCGAACCCGTCGATGGTGGCGCGTCGGGTGGCGGTGTCGTTGGCCACCGTCAGCGTCGACAGGCCGGGAGTGTCGATGAGAGTCAATCGACGCAGCGCCGCCGACGGCAACCACCGGTCCACGTAGGCGATGTCGGGGGTGGCCAGCGGCAGCGGGACCTGCTGATGCGGACCAACCGTCACCGGCTGCCGTCGCCCGTCGACGCCCACAACTTCAGCACGCGACGGCGAACCGTCCTGGTAGACGGTCACGGTGTTGGTGGCCTCCAACGCGGCGGTCTCGGCCACCGGCGCCCCGATCAGTGCGTTGACCAGTGTCGACTTGCCTGCTTTGAGCCGGCCGACGATCACCACCCGCGGCGGTGACCACAGGATGGTGCCGATCGAGTTGGCATGTGCGGCCAGGTCGCCGCCGAACGCGGCGAGCTGATGCAGGCCGCGATCGAGGGTGGCGTGCACCGGATCGGGATGCGTCACGCGCCGACTCCCGCCATCAGTTGTTCGGCCGCGGCGATCCGTTTGTCCACGATCTGCAGGTTCGTGGTCAGCCGGGCGGTGGATTTCTCCCGGGCCGCGGCGTCGGCCGACGCCGCCTTTTGGACCTCGTTGATGGTTTTCTGCAGCTGCTCGATGGTGGTCCGCAGGTGATCGCGGTAGCGGATGATGATCTCCGGGCGCGACTGCGCCACTGCACTTTCCAGCAGCCGGCCGGTGGCCGCCTTGGTGGTGGCGATCGTCTCGCGCAGCCAGGTGAGCAGATTGGTCTTGCCTGCCCGGATGGCCCGGTAGCTCAGATTGACGCCCACCCATACCGTGCCCACCACCACGCCGACGCCCATCAATGCGGACAGACCCAACAAACCGCCGAGTGTCGAGCCACCCACGACACCCATTGTCAGCAGGGTGGGATCGAGCAGTCCGTGGCGCTTGTTGCCGACCTGATGAGACTCGATCCGTTTGTCCTGCATGGACGTGACGATGCGCGCGCTGAGTTCCTCCCAGACACTCGGGTCGTCGGCAAACCGGGGGGCGATGATCTCATCGTGCAGGCGGGCCAGGAAGGTCGACAGTGTCTGTGCCATCGCCTGTTGCAGGTCGGCCTGCATGTCCGCGGTGAACTTCTGCTCGCTGCGCCGCAGCACGGCCATGCCATGGGTGTTGACGTATGTCGTCCACTTGTCGCGGATCTCGTCGAGGCGCCGCTCGAGGTCGTCGATGGCCGACTGTCGCAGCAATGTCAGGTCCCGCGCCAGGTACTGCTCCCACTGCCGCGACTGCTCCTGCAGTTCGGCAAGGCGGTTCAGGTCGGCGGTCAGGTCGGGCAACGCATCCGCGCCCGCCGCCACTGCGTCGAGTTCGCGGCGCACCCTGCTCCGGACCGACCGCAGTCCTTCCAGGCAGGTGCGCACTGCATCGAGGTGTGGGAGTTCGGCGGCGGCATCGAGCCGTCGGACGATCTCGGTGCGCAGCGTGGTGATCCCGCTGTCCTCTTCGAGGCGATCTCGGACGGTGGGGTCGTCGATGTCGGCAGCGATCACCGCGAGCAGGCTCGACACCCCCAGCACGGTCACCGGCCGTCCCAGCTCGGTGGCCAGGATCTGTTCGTTCTCGGCGACGATCTCGCGCCAGCGACGCAGGTTCTTGTCGGTCTTGGTGACCACCACGATCACCGAGTCCACGGTGGCCGTCGCTTCCCGGACGAACGCCATCTCCGGGGCGGTCAGCGGCGACGACGCATCACACACCAACACCAGCACGCACGCCTGTTCGGCCGACTGGGCGGCCAGCCGCGCCAACCTCGGGTCGAGCCCCCCGACCCCCGGGGTGTCGACGAGGGTCACGTCGGCCATCCGGGCATCCCGCACCGCCAGTGCGGCGGCGGTCGGCAGCTCGTCGACGCGAGGGTCACACACATGCGTCCCCGTGGTGGTCACCCACTGCGGCAACTCCGCGGCATCGATCCGCCGCGACCCGGTCGGGAAGAACAACTCGGCCACACGCGCCTGTTCGAGGCCGGCTTCGGGGGTGACGCCGACCGCCACCGAGGACGTCACATCGACCCCGACCGGACAGAGATCTCGTTGTCCGACAAGTGCGTTGACGAGCGAACTCTTGCCGCGCTGCACCTCGCCCACCACCACCACGGTGCGCGTCTGCACACCGCGATCGAGCTTGGCCAACGCGACGTCGGCGAGCCCATCGAGCTGATAGGCGCGCAGCACTTTGACCGCACCGTCGACCACCGCGGACACCTCCGCAGGGGCGGTTCCGGAGGCCACTGCCTGCGGCGTGGACTCACCCATCGATGGCTTCCCCCGGTCATGTTCGGTCACGGAAAACAGCAGAGCACGGATATCAGCTGCCTGCCGGGGCCGTAGTCTACCGAGATGAATTCTGCGCTGGTCATTCCTTCGGTGCACTAATCTGCATCCGAAGCTCGGGGGAACATTCGTCGGTCGCCACCGCATCGAACCCACGACACAGTTGTGAGCCCGCCGCTACAGGTCGGGATGCTGCGAGAGGGGAACGACAAGATGATGTGCGCACCGACGCCAGGTGGACGAGCGAGAGCAGGACGGTGGCTGGCGGCCTCCGTCCTGCTCTCCGCCGCGCTGATCGCGGTCGCCGGCTGCACCACCGACGGGACGCCGAGGAGCACACAGGCCGCGGCGGTGTCGTCGGCCACCGAGCCCTCGGTGGATCTCGCCGCCCTGGACACCGGGGCCTACCCGACCGCGCCGCGGCCGGAGTTCGGGAAGGCGACCACCGACAACATCCTGCAGGTCGAAGGCCAGCGGATGGCGCAGTTCATCGTCGTACCGTTCGAGATCGATGCAGATCTCACGAAGAGCGGGCTGCCCACGATGGTGATCACCGGTAAGTCGAATCTGCGCCTGGTGTTCTCCCCGGAGGTCGCGAACGTGCCCGCCAACGAGAAGATGCTCGGCGGTTATGTCTCGACGGCGGCGACCCCGGACGAGAGTCTGCGCGCCGGTCAGCGGCGCAGCCTCAACAACCTGGTGGTGCGGTATCTGACCGCCGCTGACGCCACCGCCGCGGCACAGCAGATGGCCGACGCGGCCGCGAAATCCGCCGGCACCCGACCCAGCACGCTGCCGGGTCTGCCCGACACCATGGTGGTTCGCGGCACCAGCGGCGGCAACCGGCAGATCATGGCGTTCACGCCACACAAGACCTATGTGCTCTACCAGTGGTACGAAACGACACCGGCGCAGCAGGACCGCCTCGAACCCACGATCGGCAAGGCTTTGGAACTGCAGACACCGCTGATCGATCAGTTCCCCGCCACACCCACCAAGGCCGAGGCGGCCGCGCGTGGCGTCTCCGGCTCCAGCGCGCCACAGATCGACCAGGATCATGTCCTCATCTACGCGTTGCCCTACAGCGACGAGGAACTGAAAGACGCCAAGGCCAACGTGCCCGGCGGCAGCGTGCGGGCGGTCTACGGTCCGCGCGGGATGGCGCACACGAGTACCGATCCGGTCACCGACTACAACGTGCTCACCGAGACGGGGTCCACCGCCAACGCCGTCGAGCGCTCGACCGTGTACCGGGCCGAGACGGCCGAGGGCGGTCAGAAGATCGTCGACGCGTTCCTCGCCTCGAACCGCAATCAGGGCTGGTCCGACATCGACAGCCCGGCGGGCCTGCCGGTGGCGAACTGCCAATCGAAGACACAGTTCTTCTGGTGCATCGTGCGTGACGGTCGCTACGTTGCCTCGGTGTCGTCGAGTAGTGAGCGGGACGTTCACCAGCAGATCTCGGCGCAGTACGTGATCTTGACCAAGGCCGATCAGCAGGCGGAGTGATTCACACGAGTCACACTAGATAACAACTGCATCACGGGTTACTGAGAAGCGGCGCGCGGTGCGGATGTCCGAGGCATCCGACCACCACGATGGCGAACCATGCGCCGAGTTCGTCCCAACGCCCGCCCCAGGCCGTCGTTCGTGCTCGCGACGATCGCCGCTGCGATCGTCGCGAGTCCGTTCGCCATCATCGTGACCGGGTCGGAGCCACGACCCACCGACAACCATCGAGAAGTGCCGCCGACCGCAATCGATCAGATCGGGCTCGGCAATGTGCCGTCAGCGGTGGTCGATCTCGCCGAGTCAGGGCTGTCGGCGGCCGGGCTGAAGCTGCCCGAGATCGATCCGACGGCATTCGGGTTGCGTGACCTGAGCGGCGTGCAGGGCCCGGCAGCGCCGGAGACGCCTGCCGACCCCGAGTCCGAGCCGGTCGAGCCGGCGCCGCAGCAGAATCCCGAACCGTCGGCCGAATCGGAATCCGAGCCGGAGCCGGAGGCGTCACCGGCGCCGCAGGCACCGACGTCGCCCGGTGCGAAGTCGGCCGCGCCGGAGGCACCGCCGGCACCGCCGCGGATGGCCGACGGCCGGGAGGTTGGCGTGGCGGTCAAGCACATCGTCCGCGACGACCCGCTGAAGATGGTCGCGTTCACCTGGGACCGGGCGGTCGATGCGTCGATGATGCTGCGGGCCCGCAACGACGACGGGTCGTGGGGGGACTGGCTCGATCTCGACCCGGTCGACACGGCCTACCCGGTCTCAGCGGAGCACCCGATGGGCACCGAACCGGTGTGGGTGGGTGACGCCAAGGAGGTCCAGGTGGCGGTGTCCGACGACGGGCTCGCGATCCCGGCGGCCGAACCGCAGGGCGGCGGTCTGGTCGAACTCGGCATCGGCACCGCCAGCACCGTCGTCACGGAGCTGCTCGAGACCGTGGTGCCGGCGTTGACGGCGACGCTCATCAGCCCGGAAGGTCTGCTGTCGCTCGGGTCATCGTTGCTGACGCCGCTACTCGGCGGTCCGCAGGTGGTTGCGCGGGCACAGTGGGGCGCCGACGAGTCGATGCGGTGCTCACAGCCGACGTTCTCCCCGAACGTCCGCGGCGCCGTGGTCCACCACACCGCGGGCAGCAACGATTACACGCCGGAGCAGTCGGCGGAGATCGTCCGCGGCATCTACGCGTATCACGCACGCACGCTGAACTGGTGCGACATCGGCTACAACGTGCTGGTCGACAAGTACGGTCAGATCTTCGAGGGTGCGTTCGGTGGTCTCGACCGGAACGTGGAGGGCACGCACACCGGCGGGTTCAACAAGAACACGGTCGGGGTGTCGATGATCGGCAATCTCGACGAGGTCGCACCGACCACCCCGATGATCTCGTCGGTGGCGAACTTCCTGCGCTGGCGCCTCGGGAAGGCAGGGGTGAACCCCGCGACCAACGCGCAGCTGACCGCGGAGTACTTCTCCGACAGCAAGTTCCCGGTCGGCGCCGTCACCAATCTGCCGGTGATCAGCGGCCACCGCGACTACAACAACACCAGTTGTCCCGGTGAGTTCGGTTACGCCGCACTGGGTCCGATCCGCACGATGGTGGCGGGCTCCTCGGCACCGCCAGAACCGGCACCGCAGGAGTCGGCACCACAGGAGTCGGCACCGCCGGCGGAGCCCGCACCGGCACCGCCACCCGCCGAGCCGGTGTCACCGGCGCCGCCTCCCGCCGCCTGATTCACTGTCCGCGCCTGGCCGAGTGAGTTCAACGTGCCGGAAACCGGAACGTTCACCTCACTCGCGAGTCAGACCACGCCACCGCAGTGAGCTACCCGAACCACCGCTCCAGCACGCGGGCGACGCCGTCCTCGTTGTTTCCGACGGTGATCTCGTCGGCGGCGGCCAACGCCGCGGGGTGGCCGTGGCTCATCGCCACGCCGTGGCCGGCCCAGCTGAGCATCTCGACGTCGTTGGGCATGTCGCCGAAGGCGACGGTCGCCGACGAGTCCAGCTGCGCCAGTTCGACGATGTGCCGCAGCCCGGACGCCTTGTGCGTATCGGGCACCGCCAACTCGACCAGCCCGTTGTCGGTCGAAAAGGTGATTTGTGCCAGCCCGTCGACCGTGTCCTTGAGTCGGGCAGCGATCTCGTCGCTACGCATATCCGGTTGGCGAACAAGCAGTTTCACTGCCGGTTCGGCATGCACCTCGTCGTCACCCACCTCGATATGGTCGGGATTGAGCCAGGCGTGACGGTATCCCGAGGTGGCTACGAAAGGCGGGGTGGCGGCGTCGTAGGCGGACCGTCCAGCACGTTCGGCGGCGATACCACACCCCGGTACCTGCCGATAAGCCTGCGCCACGAGCTTCTCCAGGACGTCGGGTGCCATTGTCGCGGCAGAGATCACGTGGTCATGCTCGACGTCATAGAGGATGGCGCCGTTGGCGCACACCGCGTATCGCACATGTGCTGCGGTGCCCTCGAGTTGATCGGTGATCTCGGCGATCCACCTGGGCGGTCGGCCGGTGGCCAACACGAAGTCGACGCCGCGCTCGGCGGCGGCCGCCAAGACCTCGATCGTCCTACGCGACACGCGATTCTCATCATCGATGAGGGTGCCGTCCACATCCGACGCGATCAGCGTGGGCGGACCGAAGGCCCCCGAATCCGCGGGTGTCGGGCTCACCGCTCACCTCGCGCCTTCTGTGCACGCGCGTTGGCCTTCGCCGCCGCCTCGGCGTCTTCGATCACCCGGGCCTGTTCCGGTGTCGGTGCCGAGCCGCCGAGTCGGGCGGGCACCCAGAACTCGCCTTGCGGATGCGGCCCGTAGGCGTCCTGCACCTGGTGCAACAATGTCGTCATCTCCTCTCGCAGCCGGGCAGTGGCCGCATGCGAGTCCTCGCCGGCGTCGACCCGCACCGGCTCGCCGTAGCTGACCGCAACCGGCAGTCGACTGCGGCCCATCTGTCGGGTGCCCGTCTCGGTTTTGGTCCATTGGCGCTGGGCACCCCAGACGATCGCCGGGACGATCGGCACACCCGCCTCCCCGGCCATGCGTACCGCGCCGGTCTTGAACTCCTTGAGTTCGAAACTGCGACTGATGGTCGACTCCGGGTAGACGGCGACCATCTCGCCGTCTGAGAGTTCGTCGACGGCGGCACGATAGGCGTCGGCACCGACCGACCGGTCCACCGGCACCGTCTTGGTGTGGTTGACCAGGAAACGCATGATCGCCACATCCATCACCTCGGACTTGATCATGAACCGGGTGCGCCGGCCGACCCGGTACAGCCCGAGCGCCAGCGGCAGGAAGTCGACATAGCTGGTGTGGTTGACGGCCAGCACTGCCCCACCGGCGCGCGGGATGTTCTGCAGACCCGAGAACCGCAGGTCCAGCCCCTGCGCTCGCACCAAGCCATTCGCGATGACCTCGAGCGTCCGGTAGACCGGTTCCATGTTGAGCCAGGGTAGTCGGGGGCGATCAGGAGGCCTCGCCGCCCGCCTCTCGCTCGGCGCGGCGGGCCGCTTTGGCCGCTTGTTCCTCGGCATCCATCCGGTTGGCCTCCTCGAGAGTGGGCGCCGACCCGCCCAGGCGCGCGGGCACCCAGTATTCGCCGGCGGGATGCTCACCGTAGGCGTCCTGCAGTTCGAGCAGCTTCTTGCCCATCACCTCGTGCAGCCGCGCGGTGATCTCCTCGGCGGTGCCCGCCGGTTCGATGGGTTCGGCGACCCCGATCATGATCTTGACGTTGCTGCGCCCGAGGTTCTTGGGGTGGCCCTTGGTCCACACCCGCTGCGCACCCCAGATCACCGTGGGGATGATGGGCGCACCCGATTCCAGTGCCATGCGCGCGGCACCGGACTTGAAGTCCTTGAGCTCGAAGCTGCGGCTGATCGTCGCCTCCGGGTAGACACCCACGAGTTCGCCACGTTTGAGATAGTCCACGGCGTCGCGATAGCTCTGTGCGCCGCTGCCTCGATCGACCGGGATGTGTTTGAGCGCACGCATGATCGGACCGGAGACCTTGCTGTCGAACACCTCCTTCTTCGCCATGAACCGCACTTTGCGGCGGCCTTGCAGAAAGGCGGGGATGCCGGCATAGGTGAAGTCCATGTACCCGGTGTGGTTGATCGCGACCACACCCGGGCCGTCGACGGGAACGTTCTCCACCCCCGACACCTTGAACTTCAGGCCCTCGGCCAGCCACAACAGGCGTGCGGTGGTGATCACAGCGTCGTAGACCGGTTCCATGCGTCGAGCTTAGGCCATGGGCGAGGCGCTACCCTGGGAGCCGATTTCGATCTCGGGCCCCTACCCAGCGGCTCGAGTGCGAGGAGGCGAGAAGTTGCAGATCACCAGCGTGGGACATGCCGGTTTCCACATCCAGACCGCGGCCGGTTCGATCCTCTGCGATCCGTGGGTCAACCCTGCCTACTTCGCGTCGTGGGTGCCGTTCCCCGACAACTCCGAGCTCGACTGGCGTTCACTCGGCGACTGTGACTACCTGTACGTCTCGCATCTGCATCGCGATCATTTCGACGAGCGCAACCTGCGCGAGAACGTCAACAAGGACGCGACCGTACTGCTGCCCGACTACCCGGTGCCCGATCTCAAGCGGGAGCTCGAGAAGCTCGGCTTCCACAGGTTCGTGGAGACCGAGGACTCGGTGAAGACGACGGTCAGCGGCCCCAAGGGGTCGCTGGATGTGATGATCATCGCGCTGCGCGCACCTGCCGACGGGCCCATCGGCGACAGCGGTCTGATCGTCTCCGACGGCGAGACCACCTGCTTCAACATGAACGACGCCCGGCCGATCGACCTCGATGTCATCTCCGAGGCGTTCGGCCACGTCGATGTGCACCTGCTGCAGTACTCGGGTGCGATCTGGTATCCGATGGTCTACGACATCCCGCGCAAGTCCAAGGCGAACTTCGCTGCGCAGAAGCGGCAGCGCGGCATGGACCGGGCGCGCTCCTACATCGAGCAGGTCGGCGCGAGCTGGGTTGTCCCGTCGGCCGGGCCGCCGATGTTCCTCGACGAGGACCTGTTCGGGCTCAACGATTTCGGGTCCGGGGTCGACGGCGCCGATGAGACGTCGATCTTCCCTGACCAGGAAACCTTCCTCGAACAGATGCGCATCCACGGCACCGACGACGGCGAGAAGCACCGCGGCCTGATGCTGGTGTCGGGTTCGGTCGCCGAGTTCGCCGGGTCGTCGCTGACCGAGGTCTCCCACCCGTATCCGCCGGGTGAGGTCTTCGGCGAGAACAAGCGTTCGTACCTGGAGAAGATGAAGGAGAAGTTCGCTCCGGTGATCGCGGCCGAGAAGGCCACCTGGGCACCGGCCGACGGTGATCCGTTGCTGCCGGCACTCAAGGAACTCTTCGAACCGATCATGGCGCAGTCGGACCTGATCTGCGACGGCATCGGGTATCCAGTGGGTCTCGTGATGGGTGACGAGGTCGTCGTGGTGGACTTCCCCAACCGCATCGTGCGCGAACCGAAAGAGGGAGAAGGCAAGTACCGCTACGGCTTCCGGATCGCACCGGAGCTCGTGCGGACCGTGCTGCGCGACGACGAACCGGACTGGGTCAACACCATCTTCCTCTCCACCCGGTTCACCACGTGGCGCATCGGCGGCTACAACGAGTACCTGTACACCTTCTTCAAGTGCCTGACCGACGAGCGAATCGCCTACGCCGACGGTTGGTTCGCCGAGGCCCACGACGACTCTGCCTCGATCGTGAAGGACGGCTGGGAGATGCAGCGTCGGTGCCCGCATCTGAAGGCAGATCTGTCCAAGTTCGGCGTCATCGAGGGTGAGAAGCTGACGTGCAATCTGCATGGCTGGCAATGGGATCTGGCGTCCGGGCGCTGCCTCACCTCCAAGGGCCACGAACTGCGCGCCCAGCGCCTGGACTCCTGATGACCCGCATCTAGGCTGCGGAACGCACTGTGGCACAACGGTCATACCGAGGGCGCCCGGTCACCGAGCGCCGCGCCGACCGCCAGGACAGATTCATGGCGGCCGCCCTTGAGGTGTACGGCACCCAGGGCTACGCACGTGGCACGGTCTCCACGATCTGCACTGCCGCCGGCCTGTCCCGGCGGCAGTTCTACGAGTTGTTCGACAGCCGTGAGGATCTGCTGATCGCGGTGTACGACATGATCCACGCACAAGCCCGCACCGCGGTCCTCGCCGCATTCGCCCGCGCCGATCCGGCGGCAAGCCTGCAGGACCGGGTGCGCCCGGCCATCGCCGCCTTCTTCGACTCGGTTGCCACCGACCCCCGGCGGATGCGTATCGCATTCGTCGAGATCGGTGGTGTGAGCGCACGCGTCGAAGCTCACCGCGTGCGGTCCCGCGCAGAGTGGACGACGTTCTTCGGTGCCGCGGCTGCGGAGATCGGCGGTCTGCGCGACTCACCGTTCGGCTTCGACTACGAGGCGGCAGCGTTCATCGGCGCACTGACCGAGGCCGGCCACTTGTGGGCGAGCAGCACCGAACGGCCCGATCGGGACGAGGTGATCGACATGCTGCTCGCCGTCATCGTCGCACTGGCCACCCACCGGTCCACCGCTGAGCCCGCCTGAGCCACCGGCACCCTTGCCTGACGCTCGGGGCCCATCCGACCCATACCTGCACGTTCGTTGCCGAACGTCACGGCGGCATGCTATCTTTCCCGGCATTGTGGGACAGCACGTTCTCACATTCCTTGTCGGGGGTCACCGGAGCGAGCCAGCAGCGGCGCCGCTCCGGTGGCAGCGGGAGTGACCGAGGCGCACCCCGCCCGCAGATACCTGAGCCCGCAACGCCGGCCCGCAACACCTCAGCCCTGCGGCACTGCGGGCGATGACGCCACGACGACGGCACCCACCACCGCCGCGACGAACGCAACGATCGCGACCGGCTCCCAACCCGCTCGGGTCGCGTCGCCGAGCAGGGCCAGTCCCACCGCGCCCGGCACCACCGTCTCGCCAACGACGAGAGCCGCCGCAGCTCCGTTGACCGATCCCGTCTGCAGCGCCACCGTGAACAAATAGAAGCCGGCGACGCCGCACCCGATCACCGCATAGGCCGCGGGGTCGGAGAGCAACGTTGCGAGGTCGAACGGATCGATACCGTGCACGATGCGGACCGCGACGGCCATCACCCCGAACAGGACTCCGGCCAACAGCCCGGCGACCGTCGCGACGCGCGGCCCGGCCCACTGCACCAAGGCAAGCCCGCCGACAAACAACACGGCTCCGCCACCGAGCACCGACCAATGCAGCCACGCACCGTCGTGCCCGTGTCCCTCGTCGGCGGACGCGACGGCGAGCACCACCAGCGCCACCACGACGACGCCGATCGCGACCCGATCTCGGATTCGTAGCTGCACATGCAGGAAGATCGCCGCGAGAACCGCGGTCACCACCAGGTTCGCACTCACGATCGGCTGCGCGAGGAACAGCGGAAGATCCCGAGCGGCAACCAGATTCCCGACAAATCCGACACCATCGAGGGCTATTCCGGTGAGGAAGGCGACCGTCAACATCGCGGTGATCGTCGACCGCAGGGTCGGTGCGTGTGTGTTTGCGTCACCCGGTTCGACCGCGCTTCGTGCGCCGTAGGCCTGCAGGACTGATCCCGTTCCGTAGGCCAATGCCGCGACCACGGCGGCGACGATTCCGACGACCATCCGATCAGTATCACGGACGTGAAGGCGGAGATGAGACACCTGACACACATCGGCGCTGCGGGAACAAGACCCGGCCGCGAGCCCGTTACCGCTACACGTGACTCTCGCCCGCGGATCAGTAGCCGCCCGTCGTGCCCCTGCCTGCGCCACCGCTGAGGAATGCTGATGCGTCAGGGCCCCTTTGCCGGACGCTATCCGGCCGTCGCCGTCATGGTCACCTTCGCGCTCATCCCGTATCTCGCGCTGTCCGCGGCCATCGAACCGCTGGTACCGACGATCATCTCCCAGCTTGGTATGACACCGCAGATGATGAGCCTCGCATCCGGCCTCGCCAACGCGGCCTACGCAGCCGGCACGGTGCTGGCGGTGCAACTGGCCCAACACCTCCCGCAGCGTCGGATGCTGTTGGCGTACGCGGTGGTGCTCGTGGTGGGTGCGGTCGTCACGGCCGGTGCGGTAAACGGCGTCATGTTCACCTTCGGGCTGATCTTCCTCGGCCTCGCCACCAGCATGCTGCTGATCGCCGCCGCGCCGTCGTTGACCATCGGTTTCCCCAAGAAGCGTCTGCCCCAGACCGCCATGATCATGAACATGTGCGTGTTCGGTGCGGTGGCCATCGGGCCGTTCATCGGCGGCGTGCAGTCGGCGGCCGGGCAGTGGCGCCCTCTGTTCTGGATCATCGCCGGCATCGCCGTGCTGGCGCTCGCCATGGCGGTCCTCACCTTCGAGGACGCACCGCCGGCGGACCCGACCGCGCCACGTGATCTGCGGGCGATCGGGCTGGCCGCCGCGGGCTGCGTACTGGCCTTCGCCGGCGCCGCGCGACTGACCACCCATGGCCTGTTCGACGTCGAGGTGGCGTTGCCGATGTTCGTCGGCCTGGCTTTGATCGTCGCGCTGATCACCTATCAGTTCCGGGCACGCCGACCCCTGTTGACGGTGCGGGCGGTGCTCACCAGTTCGATTCCGGTCGCGGGGGTGGTGCTGGCCCTGTTCGCCGCGGCGGCCTCGATCGCGGCCACCTCGCTCACCGCCGCCGCGTTGATGGATGAGCTCAGTGCCTTCCGGGTGGGGCTGCTGTATCTGCCCGAGCTGGGTGGCGCCATCGTGATGGCGGTCGTCTTCGGCGTTGTGATCTCGCGTCGCGCGATGCACTACCTGCCGCTGGTCGGCATGGTGCTGCTGGCGGCCGGGATCGTGGTGTTCCAGCTCGCCTTGCCGGCCAATCAGCCACTGGTGCTGCTCGGCGCGGCACTGACCGGCCTGGCGCTGGGTGCGACGGTGGCGCCCGCACTGTTCGTCACCGGGTTCTCGCTGCAGTCCAACAGCCTGCAACGGGTGTTCGCGATCATCGAGCTGCTGCGTGCGGTGGCGGCGTTCCTGGTGGCGCCGATTCTCGCCAACATCGTGGTTGCCGCGTCCGCCGACCGGCTCGACGGCACCCGCCACGCGTTGTGGATCGGATTCGGCCTGGCCATCGCCGGCGCGGTGTTCGGTATCGCGGTCTATGCGCTCAGCGGCGCTCGCCCACAGAAGCCCGACCTCGATCGCTTCCTGGAGGGTGACGCCGCGGCCTGGCACTCCCCGCCGCTGCTCGCCCGGCTGCGCGGCATCGCGGCACCGGCCCCCACCCGTTCCGAGCCGGTGGATCGGGGATTGCCGGCGCCGGCGCCTATCGCCGAGTCCGACCTCGATCGCGCGACACCGGGTCCGATCTGCTTCGCCTACGACGGCAGCGACCTCGCGCGATCGGCCATCGTCGCCGCCCCCGGGCTCGTCGGCCCCGGCCGAGATGCTGTCGTCGTCTGTGTGTGGCAGCCGGCCGATGTCGGGTTCACGCCCCCGTCTGGCGAGCGATTCGACCCGAACAACGCACACGAGGTCGCGCGGATGGCCGAACGGGTGGCCGCCGCCGGTGCCCTCCTGGCCGAGCAGGCCGGTTTCCGCGCCCGTAGCGTGGCGGTCGAGGCCGCCCCGACCTGGCAGGGCATCGTATTCGCCGCGCAGGCCGAGAAGGCCCGGCTCATCGTGCTCGGGCCGCATCCGCGCGGTGGGCTGTTGGCCGCGTTGCAGGGCAGCGTCTCGGCGACCGTTGCTGCGCACACCGCGATACCGGTGCTGTTTGTGCCGTCACCCGCCGACACCGAGACCGACAAAACCGTCGAATCCGGCGCATCGCCGCAGGTGAACGGCCGGAGCGCGGCTGTCGGGGTCGGCGAATAGGCTCGTCACGGCGGAGTGTGATCGCCTACGGTTGAGAGAGCGGGATCGGGGGAACTCCTCGCAGGGTCGGGACTCCACTGAGGGTCGGGGGACTCGAGAAGGAGGCAACTCATGAACCGAACTGCTCGCCTCGCAGCATCCGCGCTCGCCGCGTCCGGGCTGGCGGTGGGTGCGACCACCGTCGCGGCCGCGTCGGCGACCGCGGCCGAACCCGCTGCCCTGAGCATCCAAGGTGACCTGGCGCTGACACCAGACCTGCATCTGTTGCGCATCGACGCCGAGGGCGCACGTACCGGGGCAGGAGCCACCGGCGGCACCTATACGGCGACCGTGCTGGCCGGCACCGACCCGACGCCCATCCAGGTCACCGGTCCGATCACCTGCATCTACGTCAAGGGCGATACGGCCTCCCTGGTCTACCCGATCAGCGACATCAAACCCATCGGCCTGCCGGCGCAGTTCAAGGATGCTGCCGCCGTGCAGATCACTGTGCGCGAGGGGACCGACGGACGTAGCGACATGGTCGGCGTCAACGGCCCGATGCTGACCAGCAGCTTCACCGGATGCGCACCGACCGACACCCCGTTCGCCTTCGACGGCGAGATCGAGACGTCGGGCGGCTGATCGACTGATTCAGCCGGTCATCTGTCTCTGCTCCCGAGGCGGATGACCGTAGCCGGTCGGCATGTTGGTGGCGTCGGCGGATTCCACAGCGGTGACCGCTCCGGACGACGCCAACGCCACCCCACCGGCGACAGCGGCGACGAACGCGACGATCGCGACCGGCCCCCACCCGGCGCGGGTGACGTCGCCGAGAAAGATGATGCCGACGGCACCGGGTAACACCGTTTGGCCCACCACAAGCGCGGCGGCGGCACCATTGACCGACCCCGTCTGCAGCGCGACGGTGAACAGATAGAACCCGGTGATCCCGCTGAACAGCAACGCATACAACGCGGGGTCGGTGAACATCGCCATCAGGTCGAACTCATCGAGGCCGTCGACGAGGCGCGACGCGATGGCCATCACGCCGAACACCGCACCCGCCATCAGCCCGGTCGCCGCGGCAATGTGCTTGTGCAACATACGCATACACATCAGGCCCAACCCGAACAGGACGGGCCCGGCCACCAACACCGCCCAGTGCATCCAGCGGTCGTTCTGCGCGCCTTCACTTCCCGCGGACACCGCCAACAGCACCAATGACGCCACCACCACGGTGCCGGCGATCCAGTCGCGCATCGCCAGCCGCACATGCAGCACCACCATCGCCAACAACGCCGTCGCGACGAGCCGCGCCGAGATGATGGTCTGCGACAAGAACAACGGGATCAGCCGCGCCGACAGGATGGTCGCGACGAACCCGATGATGTCGAAGACGAAGCCCACCAGGAACGGCACCGTCAGCATCGTCGCGACGGTCGACCGCAGCGACGGGTGCGCCTTGGACGACTGGCGGCGCTCCTCGCGAACGGCGGCCCGCTGCGCCACCTGATCGGCACCGAGCGCCTGAAGCACCGCAGCCGCGGCGAAGGCGAACGAGCCGATCACCGCGATGATGATTCCGGCGGTCATCGCAGCGAGATCACCACACTTCCTTTGATCAGCGGGGCTCGAGGACGTCGGTCCCGACGAACCGGGCCAGTTCCGGCGGCAGCGTCACCGAGCCGTCGGGCTGCTGATGGTTCTCCAGGATGGCGACGAGCCAACGGGTGGTGGCCAGGGTGCCGTTGAGCGTGGCGGCGGTCTGCGGTTTGCCGTTCTCGTCGCGGTACCGGATCGACAGCCGCCGCGCCTGGAAGGTGGTGCAGTTCGACGTCGACGTCAACTCGCGGTAGGTGCCCTGGGTCGGCACCCAGGCCTCACAGTCGTATTTGCGTGCCGCCGACGACCCGAGGTCGCCGCCGGCGACGTCGATCACCCGGTAGGGCACATCGATCGCGGCGAGCATCTCCCGCTCCCAGGCGAGCAGCTTCTGGTGTTCGGCCGCGGCGTCCTCGGGTTTGCAGTAGATGAAGCCCTCGACCTTGTCGAACTGGTGCACGCGGATGATGCCGCGGGTGTCCTTGCCGTAGCTGCCGGCTTCCCGCCGAAAGCAGCTCGACCAGCCGGCGTAGCGTTTCGGGCCGTCGGCGAGGTCGATGATCTCGTCGGAGTGATAGCCGGCCAGCGGCACTTCCGAGGTACCGACAAGGTAGAGGTCGTCGTCTTCGAGGTGATAGACCTCGTCGGCGTGGGCACCGAGGAAACCGGTGCCGCCCATGATCTCCGGTCGCACCAGCACCGGCGGGACCATCAGCGTGAACCCGTTCGCGACCGCCTTCTGTGCGGCCATGTTGAGCAGCCCGAGCTGCAACAACGCACCGTGTCCGGTGAGGAAGTAGAAGCGCGACCCGGAGACCTTGGCCCCGCGTTCCATGTCGATGAGGCCCAGCGCCTCGCCGAGTTCGAGGTGATCCTTCGGGTCGTCGATCCGGCGCGGTTCACCGACGTGTTCGAGAACCACATAGTCGTCCTCACCGCCGGCCGGGGCGCCCTCCTCGACGAGGTTGGAGATCGCGCGGTGCGCGGCGGTCGCGGCCTCGTCGGCCTCGTGCTGGGCCGCCACGGCCGCCTTCACCTGTTCGGCGAGTTCCTTGCCCTTGGCCAGCAGCGCGGCCTTCTCCTCGCCTTGGGCCTTGCCGACCTGCTTGCCGAGAGCCTTCTGCTCCGAGCGCAGACCGTCGGCCTCGACGATGGCGGCGCGGCGCGCGGCATCGGCGTCCAGCAACGCGTCGACCAGACCGGGATCCTCACCTCGGGTCCGTTGCGAGTCGCGCACGAGGTCGGGGTTCTCACGAAGAATCTTCAGGTCGATCACGTGTGAAACCCTACTGGAGGCGCTGTGGCGTGGCGTCGCACCCGCTGGTCAGCGTGCCCGCGCGGATTCACGACTGCCAGTGCCGCGTGTAATCGGTGCGGCCGAACATCTGGGCCGCATCCTGGGCGGTCGGAGTGCCGGCGAATGGGTCGGCACCCGCGCGCACCAACGCCGCGACCACGTCGTCGAAACCCTTGAACACCGCGCCGGCCAGCGGCGTCTGACCTCTGTCGTTGACGGCGTCGACGTCGGCGCCGCGGTCGATCAGCACCCCCACGGTCGCCGACGACCCGTGATAGGCGGCGAGCATCAGCAGCGAGTCGCCGGCCTGGTTGCGCAGGTCGACGGGCACACCGGCGTCGAGATAGGCGGCCAGGGTCGGCGCGTCGCCGGCGCGGGCCATGTCGAACAACCGTCCGGCGAGCTCGGCCACATCGTCGGGTACTGGGCCGGGCGCGGGGGTCTGCGAACTCACCGTCGCGAGTGTAGGTACTCCTCGGCAGACGCAACAGGCATGATGGGTTCTGATGAACGGCGATGACGACACCCCGCGGGACGGGGCCGACGACGACTGGGTGAACGTGCCCGGCGGCGAGACGTCAGAACACGACACGTCACCACACAACGCGCCGCCACAGGACACGCCATCGGCCGACGCGGCGGACACCCCCCGCGACGACGAGGGCCGCGACTGGCGACGATCCCTACTGCGCCATCCGGTGCGGGTGGTGCTGTCGGCGGTGATCATCGGCGCCATCGTGGCCGGCGCCATCGCCCTGGCCATGGGTGTGTTCAACGAGAGCGGCAGCGTCGGCGGCACCGACATCGGCGAAGGCGAGCGGCTCGCCCAGAACGCGTTCACCCAGTCGGTGCCCGGCGACTGCCTCGACTGGCCCGCAGACAACCCGGGCGATCCCAGCAAGGTCGCCTGCGATCAGCAGCACCGCTTCGAGGTCGCCGGTCCGCTCGACACCGGATTGTTGCCCGGGTCGGAGTTCGGCGAAAGCGCCTCGTGGCCGGGTGCCGGTCGCTTCGCCGCGATCCGTGACGAACAGTGTCCGGTCATCGTCGACGCCTACCTGGACGGGCGGCTCGATCCCCAGGGCCGGTTCTCGGTCGGCATGATGTATCCGTCGCAGGTGCAGTGGGACAAGGGTGCGCGCGAGTTGCGCTGCGGGCTGCAGCAGACCGGTGCGGACGGGATGGCCGACCAATTCGTCGGCCGCGTCGCCGAGCAGGACCAATCCTTCCAGTGGCCACCCGGTACGTGCATCGGTATCGATCCGGCCAACCGCAAACCCACCGGCGTCGCGGTGAACTGCACCGAGGCCCACGCCTTCCAGACCACCGGAACCGTCGTGCTGTCGCAGCGGTTCGGCAACCCGTTGTCGGGCAAGCCGTGGCCGGGGGTCGAGGCCCAGAACGATTATCTGCAGTCGATCTGCCCGGTACAGGCCACCCGCTTCCTGGGCGGTAAGCAGAAACTCGACGCGACGACGTTGAACGTGCAGTGGTCGGTGTTGTCGGAGCCCAGTTGGCTGGCCGGCAGCCGCACCGCGGTGTGCTACCTCGGACTGCCCGACCGGGGCGGTTTCGCCACCCTGGTCGGCGATGCCCGCTCGACCCTGCTCATCAACGGCAAACTGCCGGTGCCACCACCGCAGGCGCCACCGGGTCGGGCGCTGCCCACCCCGGTTCCGCTGCCGCCGGGTATCGCACCGAATCCGGACGAAGTGCCGGCCCCGGCCGGGTGACCCGATGACCGTACGCATGTCCGACGACGAGTTCGACGGGCTGGTGTCCGACGCGCTGGACACCATCCCCTCCGAGCTGACCGACAATATGTCGAACGTGGTGATCCTGGTGGAGCCGCACAACGAGGAAGAACCGTCGATCCTCGGCCTCTATCACGGGGTGGCGCTGACGATGCGCGACCACGAGTACGGCGGCTTCCTGCCCGACACCATCACCATCTACCGCGACCCCATTCTGGCGATGTGCCGCACCCGCGAGCAGGTCGTGCACGAGGTCGCGGTGACGGTGATCCACGAGATCGCCCACCACTTCGGCATCAGTGACGACTGGCTGCACGCGAACGGGTGGGGCTGAGGTCGTCGGCGGGCGGGGGCAGGGGTCCCGATACGCCGCTCGGCTAGCGCCCGGATCGGGAAGGCCAACCGTCGCCTGGCCCGCGCCGGCGCTGTCGACCGGTTCACCTGCGACGTCGAGGAGTTCGTGCGCTGAGGTGGGCAGCTCGTCGCGGTCGGCAGCGACGGCCCGGCTGAGATAGCGGCGCCCCTCGTCGGTGATCACCCAGGCCAGGGCCAGCAGCTCACGCACCCCGAACAGCTGTGCGCTGCCGGGCCCGCCCGAGGGTTCGGCCGGGACAAGGTCCTCGGGGTCGTACTGCAGCGCCCACAAACCGGCCGGCGAGACACCGAGGAACGGCACCAGACACGACTTGCCGATCTGCACGATCTCGCCGGTCTCCTCGTTACGCACAACGTAGGAGGTGCTGCGCGCGCGGGACTTTCGGCAATAGTCACACCAGTGTTCATCGGGGCGAGTCCACCCGTCGAGGCTCTGGCCGGGTGCGGTGCGCACCACCATGCCGGCCTCCTCGCGGGTCAGGGCGGCCAGGAAGGTGTAGCCGGGGGCGGTGATCTGCGGGGCGCTGAGGGTGACCCGGGCCATCGCGACGTGCTCGGTCCCCGCGGCGGTGTGATCGGTGCCGAGTGGGACGGAGTATTCCTCGCTGGCCATGATCTGGCTACAGCGCGCTCAGGGAGCAGGTGACCGCGTCACATCTGTCCACCCGTCGGTAGCTGCGCGGGTGGACAGGCCTTCGCTACTGTGCGGCGGGCAGTTCCGTGATAGGTACCGGCTCGGGCCAGTTCCATTGGCCGACAGGTACGCCCGCTGTGCCTGCGGGGACCAGCTGCACCAGCGACAGCGATACCTCATCGTTGGTCAGGGCGCCGCGGGTGCTGTAGTCGACGAATGGTATGACGCCTTCGATGTGGCCGGTGACGGTGGCTTTGCCGATTGCGGTCGGCGCCGATGAGTTGGTGATGCCGTCGATTTCCTGGCCGCTGAGTGTGCGCAGCACCCAATGTGACGGATTCAGGTCGTACGCGCCGTCGACGACGTCGATCGAGACCGGGACCAGCACGCTCACCGTCGAGGTCGAACTGCGGCGGACGGTGGCGGGGTCGCTGACCTGAACACGGATGGTGTAGCCGTCACCGGAAATGGTGTGTGTACTGCCGATCAGCCCGATCTCAGTATCCTCGTCGGCTTCGGAGTTCACTCGAGGTAGCAGGGGCATCTCTTCGTTGCTCGTCGGGGTTGAGACCGTCGTGGAGGCGGTTGTCGACGATTCCGGTGGCAGCGCGCCACCAGCACTGTTGTTGACGTCGTCATCGGTGCTGCCGCTGCACCCTGCGGCAGCGACGATGACAGCAACGACCGCGACAACACCTGTGAACGATGACGTACCCCGACTCACCAGTCATCCACCCCTATTCTTCACTCCCAAAAATTATCAGTGCGTTATCGTACGGGAGTCTGTGCGTCAGAGAGCCGTGGCCCCTTCATCCCGGGGCTCACCTACGCGAGACAGTCAGTCGGGGCGACAGGGGGGCGATGGACCCGTACAGGGCAGTGAACCGGACGAGCGGGACCACGTTCTGGCATGGAGGGACGCCGGGGCTTGACGTAGGAGACGAGATTTTGTCTCGCAACCACCTCTATCAACTCGGTGCAGGTAACCGATCTAGTCCACGGGGGGTAGATGACGACGGTTCGGTTGTGTACATCACCGACAGCCTCGCAGTAGCGAGAGGCTACGCTGCCCTGTACGCAACCCCCGGAGACGTGTACGAAGTGCGGCCACAACCGGCGTCGTCGCTGCGAATCGACGATGATCTCAAAGTGGTGAGCTTGACGGCCGCTAGGGCGAGGATCGTCGGCGTGGCTGAGCGTGAGGTGCAGGTGACTTATGAACAGGCTGTGCGACCGATAGCTCCGCACCTGACATGGGAAGACGACAGCCCGGTCTATACATCTGAAGGTTTCGTCACTCCCGCACCGAACTGGGCGCACGCCGATCCCGGGCAGCTCGCCGAACTAGGAAGTTGGCTGCCGCACGTTGGTATTCGGTACATCGAGCGAACCCGTCGGTGCGTGATTTACTGGCCGGTCATGGCCACATACGTGGCCAGGTTCCCCGAACTCGCGAATAGATCGCCTCACATGCACAGACGTGCGTGACTCCGGGACGGGGGACCCCGCCGTGTCTTGATGTGTGAGTCGGTGACAGCTGCAGCTGCTGGCCCGCAGCGGATCGACGGCAACGATGTGCGGGAGAAGTTGGCGGCGGGTGCGTTCACCCTCAACGACCACGACGTCACCGATGCCGCGCGGCAACTCGGGTGCACACCCGCTACCGGACCGCGCGGCGCTGTGTCGATGCTCGGGGCGCAGATCGAGCACGCCGCAACGATGTCGGCCACCTGTGCCCGCGACGCCCTGGCGATCAGGCTGCGTGTGAGCGCCGGCGGCGATGTCGCCCTGGCCGGTGTTGGGTCGGGAGGTTCTGGCGGCCGGGTCGACTGGAAGGTCTGTTGACACATTGACGTGGTGGCTGTGGCTGTTGATCGGGTTCCTCGCTGTGGTGGTGTTGGCGATCGGCGAGATAGTGGGACGTCGAACACACAGCCGCGCAGCTGGGTTGGTGATGGCGGTCGTGGCTGGAACGGAGTGTTATGTGACCTTTGTTGCCGTTCTCCTCGTTACCGGGTACTGAGGAGTGCTGGTGACCGGGCGCGCCTGAGTTGGATGGAGTGTCGAATTGAGTCGACCTTCTCCGGTTGGGCGAGCCACGCCGTGAGGTTCCCCCCGAACCGTAGAGGCATCGATAATGAGGAGCACGATGCCAGAGAAGCGGAAGAAGTACGACCGGGA
>NZ_JAZARS010000031.1:0-28884 GCF_036233855.1 Gordonia sp. Z-3
CCCCACCAGACCACCCACCCCCACCTACCCCTGTGCTCCGCCCGGTCGACGCCCCCCCCCCCACCATCTCTCACCCCCCCCCCCCCCCCCCCCCCCGGGGGGGGGGGGGGCCCCCCCCCCCCCCCCCCCCCCCGTCTCTTTCCGTGTTCGCGCGCTTCGCCGGCGCACCGATCGATTGGTTCGGTAATGGGGCAATTCCTGCAGTTCGTCTTTCTCGGTCTCTCGACCGGTGCGGTGTACGCCGTTCTCGCATCGTCGCTGGTCGGCGTGTACGCCGCGACCGGTGTCATCAACTTCGCGCAGGGCACGCTCGGGCTGTGGGCGGTCTACACGGTCGCCGCACTGCGTAGCGACGGAGAGCTGGTTCTCCCCATCGGTCACATCCCGATCGGTAGCGCCGACGACCCGGTCTCGATGGGCCCGGCGATCATCATCGGCGTGCTCTCGGCCGTTCTCTGGGCCATCGTCGCGCACTATCTCGTCTTTCGGCCGCTGCGGCATGCGCCGGTGCTGGCGCAGGTGGTGGCGTCGGTCGGTCTGATGCTCTTCATCCAGGCGCTCGTACATCTCCGCTTCGACACCGAAGGTCTGCTGGCCCTGCGGATTCTGCCCGACGACACGATCGAGTTCGCCGGCGCAGTCGTCAACGTCTCCGACCTGATCCTGGCCGGCATCGCGATCGTGATCGCCGCACTGTTCTGGGCATACTTCAAGCTCACCCGGCTCGGTGTGGCGACCCGCGCCGGCGCCGAGGACGAACTCGCCGCGCGGCTCGTCGGATACTCACCTGATCGTCTCGCCGCTGTCGTCTGGGTGATCACCGGCGCCGCAACGGGTCTGATCGCGGTCCTGGCTGCCTTCACGATCGGACTCAGCGTCACCAGCTACACCTTCTACGTGATCCCGGCTCTCGCCGTCGCACTACTCGGTCGACTCACATCCTTCGGAATCGCCTGCGCAGGTGGACTTTTCCTCGGAGCTTTCCAGGCGGTCATCACGTGGTTGACCACCAAGGACTGGTGGCCCGAATGGGCGCAGGCGGGCTTGGGTGATGCCGTACCGTTCGTCCTCATCGTCATCGCGCTGTTCCTGATGGGTGGACGGATTCCCTCCCGCGGTTCACTGGGCGAGGTGAAGATGCCTGCGGTCCGCATCCCACACATCCGTCCCATTCCGACGATCACCGTGCTGGCCGCGGTGACGGCCGCCATCTTCTTCACGGAGGGGACGTGGCGCTTCGGTGTCGTCACCTCGGTGATCTTGTCGCTGATCGCGTTGTCGCTGGTGTTGCTCACCGGCTATCTGGGTCAGATCTCGCTGGCGTCCATGGCTTTTGCCGGCGCCGCCGGGTTCGCGTTGTCGAAGCTGACGGTGAACTGGAATGTGCCCTTCCCGTTCAGCATCCTGTTCGCCGCGCTGATCGCCACCGGCTTGGGCATCCTGGTCGGCGTACCCGCATTGCGTATCCGTGGCGCCCAACTCGCCGTGGTCACCCTGGCCGCGGCGATCGCGATCCAGGGTTTCGTGTTCAACAATCCGGGAATCACCGCCTACGAGGGCAATCTGATCACGGATCCGACGCTGTTCGGCATCGATCTCGGTGTGCGTGACGGCACAAACCTGGTGACCCTGCGGTTCTCGCTGATGGTTCTCGTGGTGGTCACCATCGCCACGCTGGCGGTGATGCGTCTGATGGCCGGGTCCACCGGGCGTGCCTTCCTGGCGGTGCGATCCAACGAGCGAGCCGCGGCCGCGGTCGGGATCAACGTGGCATCGACCAAGTTGCTCGGCTTCGCGCTCTCGGCCTTCCTCGCCGGCGTCGGCGGCTGCCTGATTGGCTACAGCCGAGGCCAGCTGTCGGCGGGATCGTTCACCGTGATGGTCGGTCTGATCCTGCTCGCCATGACCTATGTCGGCGGCATCACGTCGGTGTCCGGTGCATTCATCGCCGGCATCGTCGGACCGCTTGGTGTGGGCTACGTCTTCCTCAACCAGACGTTGGCCCTCGGTGAGTACTACGAGATCATCGCTGCGGCAGGCCTGTTGCTGGCGGCGATCCTCAATCCGGTCGGCATGGCCGGCGCGTTCACCGAGCTCGGCGACAAGTTGCGCCGGCGACATACGCACGCGGACACCCCGGCCGACGACAGCGGCGATGGTGCGGCCGCACCGCTCGTCACCCCTACGACCTCAAAGGCGGGCCTTCATGCCTGACAGCGCGACAACCGTAGCCGCCCCCGACGCCGAGCCGTTGCTGCGCACCCGCGGGCTCTCGGTGCACTACGGCGGTGTCACCGCCAATGCCGACATCGACCTCACCGTCGGAGCGGGGGAGATCGTCGGACTGATCGGCCCCAACGGTGCCGGCAAGACGACCTTCGTCGATGCGGTCACCGGCTTCGCGCGCTCCAGCGGTGAGGTGACCCTGTCCGGGCGGCGCATCGACCGTGCCGGGCCGCACCGTCGGCGCCGCGCGGGTATGGCGCGTACCTGGCAAGCCGGAGAGCTGTTCGCCGACTTGACCGTCGCCCAGAATCTGGCTGTCGCGGTGCAGCGGGTTGGACTACGCGCCATGGTCCTCGACGTGGTGAACGGTTCCCGACCGCCGGCCGGTGTCGTGGAGAAGGCGCTCGACGTCGTCGGCCTGACCGACGTCGCCGATCGCCGACCGGACGAACTGACGCTGGGGCAGCAGAAGCTGGTCGGTGTAGCCCGCGCGCTCGTCGGCGATACCGGGTTGGTCCTGCTCGACGAGCCGGCCGCCGGACTCGACACGCACGAGAGTCGTGAGTTCGGCGGCGAGTTGCGCCGGATCGCCGCGACGGGTGTGGGCATCCTGCTCATCGACCACGACATGTCGCTGGTTCTCGATGTCTGCGACCGGCTGTACGTCCTCGATTTCGGGCGCGTGATAGCGGCCGGGCCGCCGGCGGAGATCACGAACGACCCGGCCGTGGTTGCGGCCTACCTCGGTAGTGCTGAGGTACAGGCCGAGTCGGATTCGGGCGCCGACGATCCGGCACCCGACACATCGGCCGGCACCGTAATGACCCCGGTGGAATCGACCACTACGGACGAGACCACGAGAGAATCGACCACTACGGAGGAGACACGATGACAACGCCGACAGTCGCCGACGGCGCGGTCACGGACTCCGCCGCAGCCGCTCCAGTTCTGTCCCTGGATCGAGTCACCGTCGGTCACTACGGCGTACCCGCGGTGCGTGAGCTGACCTTCGAGGTTCGGCCTGGTGAGATCCTTGCGTTGCTGGGGCCCAACGGCGCGGGAAAGACCACGACATTGCTGTCAGCGGTGGGCGCGCTCCCTCTGATGTCGGGTCAGATCACCGCATTGGGTGAACCGATCGATCATCGTGTCGAGCGCAATGCGCGCCGCGGGGTGACGCTGGTGCCCGACAACCGCGGCTTGTTCCACCGTCTGTCCGTCACCGACAATCTGCGGTTGGCGCGACGCAAGGGTGGGCCGCAGGTGGATGTGGTCTTTGAGTACTTTCCCAAGCTGAAGACGTTGCGCGGCCGACGGTGCGGCAACCTGTCCGGCGGTGAGCAGCAGATGCTGGCCCTGGCGAAGGCATTGTTGACGCGGCCGTCCGTGTTGCTCATCGATGAGCTGAGCCTCGGTCTGTCGCCGGTGGCCGTCCAGGATCTGTTGCCGCGGCTGCGCAGCATCGCCGACGAGCAGAGCATGGCGGTGGTGTTGGTCGAACAGCACATCGACCTGGCGCTGGGCATCGCCGACTCGGCCATCGTGATGCACCACGGGCGGGTTGCGTTGGGGGGCTCGGCCGATGACCTGCGGGCCAGTCGGGATAAGGTCGAGGCCGCCTATTTCGGTCGGTTGGGTGGCACGGACACCCCCGGCTGAGGGTGTCGGGGGCAATGGAGTCCACATCGGTCTGGCCACCCGGACCACGAGGTGATATCAGGAGCCCACAGTGAACAAGCCCGGGCGGACGGGCGCATCGCGTCGTCGTTCGCGACCGCGCAGCACCCGCAATCGACCCACCGATGACCAACTGTTGGACGCCGCCCGGGCGGTCATCTCCGAACACGGGGTCGAACGGTCGACGATGGACATGATCGCCGAACGCGGCGGCACCACCCGGGTGACGTTGTACGCACACTTCGGGTCGCGTGATGCACTGGTCGACCGGCTGATCGAACGGGAGTTGGGCAACTTCACCGACTGGATGGCGGCTGCCTACGACGAAAGCGAAGACTGGTCGTACGGCGCCCGGGCGCGACACTCGGTGGAGGCGACCTTCGACTTCGCGCGGAGCAATCCGGAGGGGTTGCGGCTCCTCCTCGGGCACCGGCAGGAGGCCGAGGATCCCGGCCGTCGGCTCTACACGACGCTCGAACCGCGGGTCGCCGCTCGTTTGCGTCAGAACTACGCCGAACGCGGCGCCGAGATCGCGGCGAGCGCCGATACCCTGGCGTCGCTGCTGATCGGGATCAGTCTCGATGTCGCATATCGTGCGTTGATCGTTGATCGCGCCGACATCGACGTCGCCTGCGAGATCGCGGTGTCGGCCACCCTCGGAGTGTTGCGCGCGGTCTCACCCGAGCAACTGCTCGCGTTGGACGCCTCGCTTGCCGAAGGCGTCGTAGACCCGGACTCGGCGACCGGGTCGTCGCGCATCCACATAGAGAACTGACAACCACGGGGGTTGCTACTCACGTGGATGTCAGCTCCCCATGTGGGTGTCGGCGGCCGATCGGATCGGATCAGCCAAACGCGGCGGCCACCTCGGCGGCACGTCGGAGCTGATCCGGATCAGAACTCGTCGGGATCAGCTGGACCTCGTCGGTGCCGATGGCAGCGAACCTCCGTAGTGTCTCGACCAGCTCGTCCTCAGTGCCGGCCCACCCCGTGGTGGGGGCCATGGCGTCGACGAACTCGGTCGGAATCCAGTTCATGTAGTGGCGGAGGTGTCGGTGGATCTGCTCTCGCGGACCGTCACCGGTGCCGAGTGCGAACCAGAACGAGGTCGCCAGATGTGGACGGCGCCGCCCGGCGTCGGCCCACGCGCGACGCGCGACGTCGAACAGTTCGGCCTGTCGATCCAGGTTCAGATCCAGGGTCACCCCGGCCACCCCATCGGCCCATCCGGCGGCGCTGCGAATGGTCTTGGGTCCGGTGGTGCCGACGTGCAGCTCGGGTCCGCCGGACTGCGGCGGCGTGGGACCGACGGGGAGCATCGAGTCGGTGATCTTCTCGCCCGCCCACACCCGGCGCATCGTGGTCACACGGTCGGTCAATCCGCGGATCGTCTGCGTGCCGGTGTCGGCGCCGACCGCGTGATAATCCTCATGCCGTCCGCCGATCCCGAGGCCGACGGTCAGCCGTCCGCCGCACAGCATGTCGCCGGTGGCCAAGGCCTTGGCCAACATCACCGGGTCATGGAGCTGCGGCACCACCACCGTCGTCACGAGCCGTACGCGCTCGGTCCAGGCGGCCAGCGCACCGAGCAGGGTCAGGGTGTCCGGGTTGTCGAAGGCGATGCGCTCTCCGAAGCACAACGATGAAAAGGACCCTCGGTCGATCTCGGTCGCCCACGTCCGCAGGACATCGGCGTCGAGCCCCGGTTCCATCACCGGCAAGGTCATTCCGATCTGCACGACACCGATTCTGACAAATCGTCGGGCTCAGTTGCCGGCGCTCGGGGCAAACGAATCCGGATCGGCGCGCGTCCAGTCGTCGATCCACGACTCGGGTGGGTCGTCGAGTAACTGACCGGGTGTCAACCACTCGTAGATCTCGGCGTAGGAACGTTGCTCGGTGGCCGAGACGCGTTTGCGGAGCAGATGCGGGCCGAGCTCGGCGGGGTCGCGCACCCCGAGAGAAGCCATCAACCGCATCGCTTCGTCGACGGTCGCCTGGTGATATCGAAACGCGCGGTCACTCTTGTCGTCGACGTCGAGCGCGCGGGCGCGACGCCGATCCTGGGTGGCCACGCCCACCGGGCAGTGGTTGGTGTGGCACCGCTGAGATTGGATGCAACCCACGGCCATCATCATCGGTCGTGCGGCATTGGTGTAGTCGGCTCCCTGGATGAGTCTTTTGACGATGTCGTTGCCGGTCGCGACCTTGCCGCTGGCACCGATCCGGATGATGTCGCGCAGCCCGGTCCCGACCAGCGCATTGTGTACCGTCATCAGTCCGTCGGTCAGCGGCAACCCGACGTGGTCCTCGTACTCCAGCGGTGCCGCGGCGGTACCACCTTCGGCGCCGTCGACCACGATGAAATCCGGCGCGATCGACTCCGCGCGCATCGCCTTGCAGATGGCCAGCACGTCGACTCGCGATCCCACGCACAGCTTGAAGCCGATCGGCTTTCCGCCGCTGAGCTCGCGCAGGCGGGCGATGAAGCCGACGAGTTCACGAGGCGTGGAGAACTCCGAGTGACCGGCCGGGCTGACACATTTCTGTCCCTCGGGCACGCCGCGGTAGCGGGCGATCTCTGCGCTGACCTTCGCCGCCGGCAGCACGCCACCGATGCCGGGTTTGGCGCCTTGGCTGAGCTTGATCGAGATGGCTTTGATCTGTTCGGTGGCCGCCTTGTCCGCGAACTGGTCGGGATCGAAGTGTCCCTCGTCGGTGCGGGTGCCGAAGTAGCCGGAGCCGATCTCCCAGATGACGTCGGCACCACCGAGGTGATACGGCGTGAGGCCACCCTCGCCGGTGTCATGGGCGAACTCGCCTCTGCGTGCGCCGTTGTTCAAGGCGCGCAAAGCGTTACCTGATAGTGCGCCAAAGCTCATCGACGAGATGTTGAGCAGCGACATGGCGTACGGTGCGGCGCAGTCCGGGCCGCCGACCGACACCCGGAATGGATGGGGCGGCGGCTCGACCGGCGCGGTGGAATGCACCAGGTATTCGTAACCGGCCCTGTCGATGTCGCGTTCGGTGCCGTAGGACAGCTCAGCCGCGGTGCCCTTGGCGCGCTCGTAGATCAACGAGCGGACATCCCGATCGAACGGCCGACCATCGACGTTGCGCTCGATGAAGTACTGCTGCAACTCGGGCCGCACCGATTCGAGCAGGAATCGCAGATGGCCGACGACGGGGTAGTTGCGCAACACCGAGTGGCGGCGCTGGACCAGATCGTAGACGCCGAGCGCGGCGAGCGCCCCCACAATCACCGTGGGAATGAGCCAGCCCCACCACACCGCCGACGCCGCGCCGCACCCGATGGCCGCCAGGACCAGAACCGCAACGCACAGGATTCGCACCGCTCGCACACCTCCCGCCCGAGCATAGCCAGGATGCTCCGGCCGCAAACCCGTTGCGTGCACCAGCCGTGACGACCGTGTGAGCTCCTCGGTGCGCTCGTGCTGCCTAGGTCGAAGGTGCGCGAACACAACGCGAGAGACGTCGGCGTCGGATCGGATGGTGTCGACGAATACCACCCGGATTCGTTTTCTGCACAAATGGTTTCACCCAATGACAACCCGATACCGTGTGTGCTGTCAGAAGAAAACGGTCGGACGGGGATGGGCTCGCGAAACCCGGAGGTGGGAAGCCCTTTTGGCGCCATCGTCAGGATGGGCGGGATGAGGGCCGCCTGAGCGCCACCTGAGATCCGTGTTAGGTTCACTAGGCGTACGAAGCGATCAAATCGGAGAAGTTGGGCGTCGGTTCGGTGACCGGAGCGCGGGCTCTGGCCTGTACGGCGGGTGCGTCCCGGCTGTTACCGGAAGGCTGAGTTCATGGCATTGTCTGCAATGAAGAAGACCCTGCATCGTCGATCCGTCCGGACCATGGCGGCTGCAGTCCTGGTGGGCGCGAGTCTCGCGGCGTGTTCATCGACCGATTCCGGCGGCGATTCCAGCCTGTTGGAACAGTTGCAGGACGAAGGGGTCGTCACGGTCGGCTTCGCCGGTGAGGCGCCGTATTCGTTCGAGGAGAACGGGCAGCTGACCGGCGCGACCGTCGCCCTGCACCGCGAGATCTTCGGCAACCTCGGCATCGAGACCGTCGAAGGCGTCAACGCCGACTTCGGTGCGCTCATCCCGGGTCTACAGGCCAACCGGTTCGACGTGGTCAGCGCCGGTATGTCGATCCTGCCCGAGCGTTGCGAGCAGGCCTCGTTCAGCGATCCCGAATTCAACTACACGACCGCTCTGATGGTGCCCACCGGCAATCCGATGAACCTCACCGACATGCAGTCGGTGGCCGAGAGCGGCGCCCGCCTGGCCACCATGACCGGCGCGATCGAGTCCGACTATGCGTCGAGCCTCGGCATCGACAGCATGCAGGTGGCCACCCCGCAGGACGGGATGGACGCGGTCACCTCGGGACGCGCCGACGTCTTCGCACTCACCGGCATCTCGCTGAACTGGATGAAGAATAACAACCCGGACGCCCCGGTCGATGTGACGCCGTCCTTCGTCGCCGTCATCGACGGAGTCCCGCAGGTCGGCGCGGGCGGCACGGTCTTCCGCACCGATGATCAGGACCTGCTCGACGCCTACAACTCCGAACTCGAGAAGATCACCTCCGATCCGGAGAAGTACCTGTCCATCGTCGGTGAGTTCGGGTTCACCGAAGAGGAGCTGCCCGATCCAGAGCTGACCACCGAGGATCTGTGTGCCGGCAACATCTGAGGGGCGACGAGTAACGACTCGTGGGTGACAACTTCGACGCCTTCCTGGATGCGTGGCCGCGCATCTGGGAAGGCATACTCACCACTGTCTACCTGACCCTCGGTGGGGCTGCGCTGGCGTTTGTGCTGGCGCTCGTTCTGGGGGTGGCGGCGGGGGCGCGTCAGATCGCGATCCGCGGGACCGCTCGGGTGATCGTGGAGTTCTTCCGCGGCACATCGCTTTTGGTGCAGCTGTTTTGGCTGTTCTACGTGCTGCCGTTGTTCGGTTACGAACTCGACCCGATGTTCTGTGGCATCCTCGCGCTCGGTCTGAACTACGGCGCGTACGGCGCGGAAGTGGTGCGCGGGTCGCTGGCCGCGATTCCCGCTCCGCAGCGTGAAGCCGCTGTGGCGCTGAACTTCTCGGCCTGGCAGCGGTTGCATCGGGTCATCTTCCCGCAGGCCTGGGTGCAGATGATCCCGCCGATGAACAACCTGCTGATCCAATTACTCAAGGGCAGTGCCCTCGCGAGTTTCATTCTGCTGCAGGATCTGACGTATCAGATCGAACAGCTGCGCCGCGGCACCGGTGACACGCTGTTCTCCTTCGGTATCGGTCTGATCCTGTACTTCTGCATCGCCTACGTGCTGACGCTGTTCATGAATCTCCTCGAGATGCGTGCCAAGTCGCGCCTGGGCGTGGGCCCGACGCTGCGCGAGGTGCTCAGCCTGCGACCCGAGCGGGTCGACGAGAACGTGGGGGTGGGCCGATGAACGTCGACTGGAGTTGGCAGCGCGCCTGGGACTGCCTGCCGATCTTGTTGGAGGGCTTCAAGATCACCTTGCTCGCCACGGTGCTGGGCTTTGTGATCGCGGCGGTACTGGGGTTGGCTATCGCGGTACTCCGTCGAACCGGGCCCGCTGTGATCAGCGTCCCCATCCGGGCGGTCTGCGAGTTCATCAGGCTCACCCCGCTGGTGGTGCAGTTGCTGTTCGCCTACTATCTGCTGCCGCAGTTCAGTGCGCTGCAGATCGGCATCGTGGTGCTCGGCATCCACTATTCGACGTACATGGCCGAGGTGTATCGCGCCGGCATCGACTCGGTGCCCAAGGGGCAATGGGAGGCGGCACACGCGCTGTCATTGCCCACCGCGCGAACCTGGCGTGCGGTCGTGTTGCCGCAGGCCATCCGCAACACGACGCCCGCCCTGGGCAATTACGCGATCTCCATGTTCAAGGACACGCCGTTCCTGTTCGCGATCACCGTGGTCGAGATGGTCACCGCGGCGCAACAGTACGGTGCCCGCACCTTTCAGTACCTGGAACCGATCACGATCGCCGGTGTCATCTTCCTGATTGCCAGCTATCCCACATCCATCCTGATCCGAAAGCTGGAGAAGTCCCTTGCCTACTGAGCTACTACCGACCGAACCGTCGTCGGATGCGATGATCGTGTTCGACAAGGTCGTCAAACGTTTCGGCGATCACGTGGTGCTCGACCACCTCGACTTCCGGGTCGAGCGCGGGGAACGGGTGGCCCTGATCGGTCCCAGTGGCTCCGGCAAGACCACGATCCTGCGCCTGCTGATGACCCTCGAGGACGCAAACGGCGGAGTGATCTGGGTCGAGGGTGATCCACTGACCCATCAGTTCAAGGGCGACAAGTTGGTGAAGCCCTCGCAAAAGCACCTGCGTGCTGTCCGCTCCAAGATCGGCATGGTGTTCCAGCAGTTCAATCTGTTCCCCAACATGACCGTGCTGGAGAACATCACCGAGGCGCCGATCCACGTGCTGGGCAAGAGCAAGGCCGAGGCGGCCGAACGTGCCCGGGAACTGCTCGCCACCGTCGGCCTCCAGGACAAAGAGGACGCGCACCCCACCAAACTGTCCGGCGGCCAGCAGCAGCGCGTGGCCATCGCCCGGGCGTTGGCGATGGACCCCGACATCCTCCTTCTCGACGAGGTCACCTCGGCGCTGGACCCGGAACTGGTGGCCGACGTGCTCGGCGTGCTGCGGCGCATCGCCGAGACCACCGACATCACCATGCTCATCGTCACCCATGAGATGGGCTTCGCACGCGACGTCGCCGACCGGGTGCTCGTCTTCGACCAGGGGCGCATCGTCGAGGAGGGCGATCCGAAACAGATCTTCACCGCCCCGCGTGAGGAGCGGACCCGGTCATTCCTGAAGGCCGTTGTGGATCACTGAGTGTCGCGGTGGTGTGCGGGTAGCAGCGCCCTCCGACCGGTTTGTGTCCGAGCAGACCCGTGATCTTGGTGAGTGCTACCAGATCATTGCCGAGATCTGGGACGTCCCCGCAGATCGTCTGGGCGACTGCGACCTCATGGTCTCACGAGGAGGCATTCGTCGGGGTGTGGTCCGCCGGTTCGGTGGTCCGCATCCGCTCAGGCCGGTGTAGTCGCGCATAGCTGCTGTGCCAGAGCCGTTCCAGGGGACCGCGATCGAATCGCCGGAGCCACAGCCGCGCGAGCACCATCAGCACTACGGTGATGCCGAGGAACAGCCCGATCGTCGCGGGCACGACCGTGGTCGGGTCGAGGCGTGCGGCCAGGCCGAGTCCCCACCCGTAGCAGATGGCGCCGGCCAGTGCGTTCTGGAAGACGTAGCAGCTCAACGCCGTCCGGCCGATCGGCGAGAGGGCGCGGCCGAGGATCCCGGGTGTCCGGCCGTCCGCGTAGAAAGCCGCGATCGCCGCGAGGATCCCGAGTGCGACGATCGGCGCGAGCAGGTAGCGGCCGACGATCAGGCCGGCGTCGCCGCCGGTGATGCCGACGACGAGGTCGAGCGGGAACGCGACGCCGAGTCCGACGATCATCAGCCGCCTCCGCAGCCGGCCGGCCGACGGTACGCGTGTCGTCGGCTCGAGGACGCCTGCCCGCAGGAGGGCGGCGCCGACGAGGAACAGCGCCACCGACATCGGCAGGATCAGGACGACCTCGGCACGGAACAGCGCGATGTGCGCGGCACGGAACACGACGAGATCGAGGAACGAGCCGTCGGCGTACGGATTGGGTGACAGCGGTTGTGCTCGGTCGGTCGGTGGGGCGGTCGCGAGCGCGGCGACGATCAGCGTCAGCAGCAGCACATGGATGACTGCGGCAGTGATCAGCGCGACGTGTTGTCGTCGGATGGTCGTCGACAGGATGAACGCCACGATCAGGCCGGTGACCGCGTAACCCATCAGGACGTCGAACTCGGTGAAGAGGAAGTAGTTGACCGTGCCGTCGACGAAGAGCAGTGCCGCGCGCCACGGATAGCCACCGGGCCATGATTCGCCACGACGTTCCGCGGAACGCTGTTGGATGGCGAGTCCGATGCCGAACATGATCGTGAGCAGGCCGAGGAACTTGCCCTGTGCGAGCTGTTGCAGGACGTCCTGGACCACGGACCATGCCCCGGTCGCCTCGTGGGTGCCGTTGAGATAGCCGACCAGACCGTCGACATTCGTGAAGATCCAGATATTGGTGGCCAGCGTCCCGAGAATGGCGACGCCACGCAAGACGTCGAGGGCGGCGAAGCGTCGGGGCGCGGTGGGCAGGTCCGTCACAGTTCCTTCGTCGTCGTCGGGAGTCGTCCGGGCAAGGCGCAGACGATTGTGGCGGCACGACTGTGTTGGCAACGCGACCTAAGCTAGCACAGTTGGGCTACCATGCGGAAGTGCCCAAGCTGATCGACCACGACGCCCGACGAACTGAGATCGCGGAGGCGCTCTGGCGGGTGGTGCTCCGCGAAGGGGTGTCGGGGGTGTCGATCCGGGACGTCGCCGCCGAGGCGGGGATTTCCGCCGGGTCGTTGCGACATGTGTTCGCCGACAAGGAGGAGTTGCTCGCGTTCTCGATGCGGCTGATCTATCAGCGGGTCGGGGAGCGTGTCGTCGGGCACGGGTCTGTCCGCGATCCGCTGCGGCGCGCGGAGGCGATGCTGTCGGAGGTTCTACCGTTCGACGACGTCCGGCGGGTCGAGATGCACGTGAACCTGGCGCTGGTCACCGATGCGGTCGCACATCCGGGGCTGGCCGAGGCCGGACTCGAGGCGCACGACGGCCTGCGGGCGCTGTCTCGGCGGGTGCTGACCGATCTGGGCGACCACGGGCTCGTCGACGCGCGGCACGATCTGGAGGCCGAGGCGATGAGACTGCACGCGCTTGTCGACGGGCTGGCGGTGCATCTGCTGTTGGGGCACAACGACGCGCCCGCCCGGGTACGCCGGCTGGTCCGGGATCACCTGGGGTCGTTGCGCTGAGGCGCGCTTTTCCGGAATGTGCCCGCCGAAGAATCCGCCGCGCCGGAAGACCGCCCCAGAAAAGCGCCCTGCGTAGCGGGGCAGCCGACGCATTGTTGACGGGTTCGCTACGGAGGGTGCTGTGTCGGGGCGCTTTTCCGGGGACGTGCACGGGCGGCCCGGACGGGCCGGTCCGGTGCCGACGCGCGCCGGACGATCGCTACGACACGACCGGCTTGTGTCCGGCGCCGAGCGCGATGTCGGCGGTGTTGCGTTGTCCGGCGGACACACTGACCGCGAGGGCCGTCGGCTCGTACATGTTGGCAACCACCGTGAACGCCGAGTCGGTGAGTCCCTCGATGCGGTAGCGGCCGTCGGTGTCGGTGGTCACCGACGCGACGATCGTCTGATCGGGTCCGATTGCCGATACCGTGGCGCCGACGAGCGGTGTGCCGTCGGGGGTGAGGACCGTACCCTGCACGCCACCGGTGGCGATCAGGACGATGTCGACCACGCCGGGTGCCGAGGCGTCGACGGTCACGAGTTGACTTGTCGGCTGGTAGCCGGGCGCCGAGGCCGTGACGGCGACAGTGTCCCCGTTCGACAGGCCGCCGATGACGAAGTCGCCGTCGGAGCCGGCGTGCGCCCGGGTGACCACCGCGCCCGACCGGTCGGTGACCACCAGGGCCGCCGGTAGCGGACGGTCCCCGTCGCGGACCGTGCCGCGCAGAGTCGATCCCCCGGCGAGGACGAAGTCGCGACGGAAGGTCAGCTCACCGACGACGGACACCGTGAGCGCCCGCGGCGACCGGCCCGGTGCGGTCGCGATGACCGTATAGGTGCCGTCGGCGAGATCACCCACCGCGTAGGACCCGTCCGGCCCGACCGTGGCCGTACCGACCTGGTGGCCCCGGACATCGGTCACCGTCACGGCGGCTTCGGCGGGCGCGACGCCGTCGGACCCGTTGATGTGTCCGGTGATTCGGGGGTCGCCGCTCGCCGCGGAACCTGCCGTCGACGGGCCAGGCTTGCGGTGTCGTGCCCCGGTCATGTGCGCTTCGTCGATCAGCTCCGCGGGTGTGCCTACGCCGGCATCGGCGGCGACGGCAGCCAGTTCGGCGCCCACCATCTCCGGTGTCGCCGACTTCGGCGATCCGGTGAACAGCGAGGCGATCGCACCGATCACACAGCAGATGAGAGCGAAGGTGAACGCGGCGGTGAGGCCATCGGAGAACGGATCACTGATCAGATGCGGGAAGAAGTCCAACCCGGTCAGGTGATCCACCGCCGACTGCGGCAGGCCCTGCAGCGCTTGACCGCCGACCTCACGGATGGGGTTGTAGCCGAGGAACGCCGCGAAAAGGATGCCCACGGTGGGCAGATGAGCAATCCCGTCGGCGGGCGCGTCGGGCATGCCGTTGGCAGTGAGTCCGCTGAACATCGCGTCGGGCAGATGCGCGCTGAGTCCGGCGATCATCAGCGAGAAGAACAACCCGATCGACAGCACCATCGCGGCGTTCTGGAATGTGGTCATCATCCCGGCGCCCGACCCGCGGGAGGTGATGGGCAAGCTGTTCATCACCTCGGCACGGTTGGGGGAGGCGAACAGCCCCATGCCGATTCCGTTGATGAGCATCACCAGAGCGAAGACCCAGTACTGGAAGTCGACCGGCATCGCGATGAGTGCGGCGAAGGTACCGGCGGTGATGACCATGCCGGTGGTGGTGAACCATTTGGTACCCAGCCGATCGGACAGTGCACCCGATACCGGTGCGCTGAGCAGGAAGCCGATGGTCATCGGCACCATGTAGATACCTGCCCACAGCGGCGTGCGCGAGTAGTCGTATCCGTGCTGCGGCAGCCAGATGCCCTGCAGCCAGATGATGAGGATGAACTGAAGACCGCCGCGTCCGATGGAGGCCATCAGATTCGCTATGTTGCCGAAGGCGAAAGAACGGTTGCGGAACAGGGATAGTTCGAACAGCGGGCTTGCGACCTTGGTCTCGATGAAGACGAAGATGCCCAGCACGACGGCACCACCGATGAGTCCGGTCAGGACCCACGGGTTGCCCCAGCCCATGTTGGAGGTGCCGTAGGGCTGGATGCCGTAGGTGATCGCGATGAGGATGGCGATGAGCCCGACGGCGAAGGTGATGTTGCCCCACCAGTCCATCTTGGCCTTGCGGCGTTCGCCGGTGTCGTGGAGTTTCAGGTACGCCCAGATGGTTCCGACCACGCCGAACGGCACCGAGACCAGGAAGATGTAGTGCCACTGGATCGGTGCCAGCACACCGCCGATCAGCAAGCCGAGGAACGACCCGGCGATGGCGGCAACGCCGTTGATGCCCATGGCTAGTCCGCGCTGATTGGCCGGGAAGGCGTCGGTGAGGATGGCCGACGAGTTCGCCATCAGGAAGGCGCCACCGACGCCTTGGATGATGCGCCAGAAGATCAGCCAGATGGCCGCTTCGCCACCGTCGAACCAGGTGATGGCCAAGAAGATCGACGAGACGGTGAAGATCGCGAACCCCATGTTGTACATCCGGGCGCGACCGAACATGTCGCCGAGACGACCGAAGCTGACCACCAGCACAGCGGTCACCACGAGGAAGCCCATCATCATCCACAGCAGATAGCTGGTGTTCTGCGGTTCCAACGGATTGAGGTGAATGCCCTTGAAGATGTCGGGTAGCGCGATCAGCACGATGGAGGAGTTGATGGTCGCGATCAGCATCCCCAACGTGGTGTTGGACAGGGCAATCCATTTGTAGTTGGGGCCGAGTTCGGCAAGGGAGCGCTGTCGGGAGCCGCGGGCGGTGGTGCCCGGGGCGACGGCGGTGCTGGTGTCGGACATGATGCCTTTCAGATCAATCAGGAAGAATGTGGTTGCTCAGGGGGTACGGATGGCCTGGATCTCCAGATCGACCGATGCGGTGCCGCCGATCTGCGCCACCCCACTGATCAGTTTGTCGTCGAAGCTGATGCCGAAATCGTTGCGCTGCAACGTCCCCGTCGCGCGGAATGCGGCCCGCCGACCGCCCCAGGGGTCGTCGACCTCGCCGAGGTAGGACAGGTTGAGGTCGACCGGAACCGAGGTCCCGCGCAGGGTCAGATGCCCGGCCAGGCGCCAGGTGTCGTCGCTGCCCGGGCACACCCGCGTCGCCCGGAACTCGGCGAGCGGATACTGCTCGACATCGAAGAACGCCGCGGAGCGCAGGTGTCCGTCGCGGGTCTGGTTGTCGGTGTCGATGCTGGCCGTGCTGATCTGGGCGCTCACCGACGACGCCTCGACGTCCTCGGGCACCTCGATGCGGCCTGAGAAGTCGGTGAATCGGCCTTTGATGTTGGCGATTCCGAAGTGCCGGACGCTGATCTCGACGGTGGAGTGGCCGGGATCGATCTCCCATGATCCGGCCGCCGGCACCGGCGCTCCGCCGGAGCGGGTCACCGCGATCGTGCCGAGGCTCACCTGTCCAGCGCCGTTGACCACCGCCGTGCGGGCGGTGGGCGCGAAGCCGTCGGCGGTGATGACCACCGTGTAGGTGCCTGCGTCGAGGGCGTCGGTGGTGATGGCGCCGCCGTCGTCGCCGCGCAGGACGGCCTGCTGCTCGCCGGTGGCGGACATGACGGTCATCACCGCGGCCGGCAGCGGATGGCCGCTCGACGTCGCCACGCGCGCGGTGATGGTGCCACTCATGCCTGCCCCCGTGCGCCCAGGACGAATTCGTGGGTGACCACGCGCCCGGGCTCGATGTCGATGGTGATGGCCTCCGGCGCATAGCCGTTGGCGATGACGGTGTAGTCGCCGGGTGCGAGGTTCGCGAAGAGATAGCGGCCGGCGGCGTCGGTCAACGTACTCGCCGCCATCTGCCCGGCATTGTCGAGTAGACCGACCTGGCTGTGCGGCACCGGTTGTCCTTCGGTCACGCCGTCTCCGTCGGTGATCACCCCGGCCAGCTCCGCTGCGGTCCGCAGCACGATGTCGGCCACGGCGACTCCGGTTCCGCCGACGGTGACCGTCTCGGCGACCGGGTCGCAGCCGGCCGCGGTCACGATGACGGTGTACGTGCCGACCGGCAGTCCGGAGACTTCCCACCCTCCGGTGGCATCGGTGACCGCGGTGGTGGTGACGTGACCTGCCCGGTCGGCCACGGCTACCGACGCGTGGGCCACCGGCTCCCCGGTCGCCGACGTCGTGACCGTTCCGCCGAGTGCGGCCATCGAGGCGAGCACCACCTCGACGTCGATGGGCGCGGCTCCCACCGTCACCGTCACCGCGGTGGGTTCATGGCCGGCCGCGGAAACAACGAGAACGTAGTGGCCACCAGCGGACACGTCGACGACGAAGGTCCCGTCGCTGCGGGCCATCGAACGCGCGGCCTGCCGCCCACTCGGATCGACGACGGTGATCGTGGCGTCGCCGACCGTCGTTCCCCCGGAACGGATCTCGCCACGTATCACGCCGCCTGATACTCGGGGCGGCGCTGTGCCATCGCCTTCGCGATGGCCGTTGGTGCTGGGCTGCATCAGGTTCCCTTCTGCTGAATGGGGGTCAGGGCGCACACGGTGTCGGCGAGCAGCCGCATCGACCGTTCGACACACCGGCGATCCGGATCGGTGAGTGCATCGAGCGCGGACTCGAACAGCGCCGAGTTCCGTGACGAGGCACCAGCGAGATGCGCACTGCCGGCGTCGCTCAGCGCGAGCAGACTCACCCGGCCGTCGTGGGCGTCGGTGGTGCGGACCACCATCCCGAGGTGCTCGAGCGAGGCCGCCACCCGCGACATGGTCGGTGCCGCGACTCGCTCGCGGTCGGCGAGTTCGGTCGCCCGGATGGGTGCATGCTGCGCAATCGTCCACAGCGCCGACATCTGGCTCGGCGACAACAGGTTGTCTCCGGTCGTCGACCGGACGGCACGCCCGATCCGGATCAGGTCGCGGTGGATGGCCGCGGCGCCGCGCAGCGCCATCGTGTCGGCGGGATCGTCGACGATGTGACTCATCCCTGCCCTCCAAAAAACTTAGTAACACTAAATTAATTACTTAGCCACCCTAAATGGATCTGGTGGGCACAGTCGATTCGGATGGGTGTGAGTTGGGCGA
This sequence comes from Gordonia sp. Z-3, assembly GCF_036233855.1. Taxonomy (NCBI): domain Bacteria; kingdom Bacillati; phylum Actinomycetota; class Actinomycetes; order Mycobacteriales; family Gordoniaceae; genus Gordonia; species Gordonia sp. Z-3. The sequence continues at coordinate 17,954 of NZ_JAZARS010000031.1, forward strand.
CATCGGAGCTGAAAATTGGGACAAAGCAGCATATTTCGGACAACCCACGTTGGCGGAGGCGGTGTTTTCGTGGTCGTCGGCGTCGCCGGAGCGCACGGGATCCGTCGACGGGTGTATCGATGTTCGCGTTGCCGCGTCGGCGATGTCGTAGCATCTCGGACACGTCCAACACGGTGCGACACATGGTCTGGGGAGCGAAGGGAAGGGTGGCGCCATGGGGAAGAAGTCGAAGAAGAAGCGCGACGGGGGCCGCGCCGGGCACGACACCTCAACCGGTGGCTCGGGCCAGTCGGCGCCGATCGACAACAAGCCTGGCGAGACCAAACCGGTCGAGGGCAAACCGATGAAGAACAAGGAGTATCGGGAACAGCTCAAGCAGGTGCACGCGGAGCTCGTGGCGATGCAGGAGTGGGTGCGCTCGACCGGCGCCAAGATCTGCATCGTCTTCGAGGGCCGCGACACCGCCGGCAAGGGCGGCGTCATCAAGGCCCTGACCGAGCGGGTCAGTCCCCGGATCTTCCGGGTGGTCGCGTTGCCGACACCCACAGAACGCGAGAAGTCCCAGATGTTCCTTCAGCGGTACGTACCCCACCTTCCCGCGGCGGGCGAGGTCGTCATCTTCGACCGCAGTTGGTACAACCGTGCGGGCGTCGAGCGGGTGATGGGTTTCTGCACCGAAGAGCAGTCGAAACAGTTCTTGTCCGATGCTCCCGAGTTCGAGCGGGCCATGGTGCGGTCGGGAATCCTGCTGATCAAGTACTGGTTAGAGGTCAGCGACGACCAGCAGACCCTACGGCTGCAGAGCCGCATCGACGACCCCCGTAAGTATTGGAAACTCTCCCCGATGGACCTGAAGTCCTACACCCGATGGGACGAGTACACCCGTGCCCGCGACGACATGTTCCGCTACACCGACACTGGCTGGGCGCCCTGGTATGTGGCCAACACCGACGACAAGAAGCGCGGTCGGCTCAACATCCTCACCCATCTCCTCGGGCTGGTGCCCTACACTCCGCTCGAAGCGCCCGACGTGGAGCTTCCGAAACGAACAGTGGGTGCCTACGAGGGGCCGTCCCTCCCGGTGACCAGGGTGCCGTCGGCGTTCTGAGCGCCACCAGCCGGGGCCCGATCACGGGACGGCCGAAACGCGAGCACCATTCGAATGCAGATCGATGAACAGTCCATGAACAGTGTCCGGTTTGTCGGGCCGCGTCTGATGGTGACCCCTAGCCTTGTCCTGTGGAGGACGCAGACGAACGACGGCAGATCGGCGAAGTGCAGGAACGATTGATCGCCGCCTACTCGGATCGTCCGAGTCAAACGGTGGCGGCCGCGGTCGAGGCCGCGTATCGACATTTCGACGGCATCCGCGTGCGGGACTTCGTTCCGCTGCTCGTCGAGCGTAGGGCGAACGCGTCGCTCAACGGCAACGGCTCCGCCCCGATGGCGGACTCGCACCTCGCGCCGCCGCATCACGAAGACTGACACTCGCCGACATCGCGATCGGCTCAGGAAATCGTCGGCTCAGCCGTGGGCGGCGTTCAGCCCGAACCGCTGCTGTAGGCGCTGGATGTAGCCGCGTACCTCGAACAACTCGGCCCGTTTGGCCGCGGAGGCGGCACTGCTGGGTACGCTCTCCATCTCGTCGACGAGAGCGTCGGCTGCGCGTTCCAGTTCGTTGACCAACTGGCGCGCCTGGGCACGTGCCGCAGGGTCGAGGTCGTCGAGCATGCGCACGAGCGTAAGTCACCTGAACGACCTGCGCCAACTCTGACTGGGTCGACGGTCCGGTTGTACTCCCACTCATCGCAGGCGTCACGCGGCTCAGGGCGCAAGCGCAGGCCGCAGTTCCGCCCGCCCGGATATGCCGAGCTTGCGGTAGGTGTGGGTCAGGTGCAATTCCACCGTTCGGCGCGTGAGGAACAGTTGTTCGGCGATCTCCCGGTTCCCGATGTCGGTGGCGGCCAACTGGGCGACGCGGCGTTCCTGCGGCGTGAGCGCCTGCAGTCCGGTCACCTGAGGTCGACGCGGTCGCGCACCGGTGGCCCGCAGTGCGCTCATCGCCCGCGACACGAGTCGCCACGAACCGCATCGATGTGCCGCGTCCATTCCGGTACGCAACAGGTCGCGGCGCTCGGCGACGTCGCCGGATTCGGGCGCGGCGCCGAGCTCGACCAGCGACTCGGCGAAAACAAGCGCGGCCTGCGACGGACGAAGAATCTCGACAGCCTCCCGCAGGTCCGCCACCGCTGCTGCCCCCGATCGGAGCTGTGCTCGCGCGAGCAACGCCTGGCCGACGGCTCGGGGTGCGCCGTAACGCCGGGCCTCGGTCAACTCCGCCTCGAGCAGATCCCGGCAGCGTGTGTCGAATGTGCCCTGCAGCGACCGGACGGTCGCGGTCATCGAGCGCCACGGCGACGCGACCGGATTGAGATAGGCAGACCGATGGCCGCGCTCGCTCACCTCGGCGAGGTCTGCCAACGCACGCTCGTGGTTGCCGAGTGCGGCGAACAGCCGGGCCCTCGACAGCAGCAACGTGTCGATCGTGCCGATGTCCGGAAGCTCACCGTTCAGTCCGTAGTGCTCGAGCATCGACATGGCGCCGGCGCAGTGCTCCCGCTCCACCGCGACCTCGATCTGCCATCCCACCGTCATCGCGAAGCACATCGGATCGACATTGGCCAACTCGTCGAGGACTCGGTGTGCGTCGGTCTCGGCTTGATCTATCGCGCCGCGGTAGACGGAGTTGCCCGCGCGCAACGCCGTCGCGTAGGCGACGCCGACCAGCGACCCGCTGCCGACTGCGGCTGTGATCCCGGCGGTGGCGAACTCGTCGACCTCCTGGTACTCGCCGGTCCAGGCCAGGGCGCTGCCGGCGTAGATGAAGACCGGGGAGGCCGACCCGACCTCCGAGATCAGGGCTGTTCCACCGATCGCGCGCCGGGCGAGGTCGGCGACCTCCCGGTGACCGGCTGCCGCGCGCACCGCGGCATCCCACGCGACATGTGCCAGCACCGCACGCTGGGCAGGGGTGGTGGCACCGCACACCACGGGCCGCAGTTCTGCTGGGCGGCCACGGTTGCGACGAGAGATCGCCTCGGCGTTGAGCGCTGCGGCCTCCAACCGCAACCATGGTGTGTAGTCGCAGGTCTGGTCCACGGTGGCCAGCGCCGCGCGGCAGACCTCGCCGGCCTGCTCGAGTAACGCGGCATGAAAGAGTGCGGTGGCATACGCCTCGACGATCTCGATCGCGGGTGCGTCGGTGAGGTCTCGCGAGAGTTCCCACGCCCGGTGCAGGTGATCGAGCGCCTTCGGGTCCTTCGCCTCGTCGTACAGTCTGCCGCGCTGATGGCGGATCGTGATCTCGGCGCTTGTATCCAACGATTCGCCAAGTGCGAGTTCGAGATAGGCGACCGCTCGCGTACTGCCACCCTGTCCGCAGGTGACGGTGGCCGCAGCCGTCAAGGTGGGAACCACCCACGGGCGGTCGAACGGCGCGAGCTGTGCCGCCTGCAGCAGGTGTTCGGCCGAACGGACCGGGTGACGTGCCGAGTTCAGCTGTGCGGCAAGAAGTGCGAGGTCGAGTCGATGACCGGGTGGTACGGTCCCGGCCACCGCGTCGCGCAGCAACGGGTGACGAAAATGTCGCGGGTCGGTGGGGTCGAGCAGTTCGGACCCGATGAGTTCGTCAATGGCAGAGGTGGCTTCGGCCGTCGACACCCGCGCCAACTCGACGATGTCGCCGAGCGCGGCGGATTCACCCAATGTCGCCGCCGCGACCGCGATCGACCGCGCTGCGCGGCCCACGGTGGCGAGCCGGCGATCGGTCGATTCGACGATGGTCGCCGGCACCTCGTCGAGGCGAGCGCCCCGCGCCGCGAGATGGCGGGCGAACTCGCAGACGTAGAACGGGTTGCCGCCGGTGCGTTCGGTCAGCGCGGGTAGTACCACGTCGAGGGCGTGATCGTCGAGGCCGCTGAGGGTCGCGACGAGGTCACGGGTTGCGTCCGGACTGAGTGGTTGCGGTTCGAGGCGTCGGTGCGCCGCGCCCGTCAGCTCGTCGAGTTCGGGCGGGGCGGGGGTCGCGCTGCGCGCGGCCACGACCACGGCGATCGGATGGCCCGCGAGTCGGTCGGCCAGGTACCGGAGGAAACGCAATGACTGGGGATCGGCGAGCTGTGCGTCGTCGACGATGAGTAGCAGCGGTCGCTGTTCGCTGAGGCTGATGGTCAGCCAATGCAGGCCGTGGAGTAGTTGGAACTCGTGCAGATCGGTTCGCTCGCCCTCGGAGAAGAGAGGCAGACTCAGTGCACTGGCACCCCGGAACACCGCGGGATCGGTGTCGAAGACCGCCTGATCGAGCAAACCGACCATGGCGGCGAAGGGCTGGCCGGCCTCGCTGTCGCGACCCCGATAACGGCACGTCCGGAGCTGTTCGTTCCGCTGCGCCAACGCCTCGAGCAGGGAGGTCTTTCCGATGCCGGCAGGCCCACGGACCACGACTGCCTCGCCGTCGCCGTCTGCGGCTCGCGCGAGCACATCGGTCAGGATACGCAACTCGTCGTCACGCTCCATCAGGACCGGACTGCCGACACCCGCGGACCGCATGACACCAGATCCTATGTCGGATATGTCCCGTTGGCCTACGGACCGGCCGCCGAAACCCTTCGGTGCCGAGACCACTCGACGGGTGCGCGTTCATGACAGCCTTGAGATCGCCCCTTCCACGACCTGGCCCGCCCGCCGCGGCCGTCCTCGCGACAGGAGTAGCAGTGACCAGCAAACACCAATCCCTGAGCCGGTTTGCCATCCTTGCGGTGGCGATTGTTCTCGCCGGGTGCTCGGTGTCGGTCAGCACCGGTGACTCGCAAGGTCTCAGCGCCGATCAACTCGAGACCGAACTCGGTGACGAGGCCGCCGCCCAGACGGGCGACGCGCTCGACGCCATCGACTGCACCAATGGTCTCGACGCGGAGGTCGACGACGCCACCAACTGCTCGGTGACCGAGAAGGGGGTGGTCGCGATTTGGGATGTGAAGGTCACGAATGTGGACGACGACAACGACTCCATCGACTTCAGCTGGCAGGTACAGGACGGATCTCAGCGGCTGTTGGCGTCCTCGATCGTCGATTCGATCGGCGCGGACTTCGGTCGGCAGACCGGCTACACGTTGACCGCCGTCCAGTGTCCTCAGCAGGAGATCTCCGCTCAACCGGGCACCACCGTGACCTGCGACGCCTCGACGGCGGAAGGGGAGACCGGCCCGCTACGCCTGACGATGGACGGGGCCGAGGGGATGGTCGTCAACTTCTCGTGGGATCTGCCGACCGGCGCGTCGTGAGCGGTTGGCGAGCGGGCCGGCTCCGGGTGCATCAGAACGGAAGCCGACGCGATTGCGGCAATCGGGGCAAATGTAACGAAGCGATTGCATCGGTGGCCATCGTCGAATCGGGGGACGATGCTGGGGTTCTAGTCGACGGTTCACACGACATCCGACACGCGCGATCCCGACCCGACATCGAGCCGTCGAGGATGGAGACGGCGACCTGTGGACACACTCGCTCGAAAGCTCGGTCTCAAGACGAACCCGCAGATCTTCTTCTGGTCGGCAGGGCTCACCATCTCACTGCTGGTGCTGTTCCTGATCTTCCAGGATTGGGTGGGTGACGCATTCGGGTCCGGCCGTGAATGGATTGTCACCAACCTCGGTTGGTTCTTCATCCTCGGGGTGACGGTATGGCTGGTCTTCCTGATCTGGGTGGCCATCAGTCGCTATGGGCGGCTCCGCCTCGGCGACGACGATGACAAACCGGCGTATTCCAACCTGTCGTGGTTCGCCATGCTCTTCGCCGGTGGTATCGGCACGGTGTTGATGTTCTGGGGTGTGGCAGAACCGATCTCACATTTCTCCAATCCGCCGTTCGAGGGGGTGCAACCCTACAGCGCGGAGGCCGCCGAAGATGCCATGAGCATCTCGCTCTATCACCTGAGCCTGCACACCTGGGCCATCTTCACCCTGCCCGGCTTGGCATTTGGTTACTTCATCTATCGCTACAAGCTGCCGATGCGTGTCTCGTCGGTGTTCTATCCGGTCCTCAAGGAGCGCATTCACGGGCGTATCGGTAAGACCATCGACGTCGTCGCGGTGCTGGGAACAGTTTTCGGGCTTGCGGTTTCGTTGGGTCTGGGCACCTCGCAGATCAACGCCGGTCTCAGCGAACTCATCGGTCTGCCGGACTCGGTGTGGGCCAAGGTCATCATCATCACCACGCTGACGATCGTCGCGACCTCATCGATCGTGGTGGGCTTGGAGAAAGGCGTCAAACGGCTCTCCAACATCAACATCCTGGTGGCGGTCGGCCTGATGATCTTCGTGCTCATCTTCTCCGACACCGTGTTCCTGCTCCGGCAGCTGATCGAGAGCCTGGGCACATATGCTTCCGACGTCGTGCCCCTTGCCTTCTGGAACGACGCCATGGCCGAGTTCACCAAGGACGGCGGCTGGGGCTGGCAGGGCGGCTGGACGGTGTTCTACTGGGCATGGACGGTGACCTGGGCACCGTTCATGGGGGTGTTCCTGGCCCGCATCTCCCGCGGCCGCACCATCCGCCAGTTCGTGATCGGCGTGCTGATCGCGCCGTCGCTGTTCACCCTGGTCTGGTTCGTGATCTTCGGCTGGTCGGCCATGGAGATCGACGGTATCGGCGGTGACGGCGGCCCGATCTCCGAGGCCGTCGCCGAGAGTGTGCCGTTGGCGATGTTCGAGTTCTTCGACAACTTCCCGCTGACCACGTTGATCTCGGGTACTGCCGTCGTGGTGGTGGCGTTGTTCTTTGCCACGTCGTCGGATTCGGCATCCCTGGTGGTGGACATGTTGTGTTCGGGCGATGCCGAAGCCGGCCCGATCCGTCAGCGCGCCTTCTGGGGACTCACCGAGGGCGCGGTGGCCGCAACGCTCATCGTCGTCGGCGGCGAGGCCGGACTCAGTGCGCTGCAGGAAGTGATCACGGTGGTCGGCCTACCCATCTTCATCCTGGTGACATTGATGATCCCGACGCTGTTCATCGGTCTGCGCCACGAGAAACACAAGGTCACGCCGATGACCCATCAGCACTTCGTGCAGATGTACTCCGATCAACTCAACGGCAACGGGAACGGGTCGGACACCGGCGAGGCATCCGGCGGGGGAGACGAGTCGGTGAGCGCGCCGAAGTCCGGTGCGGCGCCTAGCGCCTCGACATCGCCGCCATCGAAAACCGCGACACCCACCGCGAATCCGGAAACACGTTCTGACACCAGCTGATACGCACACTGCGGTGCCCCGCGCCGAGTGATCGATCGGAGGGGATCGATCACTCGGCGTGATCGACTGCGGTGGCGCGTTGAATCAGCCCTGCCAATGCTTTCGGGTCGATGAAGGCCGACATGTGCGACCAGTCAGGATGCAGATCGAACTCGGCACCGTGGATGCGTCGGGCGAGATCGGCCATGACCTCGGGCGTGGACACGCCGTCCTTACCCGCGGCCACCACGGTGACCGGCATGGCCAGGGAGCTCGTCCGCGACCATCGGTCATAGGTGGCGATTGCGGCCAGAGCGGCAGCCCAATCCTCGGTGTCGGCCTGGGAGAGTTGTTCTCGGGCAGCACACACCGCATCAGAGTCGGCAATCAGTTCGGCGGCGGTGAACCAGCGTGCCAGCGACCCGACAACCGATGGTCCCGACCCCGCGCGGACCTGCGCGGCCACCGGTCCGAACGCCGGGAACGGGGTGTCGCGGGTGCACAGCACGGTCAGCGTCCGAACCCGATCGGGGTGCGCCAGCGCGAGGTCGATCGCGATCTGCCCACCGAACGAGTGCCCGACAAGATCGAGATCACCCTCGAGGTCGGCAGCCACCTGTTCGGCCAGGATCGATTGCGCATCCCGGGAGTTCGGCACATGCGTGCAATCCGGCGTGATCACTGTCCGCCCACTCAGATGTGTGACGGTGTCCGCCCAGATCTCCGGTGTCAGCGGCGCACCGTGCAACAGCACGAGAGTGCGATCGGAGTTCTGGACGTGGTGCGCCATTGCCGGAGACTACCGCGCCGCGGTCGCACACGTCACCGGTGTGCCACCGACGCGGAACACCAGGTCGGCAGTGTCATTTCGGCACTTGTCCGTCGATGGCATTTCCGCACTGCCGTCGGACACGATATTCGATTGCACGAGTACGACCAAAAGTATTGCCGCAGGCCATCTTCGCGCAGTCGCAACTCAACGGGCGTGGAGAATGAAAATGGCGAAAAAGGTGACGAGAATGGATTGTTGGAGGACGTTCGGGCTGATACCTTCGGTCGCCATGGCAAAGAAAATTCTCTGTTCTGTAGTGGGTTTGTCGGCGGCCCTCGGAGTCGGTGTCGCCGCGGCGGGCAACGCGGCCGCTGCGCTTCCCGAATTCGGGGTGACGTCGGCGGGGGAGACCGCCAATTCGGTGACCGTGCAGGTCGCCCGAGGTGACGATGGCGCCGGCACATACCTGTGCCTCGCCGTGGCGCAGCCCGACGGACTCCCGGACGGTGTCAACGTGTCCATTCCGAGCAACCCGGTACCTGTTGCACCCAACCGAGCGACGGACCTGACGATCACCAACCTGCAGGCCGACACCGACTACACCGTCACCGTGACCTGCACCAGCGTCGCCGACCTGGACATCGGCAGTGCCTCGGTGCGCGTGCAGACCACCTCGGGTGCGGGAGGAGGAATCGGGAGCGGAAGCCTCGACTTCTGAGTTGCGCTCACCGCGCGGTGGTCGGGTACAGCGGCCGCGGGCGAGTTGCCGCGAGGTCGCGGAGCACCGGCACCGATGGGCCACCGGTCGGTGTATCTGTCTGCGGTGCCAGCGGTGGGCGGCGACGATAATTGACGCTGGTAGCTGCTGAGGCTGCAGACAGATACACCGGACGGGCGTCGCTCTCGGACAGACGGCGCAACGGCTCAGGCGGGTTCGACCGCACGCAGGCAGTATCCGATCGCCTCCGGCTCGGAAAACACCCACGCGGTCTGATCGGCTGCGCAGGTGATCGAGTCGTCCGAACGGGTGACGGCCTCGGCGATGATGGTGTCGGTGGCCGCGGGGGCCGCGCAGTCCGACTCCCGGTAATCGACGAGTTGTCCGCCCGGCAACGGGATCTGATAGCACCGGCTGTCGACGAAGTTGGGAGTCATGCAGAGCTTCTGTGGGTCTCCATCGAAGGACAGGCTTGCGCTGTTGTCCCCGGCGCAGTCGGCGTCGGCGGTGACCGTCTCGGCGGCGTAAAAGGTGAGGCCGTCGGAGTCGCAGGCGATGGTGGTGGCCCGGACGTTCCCCTGGTCATCGGCTTCGTCGTCGATCTGCAGGCACTCACCGATCGTGATGTCGGAGGTGGATTCCACCGCTGAGTCGTCGGTACCGATCGAGACGCTGCACGCCGTCACCGCGGCGAGCCCGACCGTGGCCAGCAGGAGCGTGCAGTGTCGAGCAAGTTGCCACCGCGCGCTGGGGTGTGGGGGTTCGTCGGTGATGTAGGTGATGGGCGTTTGCGGGGTGGACGCGTGGGTGGACATCGGAAAGCCTTTCGGTACCTGAGTTGCCGTCAGCTTGTCGATCGGCTCTTGCGGCGCGCTTGGAGTCGACTTGGTCGTGGACGCCGGGCTGGTCTGATTCCCGGCCGGGCTACCGCGGCACCACCGGTGGTGGCACGTATGTGTTGTTCGCCGCGGCTGATCCGGGCACGACGAGATAGAGGCGCAGCATCACGTTGAAGGGACGGAAGCCAACGGGCAACCAGTTGGCCTCCGGCACTCCGGGAGGCCGCACCCGTGCGATGTGGATGGAGATGGAACCGTCGCGGTTGCGTACCAGGCCCGGTGGATAGCCGGCGACGACGTACTTGTTGATCGGATTGAGGATCATCTCGACGGAGTTCGGCGTGTAGGCCGTCAACAACCATAAGCGGGAGGCCTCGGGGATCACCGATGCCGGAAAGGTGAGGACGTAGCCGCCGGCCTGGCTGCCGTCGAGCAGTACGCCGGCTTGGCCGCGGAACGCGTGGTAATAGGCGGCGGTGGCGATTCCGTTGCCGAACTGGATGAGCTCGGTGAGCGACGCGCGGTCGAGGACATTGTCGCCCCAGTTGCCGAGGTTGGTGAAATGGATCCAATTGTTGCGGTACCGGTTTCCGAGGTAGTTGTTGATCAGCGCGGATGAGATCGGTGCCGACGGCGAAGGTCCGATCGAAAGCGGTTGCCAGGGTGCGCTGTCGGGCGACAAAGGCGGGCACCCGCGCCGCATTGTCGGCCGCACGCTGGGTTTGACGCAAGAACTCGACTGGTGCGGTTTGGATCAGCGTGTCGGCGAGGGTCTTGACGGGAAGGGCGAACTCGGCCACCGGGCGGATGGCGGTGGGGCGAGTCGTAGACGTTTCCGTAGGCATCGACTAATAGGACCGAATAGCTGACTGAATCGCCCCGGGTTTGCTGGAGGCTCGGTTAGTTGGTTCCAGCGTTTGCGGGGACCGGGTTCTCACGGTAGCTGGTGACGGTGTGGGTCGACCAGTAGGCGCTCTCGTACTCGACGGGTGGGACATGTCCGATCTCGCCGTGCAGGCGGCGGTGGTTGAACCATTCGACGTACTCAGCGACGGCGATCTCGACCTCGCCCACACCTGCCCAGCCGCCTCGCGGGCGCATCACGGGGTTACGGATGCATTCGGCTTTGAACAGCGAGTTGAACGCCTCAGCCATCGCGTTGTCGTATGAATCCCCCTTGGAGCCAACAGATGTCACCGCTTCGGCTTCGGCCAGTCGTTCGGTGTAGCGGATGGCTCGGTATTGCACTCCGCGGTCGGAGTGGTGGATCAGCCCGGCCACGTCGTGGCCGGCACGCGACCGTGCCCACAATCCCATGT
>NZ_JAZARS010000032.1:0-23551 GCF_036233855.1 Gordonia sp. Z-3
ACCAAACGTGGCTTCGACTAAACTCGCGACTCCGCCGTCGACACAGCGACAGCCATCGAGGGCGACACTTGTGGCTACGTTTGCTCGTCGGCATGCGGTAGGCCTGCCGACGAAAGGAATGTCCGCGTCCGTGGCAATCATCATGGCGGCGGTCCTCGCATTGCTGCTGGGCCTCATCACGTTCGGACTGCACCGAAGGCTCGTTCGGGCCACCGGCCTCAAACGACCGTGGTCGGTGGTCGCCGACGCAGCACTGGTGGTCCTCGCCGTACTCGCCTTCATCGGCCTCGGGACGGGCAGACTGTTCGATCCCGGATGGGCTCGTGCACCTGCATTCGTCGGCCTGGTGTGGGGGGCGACAGTGGTCTACCTGGTCCTCGGGTTGCTGGCGGTCGGGCTCATCTCCGTGGTGCTGCGTCTGGTCGGCCGGGTGCGCGGTGCGGATCGCCGCGCGGGCGTCGACATTTTGCGCCGTCGGACCGTCCAAACCGGTACCGCTGTCGTGGTGGTCGCGTCGGTCGCCACCGTCGGCTACGGCGTCGTCGAAGCCGCCCGGCCGCAGGTCACCCACACCGAGGTCGCAGTACCGGATCTGCCCGAGCAGTTCGACGGCATCCGCGTCGCGCTCATCTCCGACCTGCACGTCGGCCCTGCCCGCGGTCGGGGCCTCGTGCAGCAGGTCGTCGACGATGTCAACGCCCAGGAACCCGACCTCGTACTCATCGCCGGCGATCTCACCGATGGAACCGTCGCCCAGGTGGGAGACGACCTCGCCCCCCTCGCCGAGCTATCCGCTCCCCTGGGCGTGTTCGGGGTGTCGGGCAATCACGAGTTCTACTTCGACGACGGCGGCGCCTGGCTCGACGAGTGGGAACGGCTGGGGATCAGCACGCTACGCAACGAGCGCACCGAGATCACCGTGGACGGGGCGACCATCGACCTCGCCGGGGTCCACGACGAGACGGCGCCGGCGCCCTATGAGCCCGACCTCGAAGCAGCGCTCGCCGGGCGAGACCAGGACCGATTCGTCCTGCTGCTCGCACACGAGCCGTTGCAGGCGCCCGAGGCCTCCGACGCCGGCGTGGAGTTGCAGTTCTCCGGCCACACGCACGGTGGCCAGATGTGGCCGATCATGTATCTCGTTCCGCTGCAACAACCCACCGTGCAGGGCCTCGATCAGGTCGGCGACACCACCATCTTCACCACCCGCGGAGCGGGTGCCTGGGGCCCGCCGGTGCGGGTGGGCGCTCCGCCGGAGATCAGCATGTTGACGCTGCAGAGCCGGTAGGTGTCGCGGTGGACCTCAACGCTCGACTCTGCCCAGCAGTTCGTCCAGAAACCGCACCGGCGGTCGGCGGGTGGAGTCACTCCAGGTGTCCTTGCCGATGTCGGAGCGGATCGCCTCCACCAACCGCAGGAAGGTGACTCCCCCGTCGAGCGGATAGCGCACCATACCGGTGTCGACGCAGCGCACCACCACCTGTGCTGCTTGCTGTTTCGCCTCGTCCATCCGACCGGCCGCCGCCAGGCAGGTGGCCAGCAAACGCGCGGCGCGCAGCTTCGCACGTTCTCGGCCGGTCGTCGCGAGGTGGTCCACCCAGTCCTGCGCCCAACGCAGTCCCTGGTCACGATCGGCCGCGTCGGAACTGTCGCGCAGCAGCCGGATGGCGCTCGCCGCATCGAGTTGGGCGACGATGGCGGCGATCCCAACATCGGGAAAGGTCCGAGTGTCGTAGGTGACCCGAGGGTGCACGCCACGCCGCGCCGGCAGATCTTGGATCACGTACTCCGCCTCAACAAACGCCCTCAAGCGCGGTGAATCCAGCCGGTCGGCGATGTCGATCCCTTCGTCGAGCAACGCGGCCGCGCCGGCCCGGTCCCCGTCGAGCACGGCCAACCGCGCGCCGATGATGAAGCGTGCCTTGATCATGTCGATGACGCCTTCGTCGGCGCCCAGTTTGGAACTCTCCTCGATCAACCGTCGAGACTCGTCGACACGACCACGTTCGTAGAGCACATCGGCCAACACTGCGCAGGCCAGCCGTGCGCCCTGCGACTTGGTGGCCGACCGGGTGTCGACGGACACCCGCAGTGCGCTGCGGAAGCATTCTTCGGCTCGGTCGAGTTCGAGCTGTTCGAAGTAGGCGATCCCGTCGAGCGCATGGCCGTACATGACGGCGTACGGCCCGGTGTTCTGCTGGTGGTAGGGAGTGGCCTGCTGCTGCCGACGATGCGCGGCGTCGAAATCGAAACGGAACGTCTCCGCGATGGTCGCCACGTTCGCGGCCGCGGAGACGACGAACGCCGGCAACGTCTCCGGACGCGCCAGCGCCTCGGCCACCAACTCGTCGATGCCGTCGGTGCGGTCTGCGGTGACCCGAACGCATCCTTCTAGAACGTCGGCCTCCACACGGATGTCCGGGTCGCCGTGGTCGGGGCTGGCCGCCAGGGCGGCTGCGACCCGCGACAACGCGCCCTCGGCCGACGTGGTCCGGTGCAGCAGCACATTCGCCCAGGTCAGCAACAGTTGCACCCGAGGACTCTTGGCCACTGCCGCGGGCGGCAGTTTATCCACCAACCCCAACAGCGTTGCCATGTGCGCATGCTCGATGAGGGTGCGCCCGTCGGCTTCCACCAACGCCACCGCGCGGTCGGTATCACCCGCAGCCAGTGCCTGATTGACGGCCTCCGCGGGCATCCCGTGGGCGGCGAACCACTCCGACGCGGTGCCGTGTAGGCGGATGATCGCATCGGGCATGTCGCGTTCGAGTCGGCGCCGCAGGAACTCGGCAAACAACGGGTGGAAGCGGAACCACTCCCCTTCCTGATCCACCCTGCGCAAGAACAGATCTCGGGTTTCGATGTCCTCCAGCAAAGCCTGTCCTCGCGGCTGACCGCTGAGCGCGGAGGCGAGACCGGCGCAGAGACGCTCGGGAGGTGAGACGGTCAGCAGGAACTCGAGTACCTCGGGTTCCAGGGTGGACAGTACGTTCTCTGCCAGGAAGTCGCCGATGGCATGATGTCGGCCCGAGATGTGGCTGATGAGTTCGGCCGGGGTGTCGGCTCCCCGCAACGACAGACAGGCCAGCTGCAACGCCGCCACCCATCCGTCGGTGGAGTTGCGCAACTCCGTGACCTCCGCACCCTGCAACGGCAGTCCGGCGACGTCGACGAGGAACGAATGGGCTTCGGCCGCATCGAAACACAGACCAGCGATATCGATCTCGACGAGTTCGTCGAGCACCTGCATCCGGCTGATGGGCAGCCCCGCCCGCGATCGGCTGGTGATCACGACCTGTAGATGGTGGCATCCGCGTTCCAACAGGAAGTCCATCGCGGCGATCGACGCCGGATCGCTCACCCGGTGCCAGTCGTCGACGACGATCGCCAACTGCTCATGCCGGGCGTGGATCTCATTGATCAGCGACGTCAGCACGTACTGTTCGGCTTTCGCGCCGTGCTCCTCGATGACCTCGGCGAGGTCCCCGACCACCACCGGCGCCGCACGCCGCAACGCCTCGACGATGTTGGCGAGGAACCGCGCGAGGTCGTTGTCGTCGTCGTCGACGGTCAACCACGCCACCGCCACGCCGTCGCGTACGAGTTCTTCGCCCCACTGGGTGGCCACAGTGGTCTTCCCGTAGCCGGCGGGCGCATGGATGACGATGAGCCGGCGACGTTCGCCCGCCCGGAGGATCTCCATCAGCCGATCCCGCGGCACCTGCGCGCGTGGCCGCACTGGCGGCCGGAACTTGGTCGACGGAGTCGGCGGGGCCGTGGTGATCCCGGCCCGCACCCGCCGGTCGGGGCCGGCACCGATCGGGTCGGAGGCGGACTCGATCGGCAGCGCCATCTCGTCGACGGACAGTCCCAGCTGCCGTTGCACGTCACGCAGGCCCTCGCCGTATTCGACGACCGTTCCCGGCCGATCGTCCGGGTCGCGCGCCATGGCCCACTCCACCGCACGCGACAACGGCGCCGGAATACCCGCCGCACGAAGATCCGGGAGCGGTTCGGCCGACATCCGCAGGAACTGCGCGACCACCTGCTCGCCGCTGCGACGTTCGAAGGCGGCATGGCCGGTGAGTGCACAGAACAGGGTCGCTCCCAGGCCGTATACGTCGGTCGCGACCGACGGCGCCGCCCCGGACAACAGTTCGGGTGCGGTGAACGCCGGCGAACCGGTCACCATGTCGGCGTCGGTTTCGAAGCCGCCGGCGATACGTGCGATCCCGAAGTCGGTGAGCTGCGGTGGCGTGGCTGTTGGAGCGGGAGGACTTTCGGACAGAAAAGGCGCGGGACCCTAAGCCCTGAGGCCACGCTGAACGGACTCCAGTACCACCTCGACGGCGCGCGCGGCGCTTTGGCAGGCACCTTCCATGGTGGTGGTCCAGTCGGTGCGGGTCCAGTCACCGGCCAGCGCCAGGCCGGTGACCGCGGTGCGCTGATCGGGGCGGATGCCGGCGGTGCCGGGCCGTTGCGCGAAGGTCGATTTCGGCATCCGCACCACGTGACTATGGATCACCTCGGCATCGGCCGCGTCCGGGAAGTACTTGCGCAACATGGCCATCTGGATGTCGGTGATCTCGGCGTTGGATTTCGACGTCAGGTCGTAGGCGGCCGACACCGTGGTCGAGTAGAGGTGATGGCGCTCCGCCGAACGCCCGTGCATACGCTGGCGGTCCCAGACCTGTTCCAGCACACCCTCACCGCCGTAGAGGATCTCGCCCCAATCACTCATCCCGATCGAGCGATCCAGGTAGAGGTTCACACTGACGATCGGCACCGGGGACAGCGCGTCGACCGCCGCGTAGATCCCCTCGTGGCCGGGCACCTGATCGAGCAGGCCTTTCACACCCCACACCGGCACCGCACAGATCACCGCGTCGGCGGCGACCTTCTGTCCGTCGGTCAGGGTGACGCCGCTGACGGCCCCGTCGGACACGTCGATCGACGCCACCACGGCGCGGTGCCGCACGTCGACCCCGTTGTCGGCGAACACTTTCTGCGCCCCGTCGATGAACAGGGTGTCCAGGTCGACGGTGGGGTAGCCGATCGAGATGGGGGTCCGTGTCGCGCGTGCCCGCCGGATGCCGGTCACCAGCAGATCCGCGGGCACCTTGGCCGAGGAGATGGTGGGTTTGTCACCGGTCAGGCCGATCACGATGCCGTCCCACAACGCGTCACGTGCCGACTGCGGCATACCGATGCGTCGGAACCACTCGTCGGCGGTGATGTCGTCGAGCCAGTCCGGTTGCCGCAGTGCCTGCCGGATCAGTGTCGCCTGGGCGCGCGCGGTGCGCAGCCGATCGAGGCCGGTAACGCCGGGCAGGTCCCCCACCGCGGTTCGGAGTCCGTCGAGCCCGCCGAACGCCGAGCGTCGAGTGGCGCCGCCGGGCATGCGGACGGTCATGTGTCCAGGGAAGGCGACGTGCTCGCGGGTACCGACGCTGTCGAGATAGCGCATCAGGTGTTCGTAGCCGCTGGCGAACACGTGCTGTCCGTTGTCGGGGACGTCGTCGACGGTCGCCACGGGCATCGCGATCGTGCGCCCACCGAGCGAGCCGCGTCGTTCCAGCAGCGTCACCTGCTGTCCCGCGTCGGCCAGCCACACCGCCGAGGCGAGCCCGGCCAGTCCCCCACCCACGACCACGCAGTGTCTGCGACGGTTCTCCGACATGGGACGACAATAGCGGTCAGGGCTGACCGGTGACGCCCGACGCGGGTCAGCTGCGGGTCCGGCTGCGTTGCGCGGCGAGCCGGACCGGCGCGTTGTCCACGCCGTATCCATCGTAGTGGTCGAACCGCTGCACGAATTCGAAGAACACCGAGCCCACCGTGCGGGTGTAGAAGTGGATGAAGTGCCCCTGCGAGCCGGGACCGCGGTCGTAGAGCAGGTCGAGTTCCCGTAGCGCGGCGACGGTGTCGTCGTCGACCCCGAAGCGTCCGGCGACGTAGTCGTAGTAGTTGTCGGGCACGCTCAGGAATTCCAGTCCGGCATCGCGTGCGGTGCGCGCCAGCGCGACGATGTCGTCGCAGGCGAATGCGATGTGTTGGGCCAACGACCCGTCTGCGACCGCGAGCGGTGCGACGTTGAGCGGGATACGTACCGCTCCGTCGGCGGTGCGCAAGACCTGGCTGCGGACCAACCCGGTGGGGCCGGGCACCTCGGTCGGGTCGTCGGCGCTCAGCCCGAACACGCTGGTGAAGAACAGCACCGCGTCCTCAGTGGTCTGCCACGGTTGCGTCAGGTTCACATGGTCGACGGCGTGGACCGGGCCGCCGGCGGCGGGTACTCCGTCGCGGAACTCGCTCACCCAGTCGGCTGTCCCGGTGGGCGGCTGGGTAACCCAGAAGAGTTCGGTGCCGTCGGGCGCGACGGCCGAGCCGAACGGCTGCTCGGAGGCATAGGTGCGGCGATATGCGGCCGGCGCCATCAGGTCGGCCGCCCGGCGCGACGTCGCGTCGGCGTCGGGGACCTGCAGGCCGATGGCGGCAACGTGCGGCACCTCGTCGCGAGCCTGCTGCTCGTTGAGCACCACTCGCGCCGAGCCGGCCTGCCACAGCGTCACGGGCTTGCTGCGATGCCGGCCACCGGGGATGAATCCGAGCTGCCCCAGCAACACCTCCACCTCACTGGTGTCTTCGGCTTTGATCTCCACGAAATCGAACCCGTTGGGCGGTTTGGCATCCGCAACCGGCGCGAGGTGCAGCGCGTCCTGCAGCCACAGCAGTGATCGCAGCGCGTGCACGGCGGTGCGGCCCGGGTCGGTCTGCCGAAAGGTGTCGTTGAACACCTCCAGCGACAGCGGGCCCACGTAGCCGGCCGCGAGGACATGGCGCACGAAACCGGCCAGGTCGAATGCCCCCTCACCCGGGAACAGCCGGTGATGACGACTCCACGACAAGACATCCATCTGAAGGGCGGGGGCATCGGCGAGTTGCAGGTAGAAGATCTTGGCGCCGGGAATCTGCTCGATGTCCGCCGGATCGTGCCCACGCGAGAGCACGTGGAAGCTGTCCAGGCACACCCCCACTGCAGGGTGGTCGGCGAGTTCGGCGATGCGCCAGGCGCGACGGTAGTCGTCGACGAAACGACCCCACGCGAGCGCCTCGAAGGCGATCCGGACGCCGTGATCGGCGGCCACGTCACCGATCTGCCGCAGTTGCGCGGCGCTGACCGCGTCGTCATCGATTGTCGCGGTGGCGACGTTGCTGCACACCAGGACGGTGTCGATGCCGAGCCGACCTGCGGTGGCGAAGGTGGCGGCCGCGCGGCGCAGATTATCGGCGAACACATCGTCGGCGACGCCCTCCAAGTCGCGTAGCGGTTGGTAGAGATCCAGGGTGAGACCGAGGCGGGCGGCGAGCGCGCGGATCTCCTCCGGAGAGTGTTCGCAGGCGATCAGATCGGGTTCGAAGACCTCCACTCCGTCGAATCCGGCAGCCGCGCAGGCGTGCAGTTTCTCCACGAGTGAGCCCGACAACGAGACGGTGGCGATGGAGGTCTTCATCACTGCAATGTACCAATCGGTTAATTAACGCCGCAAGGGTTGCCGCGCCCCGGAGGCTCACCCAGTAGAGTCGGCCGACGTGGCCGCCAAGCCAAAAGCCGAACTGCAGCGCGATGCCGAACGCACCCGCGCGGAACTGTTGACGGTGGCCACCGAGGTGTTCGCCGAGTCCGGCTACTCCGGCGCCCGCGTCGACGAGATCGCCGAACGCACCCGCACCACCAAGCGGATGATCTATTACTACTTCGGCGGCAAGGAGCAGCTCTACCTCGCCGTCCTCGAGCGGGCCTACCGCGGCATCCGCGAGGCCGAGCAGAAACTGCAGGTCAACCACCGCAATCCAGTCGAGGCCATCCGCCGGCTGGCCGAGGTCACCTTCGACCATCACATCGCCAACGACGATTTCATCCGCCTCGTGTCGATCGAGAACATTCATCGCGGCGAGTTCATCCGGCAGCTCGCCGATCTACCCCAGCTCTCCGCACCGGCCACGTCGCTGCTCGACGAGATCCTGCACGACGGACGCGGGAGCGGCGTCTTCCGCGACGACGCCAGCGCCCTGGACGTCCACCTGGTGATCAGTTCGTACTGCGTGTTCCAGGTAGCCAATCAGTACACCTTCGGCTTCCTGTTCGACGTCGACCTCACGGAGACCTCTCAACGCGCCCATCTGCGCCGGATGATCGGTGACGTGGTGGTGGGCTGGCTGACCAGCCAGCCGTAACCCCAGATCACCGGACTTCACGGCCCACCGCCCCGATATCACCGGGCGCCCTGTGGAGAGCGCGATCACACCTTCACCCTTGACGCGACCCGGAACACAATGCTCTACTTTGCGAACGTACTAGTTCGTACATTACGGAGAGCCCGCATGAGCAACCCCACGTCCAGCCACCTCGTCGGCCTGATCGGCACCGGCGTCGGACCATCGCTTACCCCCGCCATGCACATGGCCGAGGGTCGCGCCCACGGCCTCGACTACGTGTACCGACCGATCGACCTAACCAGCCTGTCGCTGGCCCCGGAGCGGGTGGGCGAGGTACTCACGTGGGCGCGGATGCTGGGCTTCGACGCGGTCAATGTCACCCACCCCTGCAAGCAACTCGTCATCGAGCACCTCGATACGGTCGATCCCGTCGCGGCCGACCTCGGCGCGGTCAACACCGTGCTGTTCACCCCCGACGGCACCGTCGGCCACAACACCGACACCACCGGTTTCGCCCACGGATTCACCGAAGGCCTCCCCGACGCGCGTCTCGACCATGTCGTGCTGGTGGGCGCGGGCGGCGCCGGAACCGCTGTCGCCGACGCCCTGCTCCGGCTGGGGTGCAACCACCTCACCGTGGTGGATCTCGACGTGGACCGCGCCTCGACGGTGGCGCGTGAACTCGTCGGCCGCCACCGGTTGGCGCAGGTCGACGCGTCGTCGTTCGACAAACTCTCGATCCTGCTGCCGCACAGCGACGGGGTGGTACACGCGACCCCGACCGGGATGGCCGCACATCCCGGCGTCGCCTTCGACCCGGCGCTGCTGCATCCCGACCTGTGGGTGGCCGACATCGTCTACCGCCCACTCGACACCGCGCTGCTGGCTGCGGCCCGCGCAGCCGGGTGCCGCACCCTCGACGGCGGTCACATGGCCGTGCACCAGGCCGTCGACGCCTTCGCGCTGATCACCGGACTCACCCCCGACGCCGATCGCATGTCCCAACATTTCCGCCGGCTGGCCACGAACCAGCCCCGATGACCCTGCGCGCCGAGCAGAATCAGATCAAGGAGTCCCGATGACCGCAACGTCTCAACCGCACGCCGCGCCACAGCGAACACCGAAACGTGCCGCGCTGGCCAGCTTCATGGGCAGCGCCGTGGAGTACTACGACTTCTTCCTTTTCGGGACGGCCGCGGCGCTGATCTTCCCGCACGTGTTCTTCCCGTCGGACAGCCAGGCGTCGTTGGTGATGTCGTTCGCGACATTCGGCTTCGCCTACATCGCGCGACCGGTCGGTGCAGTGATCCTCGGGCACTTCGGCGACCGTATCGGCCGACAACGTGTCCTGATGTTCACGTTGGTGATGATGGGCGTGTCGACCTTCATCATCGGCTGCTTGCCGACCTTCGACACCATCGGTTGGCTCGCCCCCGGCCTGCTGGTGATCTGCCGTCTGATGCAAGGCCTTTCGGCTGCCGGAGAGCAGGCCGGGGCCAGCTCGCTGACCTTGGAGCACTCCCCCGACAACCAGCGGGCGTTCTTCACCTCGTGGACCCTCACCGGCACCCAGGGCGGCCTGATCCTCGCCTCGCTGATCATGATCCCGTTCATGGCCCTACCCGACGACGCCAAGTACAGCTGGGGCTGGCGGGTACCGTTCTGGCTGTCGGCCGTCGTGGTGGTGGTCGCCTACTTCATCCGCCGTCAGCTGCATGAGACGCCGCAGTTCACCGAGGCCAAGGAAGCGGGCACCATCGCCAAGATGCCGCTGATCCCGCTGATGCGTTACGAGTGGCGCGCCGTGGTTCGGGTCATCCTGTGCGCGTTCATCGCGGCCGTGTCGACGGTGTTCGCGAACCTGGCTTTGGCCTACGGCGACGAGGTGGGCCTCGACTCCGACATCACCCTGTGGCTTGTCGTGGTGGCCAACGTCGTCGCCCTGCTCACCCAGCCCGTGTTCGGCAAACTCGCTGACCACATCGGTCGCAAGCCGGTGTTCATCTACGGCGCGGCGTCGTCGGCGGTCCTGATGCCCTTCTATATGTTGTCGATGAGCCAGGACAATCACCTGATCACCTTCGCACTCGCGGTGGCCACCTTCTCCTTCGGATACGCGGCCGCCAACGCGGTGTGGCCGTCGTTCTACGGCGAGATGTTCTCGACCCCGGTTCGGTTCTCCGGCATGGCGATCGGCACCCAGCTCGGCTTCCTGATGGCCGGGTTCGCGCCGTCGATCGTGACCGCGCTCGGCGGCGTCCGGGAAGGCGGCTGGGTGGTCATCAGCATCTTCACCGCGGTGGTGTGCCTGATCGCGGCCGGTGCTGCACTCACCGCCCGCGAGACCAAGGATGTGCCGACGGCCCAGCTCGGTCGGACCAGCCCGGAGGAACTCAAAGAGCTCGTGCTGAACTGATCGGTGACCTCTGGCGGAATAGATTCCGACGGACCGCCGTTGATGACTGCGACGGCCCCGGAATCTCTGCCCCCGGGCCCCACCCCTTTTCGCCGCTGCGAGCGGCCACGTGCCGAGAGGCGCACTGTCCGGGGCCGTCCACCACTCGAGAGCCGCCATCTGATCGGATGGCGGCTCTCGCTGTCGGCGGCTCGGGAGTCGGCGACCGATGTGACATAGGTAATCCCACGGCCGGTTCCGCAGGTCGGCCGCGGTTCTGACGCCAGGATCGGCCCGCATTTTGCCCACTGAAGGTTTCGGAACACCGCAGCCTGGCCACGCTGGAGATGTACGCACCCAACACATGACGAAGGGAGCGATTCCACATCATGGTTTCCACGCAGACCCGACCGACCAGCGCCGCGATTGCGCAGCAGTTGCGGACGATTCTGACGCTGACCAACGCCGAGATCCAGATCGCCGAGATACGCCAGGCGCAGGCACGAACCGACGCCGTCCGCGACGAACTCGCAGGAAACGCCCGTAAGGGTCGTTCCCGCGCGCACGACATCGAGACCGCTCTTCGTGAGCGTGGCGGCTTCGCCGACATGATTCGCCCTGCGATCGGTCGGGCCAACGCGCTGGTGAAGAGTGTCGTTGATCAAGCGCAGCCCCTCGACGAGGCGCTGCTGAGTGACCTGGCCCTGGAACAGCAGCTGGTGGGTCGCGCCAAGTATCTCAAGGCGCTGGCCACCGGGAACCAGGACTCCGAGCTCGCCACCATGGCCGATCGATTGGTCGAGGCACACACCGAGACAGTTGAGTGGATCACCACGGTCCTCGCGGAAGAAGCGCTCGGTGGCCCGGCGGCGCTGCGTCGTACGCCTACCCAGTGGGCAAGCGGCCTGGCCACCCGCGCCATCACACTGCCGGCCTCGCTGACCGCGCACGGTATCGATCGAGTAGCCGCTGCGCTTCGCAAATCCCCATCTGTTGCCGCTGAAATACGCGACCGGTTGGGGCAGCGCGTCAGCGCAGTCGCCGACACCGCCGACCACGCCGGTGACACCGTGATGAACATCGGTGAGGCGACCGCTCGTAGTGTGGCCGCCGGTCGCGATGCAGCCCTCGAAGCCGTCGAGGGCAGCGCACGCGCCAACGGTGCGTCCGACGTCGCCGACGGTATCCACCAGGTACGGGAGGCCACCGGCATCGTCGAATCAACCGAGCTGCCCATCAATGACTATTCCGACCTCAATGTCGGCCAAGCGGTCTCGGCGGTCAAGGAATTGACCGAGCCGTCTGATATCCGAGTCGTCCTCGCCTACGAGGAGGCACACAAGCAACGACAGCGCGTCGTGTCGGCCGCAGAAGACCGGCTCGCCGACATCGCCAAGGATGTGGTGGGCGTGTCCTGATCGACACTGTCCACCAACTCCTGGCCCACCAAGGGCCCGCAGTGCCGCCACCGGCTCAGCGCCGGTGGCGGCACTGTCGTCGACACCCCAGACGGCCACCGAAACCTCGCCGTCGGCCGATGAGGCGAGCAGGGTCAAGCACAGACCGTCAGATCTGGTGACGCTGAATTTCCTCCACGACCCGCAGCGTCGCCCGCGTGCACCGCTGATCGCTCGCCGGATCGGCATCGCCGTCCACCAGGTCGGCGAATCGACGGATCTCGTGGACCATGTTGTTCGACGGCCCGCCGAAGGTGTGGTCGGTGACGGTGCCGTCGTGCATCCGGACCTGCGCGTCGGTCGGTTGGGCCACGTGGTCGAAGGTCAGTGTGCCGTGCTCGCCCTGAATCTCGTCGGGCCGATCCGACGCGGTGATCTTCGAATACGACAGGTCGACGACGAAGTCGTCGTAGGCGGCCAGCACGGCGCCCGCACCGTCGACGCCACTGGCGATCGGCACCGATGACCCCGTCACCCGATTCGGTTCGCCGAAGAACTCGACCATGGCGGCGATCGTGTACACGCCCAAGTCCAGCAATGCCCCGCCCGCGAGCGCCGGGTCGAAGATGTTGACGTGTTCACCGGCGAGCACCTTGTCGTAGCGGGCCGAGCGCTGACAGTACGACAACGACGCCCGCCGCACAGGACCCACCGTTGCCATCAGAGCGGCGACGTGGCGAAGCGCGGGGTCGTGTACGTTGCGCATCGCCTCCAGCACCACCACCTTTCGGGCTGCGGCCGCCTCCAGCAGCGTGTCGAATTCCGCCACCGTGGGCACGGCCGGCTTTTCCACCAGCACGTGCTTACCGGCGTCGACGACCCGTCTCGCCTGCTCGGCGTGCGCACCGTTCGGCGAGGCGAGATACACCGCGTCGATCTCCGCGTCGGCGAGTAGACCGTCGAGGTCGTCGGTCCAATGGGTCACCCCGGTGTCGGCGGCGAACTTCGCGGCACGTCGCGGGTCGCGGGAGTACACGGTGGTGACCGCCACCTCGTCGACCGATGCGGCCGCGTCCAGGAAGTTCCGGGTGATGGTGCTGGTACCGACGGTGGCGATCCGGATCATGTGCCCATTCTCGCAGCGTGGATCATCGGCTCACCGCAAAACGACGGCGCCCACCGCCGGCTCAGCGGTGGGCGCCGTGTCGCTGGAACTAGGTGGTGCCGGCGTCCGCACGCTTGGGCAACACCCACCCGGCGCGCGGGAAGTGGCAGGTGTAGCCGTTCGGATAGCGCAGGAGGTAGTCCTGATGCTCCGGCTCGGCCTCCCAGAACGCTCCGGCCGGTTCGATGGTCGTCACCGCCGGCCCGGGCCACAGCCCCGATGCGTCGACGTCGGCGATCGTGTCGCGCGCGACCGTCTCCTGCTCCGCGGTCAGCGGGAAGATCGCCGACCGGTAGCTCGAACCCACGTCGTTGCCTTGCCGATCCTTGGTGCTCGGGTCATGGATCTGGAAGAAGAACGCCAAGATGTCGCGGAACGACGTCTGCGTCGGATCGAAAACGATCTCGACCGCCTCCGCGTGACCAGGATGATTGCGGTAGGTGGCGTGATCATTGGACCCGCCCGTGTACCCGACCCGGGTGTCGAGCACGCCGGGCTGTCGGCGGATGAGGTCCTCCATCCCCCAAAAGCATCCGCCGGCAAGCACGGCGGTCTCGGTGCCGGGGCGGCGGGTGATCTGGCCGGTGTCGGTGGTCATGAGGCGTCCCTTTCCGTGGTGGTGGTGTCGGTCTGATCGTCGGTGCTGTCGAACAGCTTCCGGTAGTCGCCGTAACCTTCGGCTTCCAGGTCGGCGACCGCAACGAAGCGCAGCGCCGCCGAGTTCATGCAGTAACGTTGCCCGCCGGCCTCGCGTGGGCCATCGCCGAAGACGTGCCCGAGGTGGCTGTCGGCGCCCGCGGAACGAACCTCGGTGCGTCGCATCCACAACGTGCGATCCGACTTCGTGGTCACCGCGTCCTCGTCGATCGGCTTGGTGAAACTGGGCCATCCCGTACCCGAGTCGTACTTGTCGGTCGACGAGAACAGCGGCTGCCCTGACACGACGTCGACGTAGATGCCGGGCTCGTGGTTGTCCCAGTACTCGTTGTGGAAGGCCGGCTCGGTGCCGTCGCGCTGGGTGACACGGTATTGCGCGTCGGTGAGACCGCGAACGGCCTCGTCGGTCTTGCGGTACTCGTTGCTCACGTTTCCTCCTTCGCGCCGCTGGCTGCGGCGTCACCCTGCACAACAAACCTCACCCCCGATTTGGTCCCGGCTGCCAC
The DNA here is from genome assembly GCF_036233855.1 of Gordonia sp. Z-3. Classification (NCBI taxonomy): domain Bacteria; kingdom Bacillati; phylum Actinomycetota; class Actinomycetes; order Mycobacteriales; family Gordoniaceae; genus Gordonia; species Gordonia sp. Z-3. Next base: position 14,341 of record NZ_JAZARS010000032.1, read on the forward strand.
AACGAGTTGCGCGGGCCGTCTGGGACGGCGCGGTTCCGGCGGGACGCCGCGGGTTGTCGACGACCCGCGCGAGCCGAGGCGACCTGCGTGGTCGGAGACGACCCGCGTCTGCCCGGCGAACGGCGGTGGGCAGCCGAGATCTCGTCATCCACTGGAACGACTCGCAATCTGCAGTTCACAATGGTGCGCCACCATGGTGGCATGAACGATGCGACAGAACTGGTCGCCTACGCCGAGAGCTGGTACCGCTACGGTGGCGGCGACCCCGACGACATCCTGGTGCGATTCGGGCTCACCGAGGTCGCCTATTTCACGCGGTTGCGCGAAGCGCTGAGTACCGACACCACGCTGGATCCGGCGGTCCGCGACGCGATAGACGTGGTGGCGGCCGGACGGATCGACGCCGGGCCCGGACACGCGATGCCGGCCTGAGGCCGGCCCGGGTCTGCGGCCGGACTCAGCGAACCTCGTCGACCAGACCCCACTCCCGCGCCGCATCGGCCGATATCGGCGATCCGGTGACGAACAGATGCAAAGCCCGCCATCGGCCGATCCGCCGCGGAACGCTGACGGTGCCGCCGGCCCCGGGGAGCAATCCCATCGACACCTCCGGCAGCCGGATCACCGTGTCCGGCGCGGCGACGACGCGGTGGGCGAACGCCGGGATCTCGATACCGGCGCCGACGCACTGGCCGTGCAGCCGCACTTCGACGCGGTCGGCGAGCCGGGCGACCAATCGTCCGGCACCGCCGCGGGTGCGTACGAAATGTGCCGTGGTGGCGTCGGGCGTGTGACCGAACTCGTCGAGATCGCCGCCCGCGCAGAAGCACGGGCCGGCCCCGTCCACGACAACGCGATCGATGGTGTCGTCCAGCAACGGTATCCGCAACGCATCGACAAACGCGTCGCGCAACGCCACCCCGTAGGCGTTGCGCCGCTCCGGCCGGTTGAGCGTGATGTGCAGGTCGTCGGCGCGTCGGTCCACGAACACCGGGTCGCCGGCCGGAGGCGGCGGCAACGGCCGCCCAAGCGCGCGACGTTTCTCGAGCCAGCGACCGAACTCGGCGCCACCCTGCAGAGTCGAATAGCCCAGCGACTCCACGTCGAGCGCGGCGGGTATCGACATCGATTCCGACGCCCGGACCACCTGCGCCGCCACCGATGCCGCCTGCGGAGTGGCCTCGGCGGCCGCGACGAATACGGTGATCGCCTCCTCGACATCGTCGACGGTGATGATCTCGCGGCCACCCGGGCCGTCACCGTAAGTGAGGTCCAGGGCCGCAGTCAGCGGTTCGAGAGCGGTACCCGGTGCTCCTGAGGCGCGGCCCACGAGAATGCGGTCCGCCCGACGGGCCACGTCGGCGGCACGCGCAACAGTAGACGGATCGGCGTCGTCGAGATCGATGACGACAACCGGCCGCACGGTCCCTCCCCGCGCGTCCAGTGCGCCCACCGCGTCGGCCCCTTCGGCGAGTTCGTCCACAGTCATGGTCGATACCTGCGGTGTCATCTCTCCATCCTGTCCTGATGGGGCCGACGTGATCGCACCGGGAGGTAGCATCGCCCCGGTGTCGCCCGCCACGCCTCGAGATCCGGTTCGCGATTGGGCGCGCAGCGGTGTGGCGTGGCTGACCGGCCACCCCGACGGCCCGCCGGTGATTCCGCCGGGGGTCGCGGCGACGCGGGCCAACGAGCTCACCGACCTGATCGCCACCGCCACCGCCACCGCGGGTGCCGTCCGGCTCGACGGGGCGCAGCTGTTGGCCGAGCGGGCCGCGTTCACCGGGCACCAACGGGCGGGCGCGTCGTCGGCGGGCGGTGCCTGCCGACTGCTACCCACCGCCGACGGATGGGCGGCGGTGTCGATCGCCCGTCCCGACGACCCCGCGCTGTACGGGGCGCTGATCGGATCGGATGATCTCGGCAACGACCCGTGGCGGGCCGTCGGCCAGTGGCTACGCGAGCATCCGGGCACCGACCTCGACGAACGGGCCGAACTGTTGGGGGTGGCGGCGGGCAGCGTCGGCGTTCGCGACGCCCCGGTCGTCGATGTCACCGGCCGTCGGCCCCGATCGGTCGCCGGCCTGCTCGTCGTCGACTTCAGTGCACTCTGGGCCGGGCCGCTGTGTGCGCACCTCCTCGGACTTGCCGGCGCTGCGGTGGTCAAAGTGGAGACGCCGACGCGGCCCGACGGCGCCCGCCGGGGCAACGCCGACTTCTATCGGCTGCTGCATGGGGGTCACCGGTCGGTGGTACTCGACCCCGATGTCGGCGACGACCGCGCCGCGTTGTATCGCCTGGCGTCGGCGGCCGACATCGTCATCGAGGCGTCACGACCACGCGCGCTGCGCGGATTCGGTCTGGACGCAGAGGAATTCGTTCGTTCCGGCACGACATGGCTGTCGATCACCGCGTGCGGTCGGGCGTCGAATCGGATCGGGTTCGGCGACGACGTGGCGGCCTCGGCCGGGCTCATCGCCCGCGACGAGCGCGGACCGGTCTTCGTCGGCGACGCCATCGCCGACCCGTTGACCGGGCTGACCGCCGCAGCACTGGCGATGAGTTCAGGTGACGATGATGCGCTGCACGACATCTCGATGAGTGGGGTGGTCGCGGCGACGCTCACCGGCCACCACGACGCAGGTGTATCCGGCGCGAGCGGAACCTGGTCCGTCGACGCCACCGACGGCCCGGTGCCGATCGCTGCGCCGCGCCGCCGCGAGCCCGTCGGCCAAGCGCCACCCACGGGCGCGGACACCGATGCGGTGCTGCACGATCTCGGGATACGACGATGAGTGACAACGTGTTCCGCGACGTCGAATTACCGGAGGGTCGACGCGATGTGGTGATGCGCGGTGGCATCGTCGCCGACATCACCGCGCCCGGGACCGCCGCGGGCGCCACCATCATCGACGGCCGCGGTGGTGCACTCCTGCCGGGTCTGCACGATCACCATCTGCATCTGCATGCGATGGCGGCGGCCGCCGACTCGGTTCGGTGCGGCCCGCCGGACGTCACCGATCTCGACGCGCTGGAATCGGCCTTGGTTGCTGCGCAGGGCGACTGGATTCGGGGTGTCGGCTACACCGAGACCGTGGGCGGGTTGCTCGACAGAGCCGCCGTCGATCTCATCGTACCCGACCGTCCGGTTCGCATTCAGCACCGCAGTGGCGCACTGTGGATTCTCAACAGCCCAGCGTCCGAACTCGTGGGGCTCGATCGCGGCACCCATCCGGGAATCGAACGTGACGCCAACGGTATTCCGACCGGACGCCTGTGGCGCGCCGACGACTGGTTGCGGGCACATCTCCCCCACTCCCCACCCCCCGACTTGCGCGCGGTCGGGCAGCAACTCACGCGATCCGGCATCACCGGTGTCACCGATGCGACTCCCGATCTCAGCTCAGCCACGCTGGACGCACTCGTGACAGCGCATCGCACCGGCGCTGTGCCGCAACGACTTCAGCTTCTCGGTGTCGGCATCGATGACACGGCGAGCTTCGATGACACGGCGAGCTTCGATGACACCATCACCGTCGGGCCGTACAAGATCGTCATCGCCGACAGCGCTCTGCCTGACTTCGAGGACCTCGCCGACACCATTCTCCGCGCACACGCGTGCCATCGGCCGGTCGCAGTGCACTGCGTGAGCCGGGTGGCGCTGGCACTGTTGCTGGCCGTCTTCGACGATGTCGGTGTGCTCGCCGGGGATCGGATCGAGCACGGCTCGATCATCGGCGCCGACGCCATCGCCGATCTGGCCGCGCGGGGCCTGCGGGTGGTGACCCAGCCTGGGTTCGTCGCCGACCGCGGCGACGACTATCTGCGTCGGGTGGATGCCGGGGATCTGCCGGATCTGTACCGCTGTCGCAGTCTGCTCGCCGGTGGCGTCCACACCGCAATGTCGAGCGATGCCCCCTACGGTCCGCTTGATCCGTGGGTGGTGATCGCTGCAGCCGTGCAGCGGCGCGCACCGACCGGCGAGATCGTCAGCGCCGGTGAACGCGTCACTGCCGCCGAGGCACTCGACGGCTACCTCGCCCCGCTCGACGACCCCGGCGGCCCGCCCCGGCGGGTCCAGGTCGGCGCGGACGCCGACCTGGTGCTGCTGGACCGGCCATTGGCCGACGCGCTGGCCGCGCCCGCCGCGCAGCGGGTGAGATGCACGGTCATCGCAGGCCAGGTCCTTGTCGAATGACCCACGGTTCGACGACATCACCCCGATTCGCCGACATCACCTTGCTTCGGACGCAAGGTGATGTCGGGAAGCAGGGGCGACTGGGCAGACCCTGCTCGTCGGCGGCGACTGCCGGGCACCCGCAGCGTCCGGGTACCGTCGGCGATCGGGTGACACACGCGCAACAGCCCGCGCGCCGGTGGCCCAGGGAAGGCTGGACATGACCGACACCGAGCATCCGCTGCTGCGGCCGGGCCACAACTGCCACGACATCGGCCACGCCGATCGGCTCGCCTGCATCATCGACGCCGGCGAGTACTTCCGCCTGGCCAAAGCCGCCATGCTGGGCGCGCAACGCCGGATCATGCTGATCGGCTGGGATTTCGACACCCGTATCCTGCTCGAGCCGGAAGGCGCCACCCTCGAGGGCCCCAACGAACTCGGCGCCTTCCTGAACTGGTTGCCTGGCCATCGACCCGGTCTTGAGGTGTATCTCCTGAAATGGAGCGTCGGGGCGCTCACCGCGATCAGCCGCGGGATGGCGCCGGTGTTCATCACCAATCTGCTGACCAAACCCAACGTTCATCTCGAGATCGACACCCACCACCCGCTGCATGCCGCCCACCATCAGAAGATCGCGGTCATCGACGACCGACTCGCGTTCTGCGGCGGTATCGACATGACCGTTGACCGGTGGGACAGCCCCGAACACCGCGACGACGACGAGCGTCGCACCACCCCGAGCCACAAACGGTACGGACCGTGGCACGATGCAACGACGGCCGTCGACGGGCAGGCCGCACGCATCGTCGGTGCGGTGGCCCGGGACCGCTGGCGGGCCGCGACGGGCCAGGAACTGGCCGAGGTCACCGGCATCGACGCCGATCCATGGCCCACCGACCTCACTCCGACCATGCGGTCGATCGACGTGGGCGTCGCCCGTACCCTGCCGGAACTACCCGACCGCGAGGAGGTCCGGGAGATCGAGCAGCTGTATCTGACCGCCATCCGCGCCGCGCGACACACCCTGTACATCGAGAGTCAGTACCTGGCCTCACGCACCCTGGCCGACGCGATGGCCGAGCGGCTGCGCGACCCCGACGGCCCCGAGATCGTGGTGGTGCTGCCCCGCAACGCCGAGGGTTGGTTGGAGCAGAAAGCCATGGACGGCGCCCGCCGACGACTGCTGCATCAGCTCTGGCAGGCCGACGCACACGACCGCTTTCGCGCCTATCACCCGGTGACCGCGGCCGGCGCGGACATCTACGTACACGCCAAGGTGCTCGTGGTCGACGACATGCTGCTGCGGGTCGGTTCGTCGAATCTCAACAACCGTTCCCTGGGCCTCGACAGCGAATGCGACCTGGCGGTCGAGGTCACCGCCGACGATCCGCTCGCCGACCAGCATCGCCGCGCCATCCTCGAGGTCCGCGACCGGCTGCTGGCCGAACACCTCGACGTGCCCGTCGAACGGGCGCGCAACGACCTCGACGACCGGGGTTCACTGGTTGCGACCATCGAGGCTCTGCGCGGAAAAGGCAAAACCCTCATGCGTTTCGACGCCTCCACCGTCGCCGATGAAGACAGTCCCCTGGCCGAGAACGATCTCGTCGACCCCGAAACCGCCAAGGGCAACCCGATTCTCACGCGCTCGATCCGGTTCCTGGCGGGGCGGCCGCTCTCCAAACTGGGACGGCGCTGAGCGAGCGTCTCGCAGCCGGCCGACCCCTGTTCGGCGAGCTCGGCCTCCCAGAGTGAGTGCCTGCGTCGTCAACTCGCCGTCATCAGAGGCACCCGAAAACCAAACCTTGACATTCCGGGCGCACCTATCAATGATTGTTCTATAGCTATCACCGATAGGAGCGTCTGAATGCCCCCCGTCACCCAGGACAAGCGCGCGACCCGACGTCAGCAGATAGTGGACGCCGCGTGGGAGGTAGCGAACGAGAGTGGTCTGGGCGCGGTCACCCTGCACGAGGTGGCCAGGCGGGTGGGAATGCGCCAGCCCTCGCTGTACAGCTATGTGTCGTCGAAGCTGGATCTGTTCGACGTGATGTTCGCCGAAGCCTACGAGCACCTGCTCGCGCGGATCGACTCTCTGCCCGCCACCGGGTCGGCACGTGAGCAACTTCTACGCCTGTCCCAAACAATCGTCGACTACGTCGTCGAGAACCCGCCGCGCCAACAACTCCTGTTCCAGCGCACCATTCCCGGATTCGAGCCGTCGGAGGCGTCGTATCGGCGGGCCGAGCTTCTGGTGCGACGCACCCAGAGCCTGCTCGTCGCGGCCGGCGCCACAGACCCCGCCCAACTCGACGCGTACACCGCCGTCATCGCCGGCATCGGCGCGCAGCAGATCGCCAACGACCCCGGCGGTACCCGCTGGACCCGACATGTGGAGACGATGGTCGGTCTCGTCGTCGACCACTTTCCCCGAGAGAGAGTGACACCATGAACACTTCCGAAAGCGTTCGGCCCGCAACGGAAATCAAGCGAATCCAGCATACCGAGGCGATGCGACTCACCGCCGCCGAGAATGCGCGCCTGCTCGATCTGCTCCAACTCATCGACCCCGACGACTGGGGGAGGCCCACCGACTGCACCGGCTGGACGGTGCGCGACGTCGTGGTCCACCTCATCGCCTCAGCCCAGGCACAGGCCAACCCGGTGGAGTTCCTCCGGCAGGTTCGGTCGGGACGGCCACTCACCGCAGAGGTCGGTGGCGACCACTGGGTCGACGGGCTCAACGAGGCACAGTTGCGAGCGCGGACCCAGTGGCGAACCGATGACCTGCCGGCGCTGTGGGAACAGCACTCCGCCGCAGCATTACGCGCCCGGACTCGGATGCCCGCGCCGGTGCGCGCACTCCCGGTGTTGCCGATCGGCACCCCCCTCGGAGTCGACCTCGGCTGGAAACCTTTGGGCTACCTGTTCGGCATCGGTTTCACCCGTGACACGTGGATGCATCGCGTCGACCTCTCGCGCGCGACGGGTATTGCGCTGCAGCCCACCGCCGACCACGATGGGCGGATCGTGGAGGACATTCTCGCCGAGTGGTCACAACTCCACGACCAGCCGTTCAGCCTCGATCTCCAAGGTCCCGCCGGAGGACGTTTCGAGGGCCGCAGCGGTGCAGCGACCATCAGTGTCGACGCGATCGAGTATGCGCGCATCCTCTCCGGCCGCGCCGACGGCGACGGCGTACTCGCCAACAAACTTCCGCTCTGAGAACCCACCCACCTCCCAGGAGTTCGATCATGTCACCCTCAACCGAAGCACCCAGCACCGCAACCACTCTGGCCGAAGACAACAAGGCCGCCGATCGGCGGTTCATCAACCAGATCATCAACGGGCAGGATCTGGGGTCGATCGGCGACATCGTCGCAGACGACTTCGTCGAGCAGAACCCGCCGCCCGGGCAGGGTCCCGGGCGCGACGGGTTGCGCGACTTCCTGGCCCAGATGTTCCGCGCTTTCCCGACCTGACGTGGACGGTCCACGAGATGGTGGCCGAGGGCGACCGCGTGGCTGCCTGGTCGACGTGGACCGGCACCCACCGCGAAGATTTCCTCGGCATCGGAGCAACGGGCCGTTCGGTGACGGTCGAGGCCTGGACCTTCGATCGATTTCGTGACGGCAAGGTGTGCGAGAGTCGCATCATCATGGACGTGATGGGAATAGTGCAACGGCTCCAGGGAGATGCCTGAGTTCTGCAACGAAACCCCGAGCGGCAGTATGATTCAGGTCAGCCCGAGGGCTTCGCTGTTGCGGCGATCAGCAGACGGGGATCGATGGTGCACGATCCTGGCCAGCAACGACTACGCGGTCGTCATCACAATGTCACACACCAAAGATCTCGAGCTCGACGCGCCGCGCGATCTCAGGTGGTGCCTAACGACAACAGCCACCTCACGGGCTCAGACCGCGCGCTGCAGGACCCGCAACTCGCCCGACTTCTCTGCGGTTGCAGCCCAACTCGCCAGCAGCTTGAGCCCATCGGCGGCCGGCGTGTTGTCGGCCGCTGTGTAGACCAGCAAGGTCAGTTCCGGGTGGGCTGGGAACTCCATGGCCTCGAAGTCCAGTTCGAGATCACCGACGACGGGATGATGCAGCCTCTTCTTCCCGGTGCGGTGGAACCGGACGTTGTGCGCGGCCCACCGCGTGCGGAACACCTCGCTCTGGGTAGACAATTCACCGATCAACTCGATGAGTTTCTTGTCGTGCGGATTGCGTCCTGCCTCGGACCGCAGCATGGCGGCGATGTCGTCGGCGCCGCGTTCCCAATCGCCGAAGAAGTCCTTTGATGCCGGATCAAGATAGACGAATCGGGCTGTGTTGGGTTGCTGGCTCGGATCGCTCTCGAGAAGCGGTGCGTACAGTGCGCGGGCCATCCGGTTCGCGGCCAGCATGTCATGGCGTGCGTTTCGCACCCATGCGGGCGCATCGGTGATTGATTCCAGCAGCTGCCGGATACCAGGCGTAACAACCGTGTTGCGCGCTCGCCTACGGACTGGGCCCTGTTGCGCAACACGTGCGAGGTCGAACAGATGATCACGCTCGGCCTCGTCGAGCTGCAACGCGGACGCAACTCCGTTGAGAACGGAGTCCGATGTGCCGGACAAGTTGCCGCGCTCCATTCGCACGTAATAATCGATACTCACACCGGCAAGCAGCGCCACCTCCTCGCGACGCAGACCGGCAACGCGACGTTTGGCTCCGCCGTAGGCCGGCAACCCGGCCTGCGCGGGAGAGATCCGCGCGCGCCGCGACGTCAGGAAGTCTTTGACCTCCGCTCGGTGATCGGCTGAAGTGCTCATGATCTTCACGGTAGGACGGTTGGCTCGCATCTGGGAGGTCCTGCCGTTACCTGTGTGCACAAACCGCAGCAACCACCATCGCGCGGCAAAGGCTCTGCCTGCTTGACAGCTGTAGGCCCCTCAGCATCACACAGACCAAAGCTAGGCAGCATTACTGTCTTAATGTGGTCAATCTTTGATTGATTGGCACTAGGATTTCGCTTTTCTGACCCGCAGAC
>NZ_JAZARS010000033.1:0-23058 GCF_036233855.1 Gordonia sp. Z-3
CCTGGACATGTAGACATCCTCCCAGCAGGACCCTTCGTCCCGCTATCTCAGGTGTCCACTCAAACTGGGGAGGTTCACAGGAAGGGGCCGAAGTCGCGGCGGCACTGTCCGCAGGGGTGGCCTTGGGTGTCGGTGGGGTTGGCGCAGCCTGGGAGGGCGCAGCGGGGGAGCAGTTCGCCGGTGATGGTCACGATGTTTCCTCGAGGTGGCGGGTGTGAGCGTGGCCGGGGGCGGTGGGCCGCGACCGTGAAGGTTCGCGGCCCACCGCACAGCTGGTCTAGTCGAGTGGCACGTCGGCTGCCTGCTTGTCACCGGCGATGACCTGCTCGACGTCGGAGAGGGTGTAGCCGGTCACCTCCACGAGGAAGTGCAGGTAGCCAGCGCGGGCGCTGACCTGGCTGCCGCCGAGGTAGTGGCGGTCACCGACGTTGCGCCAGGCGTCTTTCCACATGTGCGCTTCCCGCGATGCCAGGGCGATGCCGAGTCCGATGATCTGGGCGCGGTCGGCGGTGGTGGCCTGCTCGATCAATTCGGCGGGGTCGCCGCCGAGGATCGTGGCCGCGATCTCGGCGGCGTTGCCCTGGCTGCTGTTCGCGCCGAACATGTCGTGATGGGCGCGCATCGCGGTCGCGATGAATTTCGCGACCGTCGGGGCGCTGCCCTTGGGCAGGGTCTTGCGGGCCAGCCATGCGGTCAGCTTCTCGATCCGCACCTCGCGGGCGGTGAGGCTGGCGGCGTTGAGGACCCGCACCCGGCGGCGTTCCTGCTTGCGTGCCTCCTTCTCAGCGGGGTCCTCCTCGGCGGGGGTGGTCGTGGCCGAGCTGGTCGCCGTGCTGCCGCTGTAGGTGCGGAAGCTCATCCCGAGGTCACGGAACTCGTTGACGTACCAGGTGGTTTCGATCGACCGGTTCTCGTGGCGGGTGAGGGCACGAGGGTCGTGCAATCCCTCGTCGGGCTGGGCGTCGGCGGGGGTGTCCTCCTCTGTGAGGTCCCAGTCGATCAGGTCCTCGTCGATGGTGTTGCCCTCGGCGTCGGTCCACCATTCGGTCACGTCGGCCCACACGTAGGCGAGGCGCTGGTCGGTTGGCACGTCGTCGACCTGTGCGGGCGTGCCGTCGGCGGTGACGAGGCGTTCCAGACGGGCGCGGGTGTGCCGGTAGTCGGGTTCGCGGGTGACGGTCTCGATGCCGTCGGCGGTGTAGATCGCGACCTGGGCCAGTACCTCGGCCCGCTGGTCGGCGTTGTCGGCCAACAGTTTGGCCTGATGCTCAAACACACCGGATGCGGCGGCGTCAAGGAGCCATTGCTGCGCTTCGGGGTCGTGGTCGTAGGCCGCGACGGTCGCGGACTGCTCCAACGTCAGCGCTGCGCCCCGCTCGATCAAATCCAGGGTCGTTTCGGACTTCGCCAGCGCGAGGGTGGCGTCCACGTCCTTCTTCTTCGTGCGAGTGGCCTTGGCGATCTTCGTCGCCGACATCCCGGCAAGCGCGAGTTGTTCGATTGCGGCCACGCGGTCACGGTTGCGGAGGCCTTCGCGCTCGAAACTGGCCAGCTGCTCCACGATTCGATCCACCGTCAGGGCCTTGTCGTCGGCGTCGGTCGCGACCGGGACCACGTAGACCGGAACGGTGGGAAGGGCGTTCTTACGCGCGGCCAGGGTCCGGCGCTGCCCGTCGCGCACCCGGACCTCGCCGTCGACCTCGACAGCGAGGATGGGTTGGCGCACGCCGTCGCGGATCGAATCGACGAACTCGGCGGTCAGGGTGGCCTCGGCCTCGGTGCGAATGTTGGTGTCGATGACCAGATCGGCCGGGTTGAGGTGGCGCAGCTCGCCCGTCGCGGTGACGGTCTCGGTGGTGGTGTTGTGTGTCATGGGGTTTCTCCCTTACTGTGGTGGGTGAGACCCCGGCCAGCTTGACCCTGGCCGGGTTTTCTTTTGTCCGCGTACCGGATTGCGACGCGGAAGCTTCTTTTACAGGTCGCCGATCTCTTCCCAGTGGGCGATCGCGTCGGCGGCGGCGAGGGCGGGGGACAGGTCGTTGTTGTATGCGTCTTTCCAGCCGAAATCGGGCAGGTCGCGGTGGCTGAATCCGTTGGTGCGTCTGCGGATTGCTCGGTCGACTCCGTACATCCACACGGCGAATTCGCGGTCGCCGTCGGCCTCGGTGAGGCGGTTCGGTTCGTGCTGGGCGATCTGGTCGGCGGCGGCGTCGACGTTGGCGGGGTCCTTGGTGGCGATCCAGGCGTTCATGTCGGTGGGTCCTTTCGGGTTGTTGTGCGGGTTAGTCGTGGGTGAAGGTGCGGCCTGCGCCGAGTTGGTCGATTCCGCAGCATTCGCAGAGCCAGTAGCCGGGTGGGTCGATGTCGTCGGCCTGGGTCAGGTAACCGTGATCGGCCATGAACGCCAGGACCTGGGCGGTGCTCTCGGTGTTGAGGGCGGTCATGTCTCCGTAGGCGACGGCGACCGCGCAGCTGTTGCACAGCTGGTAGGCGGTGGTGGTGGCGCTGGTCATGGTGACCCCTCCCGTTGTGAGTGCTGGTTTGCGTTTGCACTGGCCATCTCTTTGCCGGAGGGAGTGGGCTGCAAGGGAGGAAGTGAAAAAGTCATCCGGGCCGTAGGCCTGCAAACCCGTAGGGCGGGTTAGTTTTTCACGCCCTTGCGGGCCGCGAGTGGAGGTAAGAGAATGCGGCAGGGCAACGCAAACCAACTCAGCCCGAAGGGCTCAGGGCGCGGCGTAGCCGCTCCGATGAGGTGACGGCGCAGCCGGCAGACAAACCGCAACCGGTCGGGGCCGGCGACCTCGTCTCGGGAGGTCGGGCACACCGGACGCACAAGGCAGTCGGGGTGATTGTGCGGGAGCGACGCGGGCCGCGGTAGGGCTCGGTGTCGCGGCAGCACAACGTCGTCTTTGAAAGTGGGCGCATCTCGTGGCGCTCACGCCCTCGTGGTGGGTGCGGCGGCGGATGCCGAGTCGATCAGTACTGACGTAGAAGCCACGGCGGGTGGCCTCGAAGCTCAGTGCGGATACCTGGCCTACCCAGACTCCGATGAGATCGTGACACCGGACGGCAAAGGTCGCTTTAATTCGTTTCAGAATGGCTCATTTACCCCACAACTGGCGCACATCCTGTCAACGAACCTATTATGGACATTTGGGCGGATGCTGGATATGAAGCCGGAAAGTGGGGTTAGCCCATCGCCGCACCGGTCATCGACCGCATCAACAACAAGGTCTTTAGGGTCCTCTCCGAAATGCTCGGCCATCAGAGGTAGCGCGGTGGATCGACCGTAGGGTCGTCGTCGATGGTGTCGACGTGCGGGTCGGCGAGAATGTTGGTAACCGCAAGGGAGCTGGCACCGAAGGTGGCGAAGTGCGGGTTGACGTCTCTGACGACACTCCGTGCACGGTCCGCCGGCCAAACGAACGCCGGGATCGGCCAAGAAGACCCGAACGGCGCGCGGCGTGGTTGTCGTCCCACGCGGCCAGATCAGCCTCGCCTCGCACAGGTAGTACCGACGGACGCTATGCCGCCGCTGCTCGTTATTGATGTTGATCCTCACGGCACCGGTTCGCCCGCACAGGGTCTCGACATGACTGACCAACGGCCCTCGTGAATTAACCCCTGGCTCAGTGGGTGACCGGTAGTAGCACTCGTCGCGAGTGGTGGTGTGCTGCATTCGAGCGAAGTTCTGTACACCGCGAGAAGCGCCTGAGACAGTGAGCGGGTGAGCCCGTCGTGAACTCGCCCCGGCCGTGCATGGTCGGAAGAACGTGCTGAGCGTCGACGAACTCCAGCCAGGCGGGGGCGCCTAGGTGTCTGCGTTGCCGTTCTTCCATTGTGGCCACGGGATGTTCCAATCGCCGAGTCCATCAACTCCCGGCAGTGTGTCGGCGTTGGTGTTCTTGACCGTGACGGGGTCACCGCGCAGGGTGTTCTTCACGAGCCATTCCGCGTCAGTGGGACTCAGGTTTGGGCAACCGTTGCTGACGTTGCTGCTGCCTTGCGCCGACATCGACCACGGTGCGCCGTGCATGTAAATGCCGCTGTAGGACATTTGCACCGCCCATTGAACGGGTGTGCGGTATCCCGCTGCGGACTCGACAGGCACTCCGTAGGTGGACGAGTCCATGATGATGTGCTCGACGCGATCTCCGATCATGTAGATACCGCGGGGCGTCGGAGTGCTGTCTTTGCCGAACGAGGTCGGCATCGTGCGGATGACCTTGCCGTCTTGTTTGACGACTATCGTTTTGGTGTTGTCGTCGGCAACGATTTCCTGAGCTCGGCCAATCGTGAAGTCGTAGGACAAGTTCTCGTCGCCGTAGAGCCCGTCGCCGAGGTCGACTCCGTAAATGTTGACGGCGACACTGACTTTGGTGCCCGGCGTCCAGAAGCGTTCGGGCCTCCACCGGACTTCGGAGTCGCTGATCCAATAGAACGCACCCCGCATCTGGGGGTCAGACGACACGGTGATCGCCGCCTGTGCCTTCTTTCGGTCGGGGATGGGATCGGCGAACCGCACCCCGACTGTGTGGGCGATCCCGACGGTTTTCTCGCCGAGGATGGCAGCGCTGGTCAGTGACTCCGGTGAGGTCGTGGTGAAGCGCTGCGAGACGACCGATCGACCGCCCACGCCCACGGCCTCGGCTTGAACGGAATACCGCTTCGAATATCCCAGGGGTTGGGTGCTTGTCCACGTTGAGCCGTCCTCGCTCAGTGAGCCCGCCAAGGGACGGCCGCTGGCTGTGGGGATACGGACGTTTGTCAACGCGCCGCGGCTGGCCGTGACAACAATAGGAAGCCCAGGTTCGACAACCGCGTTGGGCGCGAGTCGACCGCCACCTTCGGTGGCCACAGCAATGGAAGGCTGTGCGATGTCGGCGAAGCTGTCAACGGCCTGAATCTCGTTGCTGTAGGCGGCGCCTCCGGTTGAGCTGCACGAGGTCAATAACATCACCACAGCCGTCAGGGCTGCGAGCATCAGCAGTCGCGGAATACCTGCCCGGACCGACCCGCGGCATCCACGAGCGCTCGAGCACTGCGGCTGCGCACCGTAAGCCGCCAAGAGATCACGTGGCTCTTCGATAGCTCGAGTCCTTCTTACGCGGCCCATCGATTGTGGCGAACCCTCTCACTCGGCGCCTGGACTAGGTTTACTATCCACGATAGTAGTTGAATGCTGTGCGCTCCTCTACCCGCTGCACAGCGCGAGAGAAGGTTCGAAACGTCTTCGTGGTGGGCGACCGCCGAGCGGTCACGTCGACCTCATTATTGCCGTGTGGCGACACCCCACAGGTAGTCCCCGCCGATGCGTGTTCGCCACCGCTCGCCGACGTCGAGGCCGTGGTGCGACAACTCTCGCGACACCTGCGGGACCACTCGTCCTCATACCTCCCGCGCGCCGATAAGGCGGGTCGTCCGACGACGTAGACTCCCCGGGTTCTCAACCACGGTGCAGGATCGAGTTTGGGTCCATCTTGCTGCCACACCTTGTAGTGCAGGTGTGGGCCGGTGGAGTAGCCGCGGTTTCCTACCGTTGCGATCTGCGCGCCGGCCAGGACTCGCTGCCAGACGCTCACCAGTGTCTCGCTGATGTGCCCATACACGCCGATCGTGCCGTCGTCTTGCAGCACTCGCATCCACAGCCCGAAGCCGGCGGCCTTCGATAACCGTCCCCGCCCAAGGCGATCTTTGAGGTCGCGGGTTCGGTGTGCTCACGCAGCTGTGACACGCGCAGCAAGTTCGTGGGGTAGTCGGGGCTGCTCGTCTCATCGATAACGACAGTGACGTCTTCGAAGACGTGGCGTTTCTGGGTGCCGTCAGGTGGTCGAGAGTGACCACCCAGGTCGGCCGGGTGCCACCGTCTGTCAGATCCTGCTCGTGGAGTGGGTGGAGTGGACGTGATCAAAAGCGCGTCCGGATCTGAGTCGCCTCCTTCCTTCGTTGCTCCACACGAGTCCGTTAGCTGAGCGTGTAGAGCAATTGTTCGTTTGCGGCGTATGCATTTTCGGCGTTTCTGGCGACCAGCGCGTTGACACTATTGATGGTGCTGCGTTGTTCCCAGTGTGTGCCGTCTGGGCTGCGCCAGACGGTGTCG
The DNA here is from genome assembly GCF_036233855.1 of Gordonia sp. Z-3. Taxonomy (NCBI): domain Bacteria; kingdom Bacillati; phylum Actinomycetota; class Actinomycetes; order Mycobacteriales; family Gordoniaceae; genus Gordonia; species Gordonia sp. Z-3. The sequence continues at coordinate 6,101 of NZ_JAZARS010000033.1, forward strand.
GCGGTGTCGATGCCCCAGAGCGTGCCATCGGGTGCGGCCGCCAGGAGAGCTAGGGCCGGCGCATCGGGAACGGTTGTGAAGGTCTGGGCGTCGTCGGTGCTGTGTTGCAGGCCATCTGGGGTAGTCGCCCATACGCCGCGGTCGGTGATCGCGAGTGCTGCTGCGGCCAGGGGCGCGCCGGGGGTCCAGCTTCTCCCGTCATCGGTCGATACGAGCAGGCCGTTGATTCCGTCGAAGCCTACGAGTAGTTGTCCGTTGGTGGCGAGCGCGTGGAAGTCGATGTCGCCGGCCACCGATCTCGGTGTCCATGTCTGCCCGCCATCTTCGCTGGCGACGAGTCCCAGCGGGTTGGGTGCCGAGCTCCGCGGGCCGGGATGGCCGGAGGCGAAGATCCGATCAGAGCCGGTTACCCCGGCCAGTCCCATGAAGTCGTCGTCGGAGACGCCGACCCGGCTGGTGGTTCCATCTGCGGTGAGGGCGATTACGCCGGTGTGAGTTCCGGCGAGGATAGTGCCGTCGGCGCGGATGTGCAGGGCGTGGAGGTGGTCGAGTTCTGGGGTCAGTGTTGCGCTCTCTGCTGAGGTTGCCGACGGTGGTGGGGATGTGGGTTGTTCCCGGGTGGAGCAGCCGGTTAGCACAATCAGCGTGGCGATGACTGCGAGGACGACCGCAGCGGTGCGGTTGGACGGGTTTGAGGCAGGCAAGCGGCTAGGACTTTCGTGTGGGTAGGACTGAGTTCGGGCGTGGGTGGTGTGGTGATCGGGGTGGTGGCGAGACCGGGTAGGAGCCGCCCTAACCCTCTGGGGGTGTCGTGGTCACGACTTCTGGATGGGGGTGGAAGGCTGTGAAGGCTTTTGGCCGCAATGCTTTTGGAGGACGAGGGAGATGAGGACGTTGCCGAGGTGGTGACGTGCCCCGGAGAGGTCGCCGATCGCAGCGAGGTGGCGGACGAGACCGATGTGTGCGGCGAGGTGGCGGCGTCGGTTCGAGGTGACGCTGAGGTGGTGGGCGCGGTGGAAAAACTGGTGGGTCGAGTATGGCGTGGGTGCTCGGTAGACGTCTCGCATGGCATGCAGATACTGACGACGGTGGTCGTCGGGGGGCGAGTGCGTCTCCTTCGGGTTCTCGGTCACGGCGCATTCCTCGGACTGGTACGCGCAGGCCGGGTCAACCCGCGTCAACTAACTACTATAAAACCTAGTAATTGGCGGCGCGGTCGGTGCCTGAGTTGCGGCGTCACCGACGAACTTCTGGGGCATACTGGCTGGTGGTGCAGGTGGTGGGTCGCCGGGAAGGTGTGTTGAGTGTGGGTCTCAGCGAGCTGACGGCGGGGCGTCGAGGATCGAGGCGAACGATGGGTGAGCATCCATGAGTGCAGCGGTGGTGTTAGTTGTTGCCGCGGGTGTGCTGGGCTGGTTGTGGCCTCGATGGATGGTTCGGGTGCAGGGCCGTATCGATGCTCGTTGGGTGTTGGTGGCCTGGCCGGCCGCGCAGGTCGTGTTTGCGATGTTGTGGGTGGGAGCTGTTGTGACGCTGGCGGTTCCCGGCCATTTCGGCATCCATTCGTTGTCCGAGGTGGTGTCGTGTCTGCGGGTGTTGTCACACGGCGCATCCCCGCGGGTGGAGGCGATCTCCGGTGGCGTGCTGGCGGTGGTGACCGGGGCAGCGATTGTCCGAGCGGTGACGATCGCGGTGCGATCGGCGGTGCGGATGCGTGGTGCTCGTGAGGAGTATCTGCAGTCGTTGCGGTTGGTGGGCGCCCGCAGTGAGCGCTATCCCGACGTGTGGTGGCTCGCCGACGGGCGGCCGATGGCGTTTTGTCTGCCGGGTAAGGATGCCGGGATCGCCGCCACGACTGGGTTACAGGCGGCGTTGTCCGGTGAGGAACTCGATGCCGTCGTTGCCCATGAGCGCGCGCACCGGCGGCAACGTCATCACACCGTGGTGTTGGCGGCCCGCGCTCTCGGGCGTGCGTTTCCGCTGATTCCGTTGTTCAGCCGCGCGGGCCGTGAGGTCGCCGGCTTGGTCGAGCAAGCCGCCGATGCCCGCGCCGCCCAGCTGGTGGGTGCGCGGGCGGTCTGCTCGGCGTTGGGAACGTTGGCCCGTTCGGGGCCCGTGGCGGGCCCGGTGGGTGTGTTGTCGATCAGCGATTCGTCGTCCGTGGGGCCGCGGCTGAGCCGCTTGGACTCCGGTCACCGGTGCCGGTCGCGGCGTCATCATGTGGGTGCCGCCGCGGCGGTGGCTGGTGTGGTGGCGGTACCGACCACGCTGGCGGCATCCGGTGTCGTCGCGGCGATGGTGATCGCGATGTGTGTGTAGCCGAGGCAAACCCGGGCGGGTCGGGCCGCTAGGGGTTGTTGAGAAGCTGCTGCATCCTGGCGATTTCACTTTCCTGGTCAGTGACGATCTGGCGTGCCAGCGCGATCGCCTCGGGCGATTGGCCGTCTTGAATCTCGGTCTTGGCCATGGCGATGGCGCCGCGGTGGTGTTCGATCATCTGGGTCAGGAACAGGCGCGACGCCTCGGCGCCTTGCGCGTCGCGTAGCTGCTGCATCTGTTCTGGCGACATCATGCCCATCATCGACGGCATCGGGGAGGTACCCGGTGCCATCGAGGTACCCATGTCCATGTTGTGCCCCTGGCCCTCGAGTGGGGCTCCCCATTGCTTCAGCCACGACTGCATCTGCTCGATCTCGGGCTGCTGAGCGTCTTTGATCTGCTGGGCCAGACTGACGACCTGGGGGTTGATGTTGTCCTTCTCCAACAGGATGTCGCTCATCATGATCGCCTGGGTGTGGTGCGGGATCATCTGCTGGGCGAACGAGATGTCCGCGCTGTTGTGTTCGGCAGAGGCCGCCGCTGACGATTCGGTACTGACCGTGCTGGTACCCATCCCCGACATCGAGGAATGATCCTCAGTCGAGGTGTCCGAACACGCGGCCACCACTGTCAGAACAGCCGCCGCGGCAGCAACGACGACACCGGTTCGTGTGACTCTCATCGATCTCCTCCTCAAGAGTGATACTTCGCCACCGCCCGGCGGCGCTTCGATAACAATTCTACTAACACCGATAGTAGTTAGTCGCCTGCCCGGCACCCACAAAACGGGCGGTGAACTGCGCAAACAAAGCCGCTAATGCCTGATTAGTTCGCTTCGTAGTGGAGCCGCGTGTGACTGGTGGGGCACAAGTGACTTGTGGTGTGATCTCGCGGGTACACGCATGGCACTCGTGCGTGGGTCTACGACGTCCGCGGGAAAGGTCCGACCGCATGCAGATGGTGTTGACATCGCTACGGGTCAAGGCGGGGCAGCAGTGGGGCCCCAAAGCGCTGGGGGTGGCAGCGGCGGTGTGCGTGGGCGTTGCGCCTGTGATTGCCACCGCACCGGCGGCGGCCTCAACCGATGGACATGTGGCCGGGGAGCTGATCGCGATCGTGCAGGACTCGGTGAAGGCCGCTTTGGGTGGTGCCGCGGCGGCGAATTTGGGGAAGCCGATCACGCAGACGGCGTCCTGCCTGGGCGCTCAGGCCCAGTCGGGCAGCGTCGGCGATGCGGGCAGTGCAGCCGCACTGCAGTGCTTCGGCACGTTTTCGCTCATTGATCCGATAGACGGGTTCCGGATCATCGACGCGTTACCGCTGGCTCGGCTGGTAGCCACCCTGATCGCCGCAATCGTGCCGCACGATCCGAACGAGCCGCATGGCCCCCAGCCGCAGGAACCCGGAACGCCGACACCGCTGCTGCCCGGTAGTGGCGGTGCGGTGGCGCCGACTGCGGGCGAGATCACGTCCACCTTCGGTGACGGACGGGGCCATCAGGGCATTGATATCGGCAATGATCTGGGCGCGCCCATTGTCGCGGTAGCTGACGGGGAGGTCATCACCTCCGGACCTGCCGAGGGGTTCGGGTTGTGGATGCGGATCCGGCACGATGACGGCACGATCACCACCTACGGCCACAACGACGAGAATCTGCTCGAGCAGGGCGCGCGAGTACGGATGGGCCAATCGATCGCCACGGTGGGCAACCGTGGGGTCTCGACCGGCCCGCATCTGCATTTCGAGGTTCTCGACCCGACGGGAGTCAACGTCGATCCGGCACAGTGGCTGGCCGATCGTGGGGTGGTTCTGGCGATGGCCGCTGATGCCGACGCCCGCGCGCCGGGGCCGGTGGTGCCGCAGTGGGTCGGCGAACGACGCCTGTGACGAGCCAGCGCGGTGTGGTGGGTCAGGAACGAACGAGGCGAGCGATGGCCGCCGAGGCTTCAGCGATCTTCTCCTGTGCCTCGTCGCCGCCGGAGTGGGCGGCATCGAGCACGCAGTGGGTGAGGTGGTCGTCGAGCAAGCCCAGCGCGACCCCCTCCAGTGCCTTGGTCAGCGCCGAGATCTGGGTCAGGATGTCGATGCAGTACTGCTCCTCGTCGACCATCCGGTGGATACCTCGGGATTGGCCTTCGATGCGCTTGAGGCGGGCCAGGTATTTGCCCTTATCGCTGATATAACCGTGGGAAGAGTGTTCCGAGGCAGAGGATTCTTCCGGGGTGGAGGATTGTCCCGGTGCGGACGCAGCGGTCATGGACTCACCTTCTCAATGGATCTCGGTCGGTTGTGCTGCAGTCCACGCACTGTACTCGCGCCTGGCTGCAGGTCGAGTCGGCGTAACAGTTGCGCGTTGAGTGCGACCACGACCGTCGAGGCTGACATCAGAATCGCTCCGACCGACATCGGCAGGACGAACCCGATGGGCGCGAGAATTCCGGCGGCCAGCGGTACAGAGATCAGGTTGTATCCCGCTGCCCACCACAGGTTCTGCTTCATTTTTCGGTAGCTGGCGTCCGACAGCTCGATGACCGACAGCACCGAGCGGGGGTCGTCGCTGGCGAGGATGACCCCGGCCGAGGCGATCGCGACGTCGGTGCCGGCCCCGATCGCGATGCCCACATCGGCCTGGGCCAGGGCGGGGGCGTCGTTGACGCCGTCGCCCACCATCGCCACCTTGCGGCCTTCGTGCTGCAGTTCGGCCACCTTGCTGGCTTTGTCTTCCGGCCGTACACCGGCGAACACCCGATCGATACCGAGGTCGTGAGCGACGGTGTGCGCCACTGCTTCGGCGTCGCCGGTAATCATCACAACCTCGACCCCGCGGGCGTGCAGCACCTCGACGGCTTGGCGGGATTCCCCGCGCACCTCATCAGCAAGTTTGAGAGCTCCAATCAGCTCAGTGTCGCGGGTGACATGCAGGATGATTGCGCCGTCGGCGCGCCAGCGATCAGCGATGGCCAGTTCCTGATGGCCCTGTTCCTCGAGCATGCGGGGCCCGCCCACCCGCACTGTGGCGCCCTCGACGCGAGCGGTCACACCGACCGCCGGTGACGAGGTGAAGTCGGTGGCCGCCGGCACCGGCCGCGCGCGGTCTCCGGCAGCTGCGACAATCGCTCGCGCCAACGGGTGCTCACTGTCGGCTTCGGCGCTGGCGGCCAGGGCGAGCACGGTGTCCTCATCGACGCCGTCGGCGGCCGCGATCTCGATGACCGTGGGCTCACCCTTGGTCAGGGTTCCGGTCTTGTCGAACAGCACCGCATCCACAGTGCGCATGGCCTCAAGTGCCGACCGGTCTTTAACCAGCACGCCGCCGCGGGCGGCGCGTTCGGTGGCAATGGCCACCACCAGGGGGATAGCCAAGCCGAGTGCGTGCGGGCAGGCGATGACCAGCACGGTGATGGTTCGAATCACCGCCTGGTCGGGTTGGCCGATGACCGTCCACACGATGGCGGTGATGATCGCTGAGCCGAGCGCGAACCAGAACAGCAGCGCTGCAGCGGAATCGGCCAGCCGCTGGGCGCGGGAGGTGGAGTTCTGCGCGTCTGCCACCAGGCGCTGAATCCCGGCCAGCGCCGTGTCATCGCCGGTGGCGGTGATCTGGACCCGCAGCCCCGAGTCGGTGGCCACCGTGCCGGCCACCACCTGATCGCCGATGCCGCGGCGCACCGTGCGCGATTCTCCGGTGACCATGGATTCATCGAGCTCGGCCGAGCCGTCTACGACGCGACCGTCGGCCGGCACGCTGGCCCCCGGGCGCACGATCACCACATCTCCGACCTGCAGCTCACTGGGAGCAACCGTGGTGATCTGGTCGCCATCGACGCGTTCGGCCTCATCGGGCAGCAGCGCGGCCAGCGAGTCCAGGGCCGAGGTCGTCTGGGCCAGCGACCGCATCTCGATCCAATGCCCCAACAGCATGATCACGATGAGCAGCGCCAGTTCCCACCAGAAGTCCAGTTCGTGGTGCAACACACCGATGCTCGCACCCCAGGACGCCACGAAGGCCACCGTGATCGCCAAGGCGATCAACAGCATCATTCCCGGTGCACGCGACCGCAGTTCTGAATAGGCGCCTACCAGGAACGGCCGCCCACCCCAGCAGTACATCACCGTACCCAGCACCGGTGAGACCCACTTCAACACTTCACCATCGGGTAGGTCATAGCCGATGAGCATCGCGAACATGGGCGAAAAGGCCACGACCGGCACAGCCAGGGCCAGCATGATCCAGAACAGCCGCCGGAACTGCCCGACGTGATCACCATGCCCCCCATGCCCAGCGTGATCATGGTCTGCGCGGGCGCGCTCAGCATGGTGATCGTGGTGGTTGTGTGACGCTGCGGCGAGTTGGCCGTGGTGGCGTTCATCGGCGGCGTCGTGACCGACGTGCTCAGGGGAAGAGTGCTCGTTCATGCCGCTACCTTATACCCCTGGGGGGTATATGTCGAGGGGTTGGTGGGTGGAACTGTGGACGATGAGTGGGGCGGGCTGGTGAAGGCGCGCAGCCGCAGGCTGTTGCTGACGACGAACACGCTGGACAACGCCATGGCGGCCCCAGCCAGCATGGGGTTGAGCAGTCCCAGCGCGGCCAGCGGTATCGCGGCGACGTTGTAGGCGAATGCCCAGAACAGGTTCATTTTGATCGTTTTCAGAGTGGTGCGTGCCAAGGCGATCGCGTCGGCGGCAGCGTTGAGGTCGCCGCGGACCAGGGTGATGTCAGCGGCATGCATGGCGGCGTCGGTGCCGGTGCCCATCGCCAGCCCGAGATCGGCGTGGGCCAGGGCAGCGGCGTCGTTGACGCCGTCGCCGATCATGGCCACAACCTTGCCGTCGGATTGCAGGTCGGTGATGACGGCGGCTTTGTCGGCCGGCAAGACGTTAGCGATGACGGTGTCGATACCGACCTCAGCGGCCACGGCATCGGCGACGGTCTGGTTGTCGCCGGTCAACAGGATGGGCGTCATACCCAGTGCGGCGAGCCGGGCGATGGCGTGTGCGCTGGTGGGTTTGATCGCATCGGCGACCGCCAGGACCGCATGGGCGCGGCCGTCCCAGGCGACGAGTACGGCGGTCTGTCCGGCTTCTTCGGCGGCGGTCTGCGCCTCGTTGAGGTGAGGGTCATCCACGGCGATGCCGTGTTCGGCCAGCAGCGTCGGACGCCCGACGGTGACCACACGTCCCTGGACCAGACCGCGCACGCCTCGACCTTCGAAGTTGCGGAAGTCGTCGACCTCGTCGAGCGGCCCGACTTCGGCGGCTGCACCAGCAGCGATGGCGGCCGCGACGGGGTGCTCGGAGGCATTCTCCACCGCCCCCGCGAGGGCGAGCACGTCTTCGCGAGTGGTGGAGGGAGCAGTGGTGACCTGGACGAGTGTCATCTGTCCCGTGGTGACCGTGCCGGTTTTGTCGAGGACAACGGTGTCGACGGTTCGGGTGGATTCCAGGACTTCGGGGCCTTTGATCACGATGCCGAGTTGGGCTCCGCGGCCGGTACCGACCAGAAGTGCGGTCGGGGTGGCCAGTCCCAGAGCGCAGGGGCAGGCGATGATCAGCACAGCGACCGCGGCGGTGAACGCCGCTTGCAGGGGATAGCCGGCGCCGATCCACGCGCCGAGGACAGCGATGGCGACGGCGATGACCACCGGCACGAAGACACTTGAGATCCGGTCGGCCAGTCGCTGGGCGTGGGCTTTGCCGGTCTGGGCGCGTTCGACCATCGCGGCCATTTGCGCGAGTTGGGTGTCCGCTCCCACGCGGGTCGCCCGCACCCGCAGGTGCCCGCCGGCGTTGACCGTTCCGCCGGTCACGGTGTCGGCGGGGGCAACCTGGACTGGCATCGACTCGCCGGTGACCATGCTGGCGTCAACTGCCGAGGTGCCAGACACCACCACACCGTCGCTGGCGATCTTCTCGCCGGGCCGCACAATGAACTCGTCGTCGACGGCGAGCTCGCCGATCGGTATCCGATGCTGGTGGCCGTCCCTGACCACCGTGACGTCTTTGGCGCCCAGCTCCAACAAGGCCCGCAACGCCGCACCGGCTTGCCGTTTGGACCGCTTCTCGAAGTATCGGCCGGCCAGGACGAACATCGTGACCCCCGCGGCGACCTCGAGGTAGATGTTGCCTGCACCGTCAGAGGCGCCGACCGTCAAGGTGAATCCGTGGGTCATGCCTGGTTGTCCGGCGGTGCCGAAGAACAACGCATACAACGACCACAACAGCGCCGCGGTGGTGCCGACCGAGATCAGGGTGTCCATCGTGGCCGCGCCGTGGCGCAGGTTGAGCAACGCGGCGCGATGAAACGGCCAGGCCGCCCACACGATCACCGGCGCGGCCAACGTCAACGACGCCCACTGCCAGTAGGTGAACTGCAACGTCGGGACCATTGCCAGCGCGATCACCGGTACCGAGAGAACCACCGCACCGATCAGTCGGTGACGCAAGGCCACGAGCTCCCCGTCGTCGTCCGAAGGGTCGTCGTCGGGGTCGGCGCCTGTGGGAATGGCGGGCAGCGCAGCGCGGTACCCGGCCTGTTCGATGGTCTCGATCAGCAGGTGGGGGTCGACACCGGCGCGTGCGCTGACGTGAGCTTTTTCGGTGGCGTAGTTCACCGAGGCGCTCACTCCGTCGAGTTTGTTCAGTGTGCGTTCGATGCGTGCCGCGCACGAGGCACACGTCATGCCCGACACGGCGAGTTCGACATCGACGGTGCCTGTCTGCTCGGCGGTGGCCGCAGGTGGGTGGATCGGAGCTGAGGTGGTCATGGGGAAGTTCCTCGAAGGGTGAGCGCCTCGGCGCAGTGCCTCGGTGCAGTGGCCCCGGGGTGGCGCTGGTTAGCGAGTTAGTGTCCGGCGTGCGGATCGGCCGAGGGGGCCGTGGAGTTGGTTGTCGGGGCCGGGGCGCCGGTGGGGGCGTCGAGAACGAAGGTGGCGGTGTGCACAGCGCCGTCGACCTGGAAGTCGAGGTAGAGCAGATAGCGGCCCGGGGTGGGGGCGGTGGTGGCGAAGCGGACCTGTGGTCCCGCGAGTTGACCGGCGGTCGGTGCCGCGCCCTCAGGGTGAACATGCAGGTAGGCCAGGTCGCCCTGACGCAGAGCCACCAAGTGACCGAAAGCGCCCAGATACGGCTGCAAGGTAGTGACCGGTTGTCCTGCTCGCCGCACGGTGACGGTCAATTCGGACTCGGCTCCCGCGCGCAGGTGCCCGGCCAGCTCGATGTCGAACCCGTCGACGGATGACTGTCGTGATTCGGCGGCGGCTGGGGCCGGCTGGTAGTCACCGCTGACTTCGACGGTGCTGGTCAGGGTGAGGGGTTGACCGGTGGCGGCGGGCACGAAGTCGGCATAGATCCGGTAGCTGCCTCCCGTCGCCCACTGCCAGGGCAGCGACCAGCGCCCTTCGGGCGAGAGAGTGGGGTGCACGTGTCGAAAGTAGGCGCCATCCGCGCGGACGACGATCAGGTGCAGCTGCTTGTCGTGCTCGGTGGCGAAGTCGGTGACCGCGGCCCCGGCGGCGTCGAGGATCTCAAAGCTCAGCGGTGCTTGCATCCCGGGCGCATGGGGTGCCACCACATTTCCCAGGATGAAGCCGCCTGCTGCCAGCGAAACCCCGCGAACCTGATCGGCACCGGGGGACGCAGATGATGACGGTTGGGCAGTGTGGCCGACATGGGTGGACTCGGCCGACGACGGTCGTGGCCGATCGGGTGCGACACCCGCGGCGATGGCATAGGCCGCGGCGAAAACTATCAGCAGAGCCGCAGCGAAGACGCCGAGCTTGGTTGGAACATTCATCGCTGGATTCCTGTCATCGGTGGTGGCGACACACACGCCGCCCGGAGAAGGGCTGAAGTCGCCAGTGGGCAGACACTTCAGCCCCTCATCGGCTACTGCGCCAGGTGGTAGCCGGCCTCTTCGACCGCGACGCGGATCGCGTCGGGCTCGATCGGGGCCGAGCTGGAGATGGTGACTTGCCCGCTGGCCACGTCGACCTCGACGTCGGTCACGCCGGCCAGTGCTCCGACTTCTTCACGCACCGACGACGCGCAGTGCCCACACGTCATTCCGGAGACGATCACTGTCGATGTGCTCATGAGATGTGCCCTTTCGGTACAGCAGTGGTGCCGACGACCCTCAGGAGGCCTGTCGCTGTGGCGTCTCGCCACACCACCTTTATACCCTACCCCCCTAGGGTAATCAATGGGTGGAGGTGGGTTGAGCTTCGGTGGGGGCGGAGACGCTGAGCCATCCGCGGCGGTGCAACATCAACAGGGCGGACGCCGCCGCTATGCCGGTGAGGACCAAAGCGATCCACACCAGTTCGGGCATGTCGCGGGTGGTGGCCGCGCTGAACAGCCACCCGGTCGCGGCATTGCCGAGCAGAATCCCGATCCCGACGATGGTGTTGTAGAGCCCGTAGTGGGTGGCGACAAGCGTGCCGCGGGCCAGTCCCACCACAGTGTCCATTTCGAATGGGAACACTGCTGCGGTGGCGGCGGCGAGCAGGGCTGCGGTGAGTAGCAGTGCGGCGATGTTGAGGGCGATGTTGCGCTGATGCGTTGCGGCGCTGGCGACTAGGGGCAGGAAAGCTGCAGCCATCAGTGTCATTCCCACGCTCAGGCTGCCGGTACTGCCCCAGCGGTTGCCGAACCATGCGGTGATGCGTAGCTGTCCGGCGATGGCCACCAGACCGGTCACCACAAACATTGCGGTGACAATGCTGGTGGCGAGGGTGGGGTTGTCCGCTATGCGGTCGGCGTGCAGGGGCAGCGCGAGGTAGACCTGAAAGGACAGCACATACGAGCTGGCCATCGCCACAGCGAAGAGCAGGAATCGCCGGTTACGTACGACGCTGCGCCAGTCCTGAATGATCGAGGTGTTGCTTGGGGCTGGTGTTGTTGCGGGTAGCGCTTTGATCTGCACGAGGGTCAGGACCGCGAAAACTGCTGCCGCACACAGGGAGGTGAGCCGAAAATCCAAAGCGGTCAACGCCAGTCCGACCAGCGGCCCGAGCAGGATGCCGGCCTGGTAGAAGACGTTGAACACGGCGAATGCTTCGATGCGACGTTCACCGGCGTCGGCGGCCAGGTAGGCGCGGACGGCGGGGTTGAACAGCGCCCCGGCGAATCCCGTTGCCGCCGAGGCGATCAGGATCGCGAGCAGCGAACTGGCCAGGGCCAGTAGGATGAATCCGATGACCCGCATCAGGCATCCGGCGATGATGAGCGGTTTGTACCCCCAGCGGTCAGCGAGTGTTCCCCCGATCAGGAACATGCCCTGCTGGGAGAAGTTGCGTATCCCCAGGACCAGGCCCACTGCCCATGCCGCCAGGGCCAGCGGGCCGGCGAGATAGGCGGCGAGATAGGGCATGAGCATGTAGAAGCCGAGGTTGATGGTGAACTGGTTGACCATCAGCACTTGGCTGGGGCGATCGAAGCTGCGGAAACTGCGGTAGAGGCGTCGCATAGGTCAGCTCGTGGGCTCGGTGTGCGGCATGTGAGTGGGGTCGATGATGGTGGGGCACCGGGTCCAGCTACTCGCGACCTGGGTCAGCGGATCGTTGATGGTGTGGGGGGCAGTGGGCGCTGGGGCGTCCATCAGGTCGTGAGCTTGGCAGTACTCGTCGTTGTAGATGGTTCCGTAGTAGCGGGCGGGGCCATCGGGGAAGACCGCCGCGATGCGCGTATCGGCCGAACGAGTGCGAGCCAGCCAGCCCGAGACCAGGGCCACCGCGCCCACGCTCCAGCCGCCGGTGGCGTACTGCGTGGCGGCCAGGGTGCGGCATGCCCAGACTGCTTCGGCCGGCGCCACCCAGTGCACCTCACTGAACTGGTCGTAGGCGACGTTGCGGGGGTAGATGCTCGAGCCGAGTCCCCGCATGATCCGTGACTGTGCGGGCTGGCCGAAGATCGTCGAGCCGATGGTGTCTACGCCCACGACTTCCAGCTCAGGGTTGAACTGCCGCAGAGTATGAGCCACACCGGCTGAGTGCCCACCGGTGCCCACCGAACACACCAGGACATCGATATGGCGCAGCTGCGCGATCAGCTCCACACCCAGTGAGCTGTAACCGGTCACGTTGTCGGGGTTGGAATACTGGTCGGGACACCACGCAGCCTCGTCGAGTGCGAGCAGGGCGCGCACACGGTCGCGGCGGGCTTGTTGCCAACCCCCGACCGGGTGGGGCTCGCTGACGACATCGACCCGGGCGCCGTAGGCGGCGAGCATTTGCCGCAGGATCGGTTCCAGTCCGGGGTCGGTCACCAAGGTCACCGGATGACCGAACACAATGCCCGCTAGCGCTAACCCCAATCCCAGTGTGCCGCTCGTTGATTCGATGATCTGCGCCCCCGGGGCCAGCTCGCCGCGGGCGCGGGCGCGTTCGACCATGTGCAGCGCCGGCCGGTCTTTCATGCCACCGGGGTTGAAGCCCTCCAGCTTGGCCCAGAAACCGTGCCCGTGCTCGGCAAAGGGTTCTTCGATCCGCAGTACCGGGGTGCCGCCGACCAGCTGACGACTCAGCCCAGCACGGCGCGATGTGGCCTCGGCAGGGAAGGTGGTGGCGAATGGATCACTGGTGGTGAGGCTGTAGGAGACAGTCACACGGGCATCCTCTGCATCGATGGACAGGATGTCGCCGGGCCGAAAGCAGATCAACAGTGTGAGAGGGAACTGGGACATATCGTTCGGCGCGGCGACACCGCCACCTTGCCCACTCAACCTCAAGGCTGATCGGCGGTCGGGATCAAGATCTGCTCAAGAATGCCCGCGGGGTTGGATGGTCGTGTAAACCACCGCCACCATAGGGACGTGCCTCATGACCGCGTCATCGTCGACGACGACCTTCGTGGGCCGGCGGCCCGACCACCGCACGGGCTACACGCGCTGGTCATCGAAGATGAGCCTGACATCGCCGAGGTTGTCGCCGACTACCTGCAGCGCAGCGGATTTGTGGTCACCATCGCCCACGACGGCCAAGAGGGGATCGCCGCCGCACGCACGGTGAGTCCTGCGGTAGTCATCCTCGATCTGGGTTTGCCCTCGATCGACGGCGTCGAGGTGTGTCGGCAGTTACGCACCTTCACCGACGCCTACATCGTGATGGTCACCGCCCGCGCCGACGAGGTCGACACCATCATCGGTCTCGCGGTTGGAGCCGACGACTACCTCACCAAACCGTTTCGTCCTCGTGAGCTGATGGCGCGCATCGACGCCATGCTGCGCCGTCCGCGCCCGACCTCGGCGGTAGACACAGCACACCCGCGGACACTGGGGGAGCTGACCCTGGACCCACAAGGCCGTGAAGTGCGGGTAGAAGACACACTCGTGGAACTGACCCGCACCGAATTCGACGTTCTGGAAGCCCTGAGCCGACGGCCCGGTGTGGTGTTCAGTCGAGAACAACTGCTCACCGAAATCTGGGGACCCAACTGGGTCGGCGATGCCCACGTTGTCGAAGTTCATATCGCCAGCCTGCGCCGCAAACTCGGCGACAGCGCCGCGGCCGGTCGATTCATCCGTACCGTGCGCGGCGTGGGCTACCGGATGGGTGACGGCCAACCTCGAGGAGACAGCCATGAACGGTGATCGACGACGGGCACGTATCCCGGGCAGCTTCGGCTCCCGGTTGATGCTGGCCCAGGCCATCGTGATCGGCGGCGGCGGCATCAGCGTCGCGATCGTGGCACTGTTCGTCGCGCCGCACACCTTCCACGATCACCTCGGCCAGTCCAGCCTCGAACCGGGATCAGCACAGGCCGAACACGTCGAGGCCGCATTCACCTTCTCCATCGTCGTCTCGATGACCGCAGCCCTGGTCACCTCGACGATCCTGGCCACGGCCGTCAGCTGGTTCCTGGCTCGCCGCGTACAACAGTCAGTCGCCAGCGTCGCGCGCTCGGCTGTGGCGATCGGCGCAGGCAACTACCGCACCCGTGTTCCCGATCGCCAGCTCGGCACTGAGTTCACCCAGCTCAGCCGAGCCATCAACCAGCTGGCACAACGTTTGAACTCCCAGGAAGACATCCGCAAGCGGATGCTGTCAGACCTCGCCCACGAACTGCGCACCCCGTTGACCACCATCGGCGCGATCACCGACGCCCTCGAGGACGGTGTCCGCGCGCCCGACTCCCACACCTTCGACGTCGTGCGCACCGCCACCACCCGGTTGCAGCGCCTCGCCGAGGACATCGCGACCGTATCCAGCGCCGACGAGCACCAGATGCCATTGCAACCCTCGACGATCACTGTCAACGAACTGCTCATCGCGACCTACGAAGAAGCCGCCGAGCTGTTCACCGACGCCGGCGTCACGCTGGGCATCGTCACCACCGCCGCGCGCGTACACATCGATGTCGATGCCGAACGAATGAGCCAAGTACTGCTCAATCTGCTCACTAACGCGCTGCGACACAGCTCCCCGGGCCAGCGGGTCGTAGTGAAAGCCGACACCGCCCCGGCACACGCGGTGCGCATCAGCGTCGTCGACTGCGGGGACGGGATTCCCGCTCAACACCTTCCACACATCTTTGACCGCTTCTACCGCACCGACTCCTCACGGACCCGAGACGCCGGCGGCAGCGGTATCGGACTCACCATCGCCCGCTCCATCGTCGAAGACCATGGGGGCACCTTGCTCGCCGAAAGCCTGGGAACCGGGCACGGAGCCACCTTCACCATCACGTTGCCGACCACAACACGACGTCACATCCACCGCAGCACCCCTGGAACCGAATTCTCCGCAGCCATCGAACACCGCCCGCCTCGCGGCGCTGCCGATGCGCTCCAACGGGACCGAGCTACTAACTGAGGTAGTCCGTCGTAAGATTGACCCGCATCTAGAGATGGTGGGTGAAAATGACTGGGCTGGGTTCGCTGGAACGCGCAGTGATGGACGTGCTGTGGTCGGCCGGTGCGGCGATGTCGGTGCACGACCTAGTCGAGGAACTCCACGACCGCGAACCGGCCTACACCACAGTGCTCACCGTCGTCACCAACCTGCACAAAAAAGGGTTCGTCGGTCGAGAAAAAGTCAGCCGCGCCTACCGGTACTTCCCCATGCAGACCCGCGAGGAGGCCACCTCACGCACCTTGCGTCAGGTCCTCGACGCCAGCGGAGACTCCGCGGCAGTACTGATGCACTTCGCCCAGACCGTGACACCCGCCGAGCGGGAAGTGCTCAGCGAATACCTCAGCCGCAAACCTCGCCACACCCGCGGCGGCGGCACCAAAGCCTAAGCCACAGAAACGTTCCAAGAGTCGAAATCCCGGCCCGACTACTCAACCGGCGCGCGCCCCTTGACTGCGGGAAGTAGATGCGCCGCCAGCGCACCGGCCACACCCGCAGCGAAGGCCGCAGCACTCAGCGCCGACACCCAGTCGTGCACATCCACCGCGGTCAGCATCCGCAGCTCGACCTGATCACCGCGCCCGACTCCTGACGGGTCGGATGGCACGAGATCCGACGTTCGGAGCAGCATCACCAGCCAGAACGCGGCAACCGCCTCAAACATCACCACGGCAAGGCCCACCGCACGAGAGATCGTACGGGCAGGACCGCGCGGGCCGAACCGATCCGTACGCGGCACCTCGACACCGTCAGTCATGCCCACCACCTCCTCCGCACACTCGCATCACGCCCCACTTCTACTAACCACCTTCGTATTTTGTGGGAATCGGGCGTGGGCGCCGGGAACGAGGGCGTCGAAGCCATCACCGCGGGAGGCCGGCCGGGCCAGGCGGAAGACTATCGCGGCCACCAGACCGAAGATCGCGATCACACTGCCTGTGCGGGACCACCTCGGGGTTCGATTGAGCTCCGATCGCCGACGAGAAATCGCCCTGGGGAGCAACCACCATCACGCCGACGGCCGCACTCACGGCCACCGCACACGAAACAAGCGCCCGCCACGCCTCCCCACCTCGATCCGGCTGGCGGGCAGCGGCGACACCACACGCTACGACCGCACCGAACAGTCCCAGGAGTGTCCCTTGGGCCACAATGTTTGCGATCACCACGCCTCCAACAGCCAACCTTGAAACTATGCTAGATAGTAGTTTAGGTGGGCTGGAGGGCGCTGACGGAGGGGGAGTAGCTCTATCTTCTTCGTCGGTGGGACCGCCGCCTGCATCGATGAGTTGGTCCTCGCCCCCGATTTGGAAGCCTGGGACATCGAACTCGACCACGAATCATGGCTCACGACGCGTTCAACCCGCTGCCACCCGCTACGCGCTGACTTCGTTCCTAGCCCGTCCTACCTCACGATCAACGTTTTTGCGACGTCTCCCCGCGGAGCTGTGACGGCTACGGTTAAGCAATGTCGTCGACTGGGGCTCCCCCGAAAAAGTGGACACGGTTAGCTTGATTGCTGACTTGTCAGTGATGTGACCTCGAAGTCGATAGGCGAGATCATCCCCAGCGAGCTGTGCCTCCTGTCATGATTGTAGAATCGGATGTAATTGTCAAGTCCTGCAGTAAGATTCGCGTAGGTGGTGAACGCGTGTCGCTTGTAGTATTCGTGCTTGACGGTTGACCACAGCGATTCGGCGCCGGCGTTGTCCCAGCATTGACTGGCTAATAGTGGTCGAGCCTGCGGCAACGATCGGCCGGATGGTTCATTGTCGATCCGGTTTGCGGCGT